>CAYMNM010000006.1:18253-47387 GCA_964391795.1 uncultured Anaerolineaceae bacterium | reverse complement strand
CTTATTGATACAAAAAAGAGACCGATCCAACTTGCTTTTGGGTCAGCCTCTTTTTGATTTTCTGCTATTGAGGCAGTAGGCTTACCGAAGTTGGCTAAGGTCGATCTTCAGCAACTGATCGTCTTCTGCGCGTGGTGAACCACGGCCATCCTTATTGCTGGTACCCAGGTAGAGTAAACCATCAGGGCCCAGGCGTATAGCCCGCAAACGCCCATATTCCCCTTCAAAATGAATGCGCAGAGCCTCGAGGCTCAGATCTTCCAAGTTTGCGGCATAAAGCGCGTTACCTCTCAATCCAGGAAAATAGGCCAAATCCTCCACAATCTCCAGCCCTGCTGGAGCCCAGGTGTTCCCTCTCCCAGATTCAAGCTTGGGGCTTTCCATGCCTTCACGCGTTTCTAATCCACGAATGAGCGGCCAGCCATAGTTCTTGCCAGCTTCAATCAAATTAAGTTCATCATTGCCTGTTTCTCCACCGGAGGGCCCATGCTCAGTTGACCAGAGCCGGCCTTGGCTATCCCAGGCCAGTCCCTGTGGATTGCGGTGACCGACTGAAAAAACCGGATTTCCCCAGGGGTTATCGGCAGGCACTTCGCCCTCATCTGTCAGGCGTAGAATCTTTCCTTCCAAGACCTGAGGGTCCTGTGCGAGTTGGGGATTGCCAGCATCACCTGTTGTAATGTAAAGCAACCCGTCAGGCCCAAAGCGGATGCGTCCGCCATCATGATTGGAGGAACCCTTAATGCCTTCCAGGATGACCACCCGATCGCTGACAGAGTGATCAGTGTGGTAGACGTAGCGTTCAATGCGGTTGGTAAGCGTGCCGGTATCATCGCTTGTCAGATATATGTAAAGCCAGTTGTTCTTGGCAAAATCAGGATGTAATGCCAACCCTAATAAACCACCCTCCCCAGTCTCACGCACACCTGAAACGGTAAGCTGCTTGCCATCTTCATTAATCAATTTGAGAATACCTGATCGTTCCGTGACTAATAACCCACCTTCTGGCAGAAAGGCAATATCCCAGGGTGTATCAAGTCCAATGGCCATCTGGCTGATCAAATCAAGGCTTGGAATAGGCAAATCAATAGTATCTTTTGGGATTGATGCTGTTGGTTCAGCCAAAACTGTTTCGCTTGCTTTGGTTAGGTTTTCCAAGGTCGGGCTGGTAATTATTACGGATGGAGCCGTCAAAGTAGCAGGATCCACTTCGGCTGGAATGTTCGGGCTGGTAGTATTGCAGGCAGAAAAAATCATCAGGCCCGCAATGACAATGATTGGGAGCTTGGTTTTCATGTGGTTAACCTCTGTACTCCCCATTTTAGGCGAGACCTGCTGCCTATTACAACCTGCTGTTTAAGGTTCAGAGAAGCTTTTGACTGAAGGGGTGAGAAGTTGTGTTGAGAAATTGCTGTTTTGCGAAAAGCAGAAGTGGAGAGCCTAATTTTGGTAAAAATCGCGCAATGGATTGGTACGATGAGGATCTCTTAGCTTGCGCAGGGCACTGGCTTCAATCTGGCGGATGCGTTCACGCGTTAGGCCAAACCGGGATGAAATTTCCTCAAGTGAGCGGTTGACCCCATCCAACAAACCGAAACGCATTTCCAGTACTTCGCGTTCTTTGTCAGAGAGGTTGCCCAAGGAGGTCTGCACCATTTCTTTGAGACTATTGCGCATGGCATCGGCCATTGGTTCTTCAGCATCCACATCCTCGATGTAATCCCCGAGAGTGCTGTTATCTTCGTCCCCAATGGGTGATTCAAGCGAAACAGGCTCTTCCGCGCTTTTGAGAATCTGCTCCACCTTTTGCGTGGCATCCTCCCAGCGGTGTAACAATCCGGGATCGGCCAGGTGTTTGCTATCGCCCAGTTCCAGAATGCTTTTTACGTCCTCGTCCGACAAGAAGCCGGATTGAACAGCCATCTCAGCAAAGGTCGGGTCGCGTCCTAAACTCTGCACAAGGTTGTGCTGAACCTTAATTAGTTTTGAAATCATTTCTACCATGTGGACTGGAATGCGGATCGTGCGTGCATTTTCGTTTAGGTAGCGGCTGATGCTCTGCCTGATCCACCAAGTGGCGTATGTTGAAAAGCGGAAGCCACGCGCGGGGTCAAATTTTTGGATCGCCTTAAGCAGACCCATATTGCCTTCCTGGATGAGGTCCATCATTCCAGTACCGCGGTAGTTGTATTTTTTGGCAACACTGATAACCAGTCGCAGATTGTTTTCAACCAATGCGTGAGTGGCTGTTTTGGCGTTGGCGTTGATTTCTTCAAGGCTTTGCTGAAGGTCTGTTGAGGTTGGAATCCAGGGGCTGTGCAAATCTTCCTTTTCCAGCTGGGTGTGCTCAGAACAACTCTCTGAAATTTTACGAGAGGTCTTTACAGGCAAAAGGTAGGCATCCGTGGCGAAGCGGAACAGATTACGGGCCAATTCATCCCAATGCTTATCCTGCCCCCAGTTGGGGCTTTCAAGGAATTTTCTGATATAGGATGGTTCATTGGTCAATACATTGGCATGCAGATCTGAGGCTTCCGCCACTACCTTGTCTAAAGTTGGGGGTTCAATCTTGAGATGCTTACAATCATTCAACACTTGCTGCCAACTGCTCTGCATATCCTGGTAAAGCAGCTTGTAATCCAATAATCCTTCTTCGGTCTTAAATGCTGAGAGAAACGCCATGGCCTGGACGGCCATCCCAAGATGGAACTCCTGGGCTTCATTTAGGAGTGCGTCTTGCTTGATATCCCTTAGGTAGAGCTGAATTGTTTCTTCTGGCAGATCTGATAACGCTAACCTTTCATCTTTTTCAGGCTCGTAAACAGTTTCTTTCAACTTATCCAAATCATCCAGATCGATGGCCAATGCACCATCAAGCTCCTCAGTTTCATCCGGGTCCACATTAAGAGATTCGTCCATAGACTCAACTTCATCCGGATCAATCTCCAGACCATCTTCCTGGAAACCAAACTTGTTGTCCATTAGGATTTCCTCGATTTTGGCTTGATTTCAGGCAGACGGTAAGTTGAAACCTTGCGCATCGGTTCATACTCTCCGAAAGCTTTGTCGATCTTGCGGCGAAGTTCAAGCTGCTCGAAAAGTAAGATTTGCAGCTCCTCATCTGTATAGGGCTTCTCTTCCTGGGCTTCCTGAAGGAAAAGCAAGTTGAGTGTGCGGCTTTCAACAATAGCTTTGCGCAAGCGCAAGATGTTGCGTACCTGATCTCGGAGCTCCTTCTCTATGCTGGGTTGGATGCTCGTTTCAGGCAGATCCGGAACTGGTACAGCCTCCAGAATGTCTGGAAGGTTCTCCGCCAGGTAATCTTTTGCTGAAACCTCATCTTGAGCAAGACTGGCAAGCACAATCCTGAAAGCTTCCCGACAGTCGGCCTCATTGAAATCTGCAGCGTTAAGAAGACCAAGTTCGTGTTTTGCCAAAGCCTGGTCAAGCTTGTACTTATGTTCAGGATTCTCAATTAGATAAAGAATGGTGTGCAACTCAAGCGCACGGTTGCCATCAATTCGTCTGGCTTTTTGTATCTTGGAAGAAGGTAAAACATCTCCACTGGCCTGCATGCGGCGCCTGGTACTGGGTCGGGAGCTTGAAGCAAGGGTCAAAGAGCGTTCGTCAATGCGCAATTTGCGCGCCAGTGATTGACGGTAAGTTTCACGCTCAACCGGGTTGGGCACATCCGCGATTAAATGCATCACTTGCTCAGCAATATCACGTTTGATCTTGGCGTCCGTGAGATCTTTCCCAGCCATAAGCGTGTTCATGACGTGTTCCACAACTGGTTGGGCGGATTGCATGATACCCTTCCACGCTTCAGGGTCAGCCAAAGCGATTTCGTCCGGGTCTTTGCCGTCCGGTAGGGATGTAACCCGGATATCGGCGCTCAAACGGCTTTCAGTGCGCAGGTGTGCCAGCGAATCAAAAGACATTTCGTTCACTTGGTCCATACTCTGCCGGGCCGTTTCAAGACCCTTGAGAGTGGCCTTGTCACCAGCTGCATCAGGGTCCAGTGCCAGCACTATGTTTCGGGTAAATTTCTTGATTAGCCTGAATTGATCTTCTGTGAGGGCGGTACCCATGCCGGAAACTGCGTTGTCAAAACCGGTCTGATGAAGGCCTATCACATCCATGTAACCTTCCACAATGACCGCCTGGTCGTTACGTCGGATGGATTGACGGGCCATGTCCAATCCATAAAGCAGCCGGCCTTTGTCGAAGAGATCAGTTTTTGGTGAATTCATATATTTGGGAACATCATTTGGGTCCAGTACACGCCCGCCGAACCCAACCATCTTGCCATAGGTATCCCTAATGGGGAACATAAGACGGTTTCGAAATTTGTCGTAAGTACGCCCTTCTTCACCTTCGGTCAGCATCCCACCGGCCAGGATCAAGGCTTCTTTGTAACCTTTGCGTTTTAAATGATCTGCAAGGTCGTTCCAGCCGCCTGGGGCATAACCCAACCCCCAAATTTTGATCGTTTCATCTGTCAACCCCCTTTTACGCAGGTAAGCAAGGGCAGCTTTGCCGGGCGTGGTTTCCATCATCTGCTGGCGGTAATAGGTGACGCAATCTTCAAGCATCTGGCTGATTTGGACGTTTACTTCCTGATGAGCTTCTGCTTCAGGTGTAAGCGGCTTGAGGACAATACCGGCCTTATCTGCCAGGTACTTCAGGGTTTCGGAGAAGTCCCAGCCTTCTTTCTTCATGACAAAACCAAAAAGGTCTCCGCCTTCATTGCACTGCCCAAAGCAGCGCCAGGATTGAGTATCCGGAAAAACAACAAATGCAGGGGTACGGGTGTTACTGTGGAATGGGCAAAAGCCGATGTAGTTCTTGCCAGTACGCCGGAGTTTTACTCCACCCTGGGAGACAAAATCCACAATGTCGAGTTGTGCTTTAATGTCGTCTACAACGGTCATGGTTTCCTGGTTATGAATGTTCTTGTGATGATTTTAATCGACAATATAAAACAATCCTGACAAAATCAGCAAAAAAATAAACGCTGACGGGATTGCCGCGTCAGCGTTTATTGTACCTTAGTTCAATTTAGGGCAGCAGGCCTTTAGTTTGTTCCTTCGGCTGGTTCCTCGGGCTTGCTGTAATCCATGGCAGCAAGCTGCTCGTAGATCTTCCAGCGGCGTTCAGCATCTGTCTGGGCACCACGCATCAGTTCTTCCGCACGTTGTTCATCGGTCTGTAGCAGCATACGGTAACGGTTCTCACTGTAGGCATAATCTGCAACTTTAATTGAAGGGGCTTTGGAGTCCAACTGCAACGGGTTCTTGCCGAGTTCCACAAGACGTGGGTCGTAACGATAGGTCACCCAGGCACCGGAGTTGACAGCCGCCTTCTGCTGGATCAAGCCTTTCTTCATGTCGATGCCATGAGAAATACAATGGCTGTAGGCAACCACAAGGCTTGGGCCTTCGTAAGAATCTGCCTCGACGAGGGCTTTCAAAACCTGGCCGTCGTTGTGACCCATGGCGACACGGGCAACATAGATATTTCCGTAGGTCATAGCTATGCGACCCAAATCTTTCTTGGGTTTTTCCTTGCCATTGGCGGCAAACTTGGCAACTGCAGCACGGGGGGTAGCCTTGGAACTTTGACCGCCGGTATTGGAGTAGACTTCGGTATCGAGCACGAGTACATTGATGTCCCGGCCGGAAGCCAATACATGGTCCAAACCGCCGAAGCCAATATCGTAAGCCCAGCCATCACCACCCATGATCCATACTGTCTTGCGCACAAGGTAATCAGCCAGGCTGAATAATTGTTGCAGGTCTTTATCCTGGCTGCCTTCCAATACCTTCTTCAGTTTTGCTACACGGGCGCGCTGATCGCGAATTTCGCCTTCAGTCTTCTGAGAAGCATTCAAAATTTCATCTGCTAAATCTCTGCCAACGGAATCGGCTTTCTTTTCCAATAATTCTTTGGCGAATTCTTTGAACTTGTCGAGGGTAAAGCGCATTCCCAGGCCAAATTCGGCGTTGTCTTCAAAGAGCGAGTTAGACCAGGCAGGGCCACGGCCTTGGCCATTGACGGCCCAGGGGGTAGTGGGCAGGTTACCACCATAAATTGAGGTGCAGCCTGTAGCATTGGCAACAATCATGCGGTCCCCAAAGAGTTGGGAAACCAGACGAATGTACGGTGTCTCACCGCAGCCAGCGCAGGCACCGGAGAACTCAAACAAAGGTTCAAACATCTGGGAGTTCTTGACGGTGGTCAGTGGCACATCCGCGCGGTCAAAGTGAGGGATATCCAGGAAGAACCTGAAGTTTTCCGCTTCCTGTTCGCGCAGGGGAGGTTGAGGTTTGAGCATGATGGCATGGATGCTGGGGTCGGTCTTGTCCTTGCCGGGGCAGTTTTCAACACAAAGGCCGCAGCCTGTGCAATCTTCTGGTGCTACCTGGACAGTGTAGGAATAACCTTCCTTCCAGTTGCCGGATTTTGAGAAAATGTGCTTGAAGGTTTCAGGCGCGTTTTCAAGTAGCTCATTCGGATAAACCTTGGTGCGAATGGCAGCGTGCGGGCAAACAAAGGAGCATTTGGCGCACTGGATACAAAGCTGGGGGTCCCAAACTGGGATTTCCAACGCGATATTGCGTTTCTCCCATTTGGTTGTGGCAGTTGGGAAGGTGCCGTCATCGGGCATCTGGCTGACAGGAACTGAATTACCTTCCAGGTCGATGATGGCGCCCAAGGTTTCACGCACATACTGGGGAGCTTCCGCCGGCACGCCTGGTTTGCGACCAACAGTGGCAGTGACCTTGGCGGGCAGCTTGACCTCGTGCATATTCGCAACGGAGGCGTCCACCGCTTCGTAGTTCTTCTGAACAACGGCTTCGCCTTTTTTCTGGTAAGTCTTGTAAATCGAGTGCTTGATAGCCTCGATGGCTTCATCCTTTGGTAAAACACCAGAGATGGCAAAGAAGCAGGTCTGCATGATGGTGTTGATACGATTGCCCATACCGGCTTTTTCAGCAACATCGTAGGCATCGATCACATAGAAGCGGATCTTCTTATCGATCAAAGACTTCTGCATTTCCTTGGGAAGCGTATCCCAGACCTCTTCCGGTCCGTAGATACTGTTCAGCAGGAAGACGGAACCTGGGCGGGCATATTTGAGCATGTCATAGCGTTCCACAAAGGAGACCTGGTGACAGCCGATAAAATTGGCCTGACCGGGGGCAATGAAGTAAGGGGCTTTGATGGGTTGTGGGCCAAAGCGCAAATGCGACACGGTGATGCCGCCGGATTTCTTGGAGTCGTACTCAAAGTAACCCTGGGCGTAGTTGGGGGTCTCAATGCCGATAATCTTGATGGAGTTCTTGTTCGCGCCAACAGTACCGTCAGAACCGAGGCCGTAGAACAAAGCCTGAACCATGTTATCGGGCAGAATTTCGAAATCGGGGTCGAAATCGATGCTCAGGTTGGTAACATCATCGATGATGCCAACAGTAAACTGGCGGCGAGGTTTTTCAGCGTCCAGTTCATCATAAACACCCTTGACCATGGCTGGGTTGAAATCCTTGGAGGACAAACCATAACGGCCGCCGATAACAAGAGGTAATTTCTCAAAGGGATTGATCCCCAGGTTCTCACCGACATGCAGGGCATTAACCACATCCTGGTATAGAGGCTCGCCGATGGAACCAGATTCTTTGGTTCGGTCAAGAACGGCAATTTTCTTGACGGTCTTGGGTAGTGCTTTGACAAAGCTTTCAACCGGGAATGGACGGTAAAGACGTACATCGATAACGCCTACTTTTTCGCCCTTATTGTTAAGGTAAGCGGCGGTTTCGGAAGCTGTTTCGACACCGGAGCCCATGATAACAATGACTTTTTCAGCATCTTTTGCGCCGTAGTATTCAATTGTGTGATACTGGCGGCCGGTCAGGTCTGCAAAGCGGTCCATCTCTTCGCTGACGATGCGTTCAACCTCGTTGTAGTAACGGTTGACAGTCTCGCGAGCCTGGAAGTAGACATCCGGGTTCTGAGCGGTGCCGCGCAGAACTGGGCGGTCGGGTGTTAGTGCACGCTTGCGATGCTCAAAAATCATCTCATTGTTGATGAAAGCAACCAGGTCCTCATCAGTGACACGTTCCATTTTGTTGACTTCATGAGAAGTGCGGAAACCATCAAAGAAGTGCAGGAAAGGCACACGCGCGCGCAGGGTTGATGCAGAGGCGATGGCAGCGATATCCTGGGCTTCCTGCACCGAGTTGCTGGAAATTAGCGCCCAACCGGTCTGACGGGTAGCCATGACATCCTGGTGGTCACCGAAGATGGAGAGGGCTGACGCAGCCAGCGAACGCGCTGAAACATGGAAGACAGTTGGGGTTAATTCACCGGCGATCTTGTACATGTTGGGGATCATCAAGAGCAAGCCTTGTGAAGCCGTAAAGGTTGTTGTTAAGGCACCTGCTTGCAGGGCTCCATGTACGGCACCAGCGGCTCCGCCTTCGGATTGCATTTCATTGACGGAAGGAATTGTGCCCCAAATGTTGGGAACGCGTTCTGCCATCCATTGATCCGCAAACTCACCCATGGGGGAGGATGGGGTAATTGGATAAATCGCGATCACTTCGCTTAGGCGGTAGGCAACGTAGGCGGTGGCCTCGTTGGCGTCAGTCATGACCATTTCTCTGTTCATTGTCGCTCCTTGTTATATCGGGTTATGCCCGTTTTATACACACATTAAAAAACACACATTTGAACTCGTGTCGCTTAATTGTAACCGAATTTATTAGAATTGATTATTAATATTTGTTTGAAATTTGGTTGTGGATGTTTAAATTATCCTCAAGGTGATAGCTCGGATTTATGTCCATAAATTTCAGAAGGTATACTTATACCTAAGGATTAAACCCCATGAAATTCAGGCAAAATTCAATTTTCAAATCCACTGTTCTGATTTTCTGTTGCCTGACCATCGGATGCACAGTCCACATTTCTAGTTCCGGAATTCCGACCAGTATAGCCACCCTGGTAAAAACCCCTCCCCCGATGGCCACCCTGGCCATTGAGACGGCCACTCCTGAAATAGTTCCTTCTCCGATAGAATCGTCAGCTCCATTCGAAACACAAGCCGCCACAATTGCCATCCCAACCCAGGAGCCTTTTCCCACAAGCGCCAATGGCAGCTCCACTCCAGGTGAAATTGCGACAAACGAAGAAGAGGGTCTTTCTACGTTGAAGCCTGTTTTCTTCCTTAATACGGGCAGTTCCATAATTGAAAACCAGAATTTTATCGCTGTGGACACGGATGAGACTTGTGTCTACGTTAACAATGGCGCCACGCTCGGTCTGATCAACCCGAGCATACAGAAAGCCGGAACATCCTCCTCAAATGCCAATTCTCAAATTTACGGCCTCAATTCAGCCTGCCTGGTCAGGTCAAGTAGCCGCTTACGCCTGGAAAATCCAAAGTTGAATACTAACGGAACCTCGGCTAACGGAGTTTTTGCTCTTGGTCAGGGAGCTCAATTGACAATTGAAGGTGGTACGATTGAAACCCTTTCTCCCTCAAGTTCGGGGGTGGTCGTAGCAGGCGGGGCAACAGCAGAACTTACCAACGTTCAGGTTTCTACCAGAGTTCAAGATTCTGCTGGTATCGTGGTCGGTTCAGGGGGAGGTTCGCTCACCATCCGAAGTGGAACAGTCAATACTTCAGGCAGTAACTCCCCTTGTTACCTTTCTTGGGGAACGCTTTTTGCGGATGGAAATACCTGCGCTGCCAGTGCAGCATCAATTGCTGAGGTGGATGGCACCAGCACTATCGCGATGCGGAATGTCACTGCCATCACTTCCGGTTTGGATAACGGTATTTTGTTATATCGTTCCGGTCAAAACCAGACCCTGGCGGGCAATACCAGTTTTTCAGCGGAAGGCGGCACCCTGAACACACGCAACCTCGAGGCACCTCTTTTTTACGTCACTAACACACAAGCCCAGGTCACTCTAAAGGATGTTGAGATAATTACAGCCTCAGGTGTTTTACTGCAGGCTTCTGGTAATGAAAGTTGGGGTCAGATTGGTGCAAACGGTGCAACAGTTTCGCTCAGTCTTTCCAGTATGGTGGTTAATGGCAGCATCAACGCCGATCAGCTCAGTGCAGTCTCATTAAACTTATCCAGCAACACCATTCTGACTGGAGCTATTAACCAAAAACGTACGGCCCGTTTTATCTCGCTGACAATGGATGCTACCAGTTCCTGGACCTTGACCGGTAATTCTTACGTCAATAGACTTCTGGGTGTCACAAGCTCCGGAAACACAGTACAGGGAATTATTGGTAATGGCTTTACTCTATATTATGACCCTATCCAAAGCCCCTCCCTGGGGGGTAACACTTTTAGTCTGGCTGGTGGTGGCAGCCTGACGCCCGCGAATTGATATCATGGAACAAAAAATCGTCAAAGTTTACCGTTTGGACCCAAAAAAGTTCCCAAAAGAACGCAAAACTATCCTCAGTTTATACCTGGGTACGACCGTATTGCTCATCATTGGGGCTTTCGCCTTTATCACAATCCGAAAACTTCCGCTTGGTTCATTGTGGTGGTTACCCATAATTGTCGGTTTGTTGATTTACTATATGTCCAATGCGATTCAAAATTCGCGCCGCAACATCAACGAATACACGTTGGTGTGGGATGGCGAAACAGTCAAACAAAACACACCTGGCATGCCCGAACTCACCCTGCGTGTCAGTGAAATCAGTAATCTGGAGATTACCCGGCAAGGTTTGGAGCTTTCCACACACAGACATCAGAATGTCCTGACCATCCCAGCCAACCTGTCTGAGACAGATATGGTAGAAATAAAGGACGCGCTTATGGCACGCCTCGGTCAAACCCATTCCTCAACTAGTAGAGCTGATTAGAGTTCTTTGATCATACGCCAGGCAGGTTCACTAACCGTCTGCCATTTATTGTTATCGTCCTCATAACGCCAGGTGCCGGAATCCGGACCCATAATGCGGTAACCGCGATGCCGGTAAATTTCTATGGCAGCTATATTATCTCTGCCAACATTCAAACGTAGCCAGGAATAACCTTTTTGTCGCAGGAAGTCTTCCACAAATTGCATCATAAAGCTGCCAATACCTTGCCCACGCCATTCATCGCGGATACGGAACGAGAAAAGATAAGCTCGGTTTTTCCCATCCGCGATTTCTTTATCCTTGGCGTAAAGTAACAAGAAAACCTGACCGATGACTTTCCCGGCCTGGTTTACGGCCACCCAGATAAGTGTTGAGCCGATCAGGTAGTTCTTGTAATGTTGTTGATAAAGTTTGCGGAAGTGACTAAAGCGACCTTCCCATTCAAGTGCAGGTAGGTCAGCTTCTTCAAGTAGCCTTAAATGGATCTTCTCCCCTGAGGAAGTCAGGAATTCGGCACTTTCTTGAGCATTCATTTTGCCTTCAATAATGCCTGAAAGAACGCTTCTTCTTCTTCATCTGTATTTATTTCACCATCCAGGCGTGCTTCGCGGAGTTTCTTAAGTATTTTTGTGAAATCCACAGAAGGGGCAAGGCCAGCAGCGATCAAGGTTTTGCCCCCAATGTGTGGTCTTACTTGCCGATATTCAAATGTGTAACGCTGTAGCAAATCTCTGAAAGCGGTGTCTTTACTGGACAGATAGGCCGCGTATATTGCCAATGAAGGTACTTGATCCAGTTGACTGGTTACCTGGCTGGGTTTGGAATTAAGCAGAGCATCGGACCCCTGAATTAACTCTCGGTATGCTTGGATGGCTGTTTCCAGCCAGGTGGGTAGGTTAAGGATGGCGTGGAAGGCATAGAGGTTTGTTTGCCTGAGCTTACCCAACCAGAAAATATAGCCAAGCGTTTGACGTAGGCTCAGATGGTTGGACGCTGGCACTTTTACTTGCCATTCACTGTCTGGAACCTCGTGGTTTAATTCTCCCAGCGCGAGCTCTGCTTCCGGGGTCAAACCAAGACCGGGATGAATAGCCTCGAGAACACCCAGTTGATGCAGTTTGGATAGAATCGATGCAGGTTTGGCTTCCGTGAAAATCAAATCCAATTCGTTGCGCAATCGCGCGGGGGTAATTTCGCGCAGATGCCTGCGCCCATCTTTAAGCAATTCCAGTGTGCGTACCTCAATTTCGAAACCAAAACGAGCCGCAAATCGTACCGCCCGTAAGATACGGGTAGCATCATCCACGAAAGATAGCGTGTGCAGAACCCTGATGAGACCGTCTTTGAGGTCCTCATAACCACCCCAGTAATCCTGAAACTCACCAAAATGTTCGCCATCCAGGCGCACTGCCAGAGTGTTGATGCTGAAATCCCTGCGGCGTAAGTCCAGCTTGATATCAGCTGGCTGAACGGTCGGCAAAGCAGCAGGCTGTGTGTAATACTCATTACGCGCGCTAATCAAATCAATTGACTTGGGTAAGTCTTCAGGGGCAAACGCACTGTTCTTATCAAGCTCAGGCAGTAAATTGTCTTTTGCTTCCGTGATCGACCATTTAGCGGTGCCAAAGGTTTCATGTTTGACAACGTTGCCACCGAATTTTCGAGCTAAGTGCCGGCCAAAAGCAATTGCATCGCCTTCCACAACTACATCAAAATCCAGGCTCGGCTGGCGTAAAATCAGATCCCTTACGAAGCCGCCTACAATGTAGATAGGTAAATCCATCTCTTTGGCTTCATTTGCCAATAACTTTAGTAGGGCTAAATGAGAAACCGGTAAACCCTCTTCAAGCATACTGGTTAAGTTTGGCTGTTCTTTGCCCATTTCCTTTTCTTTAGTAGCATTCATCAGATCTGTGCGGGTGACAATGCCTACAATACGACCGTCTTCCGTGACTGGTATTTGCCCCCAACCGCTTTCGGTCATTAAGTCCTTCAGCTCACTTAGTCCGGCTGTCGTCTCAATGCTTACTTTGCCTGCGTTCATTAACGACCGGGCGTCGGTAACTAACTTGTGAGCAATTGCCCTATCGACAGAGCGGCGATTAACGAGGCCGATTACCTGACCATTTTCCACAACAGGAAAACCTTCGAATCCGTATCGGATCATCAGGTCTTGAATTTCACCTACAGATTTGTCAGGATCAAGCACCAACGGCGATTGCGACATAATGTCGGAAATTGTGATCCCTCGGGTAACGATCGCGGGCAAGTACTCAAGAATTTGATCGTAGAGTTCGTTTAGCAGCTTGTTCACAGAATCCGCGGAAGCATGCCTCTCCTGATGTACGAGAGCTGAAGCTGCCCGCAAATGGCCACCGCCGCCGAACTTGCGCGCCAGTTTGGCTACATCCACCTCGTCTGTGCTTGACCGGCCAACAATGCGCACGCCCTGGCGGGTGGCTATCAATAGAATCAGGCCATCACCAGCGAAGAAATCCCGCAAACTGTGGGCAACTGTCGAAATCTCGTCCTGCATATCCTGGGCGTCCGCCCGGGCTAAAAGTAGGGTCTTCCCTTCAATGAGCACCGTTTCAGTGGTCTTCAAAAGGCGGTCAAACAGACTTTTCTGGCTGCTGGAAAGCGGCGTCTCCAAATATTTGGCCACCAGGTTTAAGTCTGCCTTGTTCTCAAGCAGCCAGGCGGCTGCGTAAGCATCTTCTGCTGTAGTTGTGGTGTAGGTTAAAGAACCGGTATCTTCGTAAATTCCCAACAGAAGTAAGGTGGCCTGGATAACGCTGAGAGATAAATTCCGTTGACGAATTTCACGCAAGAGTAGTGTTGTACAAGCCCCGGTATTCCCAATCTCGATCTGCCAATCCGGTTTGGTTGATTTTTTTCGGGGGTGATGATCGATGACCCTCACGCTGGTGGATGGAGTGACCGGTTTCAGGGTAGCCATGGTTTGCGTGTCCACCAGTAATACGCTTTCAGCATTTTCAATGGGCAGGTCGTTCAGGGTTGAAAACCCAAGTTCCCTGCCGTAACGGTTCACGAATGCCTGAACATCCACATTTAGTGCTTTGGGCAGCACAGCATAAGCCTCAGGGTCCAGTAGCTTGGCAGCCATTAGCGAGGCAATCGCGTCCAGGTCTGCCTGATCATGCGTCAGGATCAGTCTCATGCCATCATTCTCCCAACCAAATAGTTTGGTTATCGATATGTTTGGAATTATAGATGCATTGGGAGAGCCGTGCAACGAGGTAACTGCCCGTGTCGAAAATTATCTGACGTGGCGAATAGATGAAGATGACCTCAACGTAAGATTTTTCCCCATCCAGGATGATGCCTACATCGCTGATGGTGTGCAGCAGACCGTCGGTGTCGGAGGTCCATCCGTGCTTATGGGCGATGGCCTGGCCTGGCGGGAGGCCGGCTTCAATGAGGGCGCCCATGCGGTTCTGGCTCATCACCTCAACAATGTGCTGGCAGGCTGCCTGTCCGATTTGCCCATTGTATAGGCCTTTTTCTGATGCAGCGCCAATAGAGCACTGGTAAATACGACTTAGTAGATCGCCAATTTCTGAGGGAACGGTTTGGTTGTAAATGTCCGGGTTGAGGTTAACATCCATGCGCGAATTGGCAGGCGTGGTGAAACGCTGCAGCAATGGGCTGCCATCCGCGAAATAACCTGCCAGGAAGGTGTTTTGATAGCCCAAATCTTGCATGTCCTGCGTCACCAATAAAGGGCCTAAGGTCTCATCCAGATAGGTTCTCATCAGCGCGTCGGCAGGAGGGTTGAGTGATTTTGTCAGCATCTGAAAAATCCAGCCTTCTGCAAGGCCTGGCAGTTCACCATCCAGGCGGCGCATCACCGAGACAGCAATCGGGATTTTTACTGTCGATGCACCTGAATAAGCGATATCCGGCGAAATTGGCTGATAGGCTTGTTGTGCCAACTGTAACAGGTTACCGTTACTCATATCTTGCGTATAGATTTCTACGATCCCATCAAAACCCTCGTTTTGAATGATGACTTTGAGTGCGACTTCCAGCATTTTGAGGTCCAGCTCAGGGGTGGGCAGCTCAAGGATTTCAAGCGAAACATGGCGGTCGGTTGTTGAAATTAGAGCTGATTGGATGGCCGCTACAGTTTGTTCAGTATCCGCAATTTTCCTGCCTGGATTGCCAGGTTCAAAATAAGTAGTGTTTAGAATTGGGTAAGGTGCGTAGGCTTTCTGATCATAACGAGGTCGAATCTCCTGCTCGATCAGGTTACGGATCGCCAGAGGATCTACGCTTGGGTATAAATCAAGGTTGCCTGTTCCACCATCAGGGGTTTGACCCCATAAATGTTGCCACCATAGGGCTGCCTTTAGAGCAGTCCCTTGAGAGGCCTCAAACGCATCCAGTACCTGGCTGGCGTTCAACTGAAAACCAAAGACCTCAGGTGTAAACTGCATGCGGGCTCCACGGTAGTCCAATTCAACAGGAAGCTTGAAGCTGCTTTCCAAACGAGCTTCAGCTTCAGCCCTGCTGAGCTTGCCAACTGGGATGCCGCTAATGTGTAAACCGGCCGGATAAGAAGCTTCTCCGCTTTCAAAACGCGAGTAATCAATAATTGTCATTAGGAGGGCCGCCAGCATGCAGGCAACCCCAATCGTTATTGTATAAGGACGCCAGGAGGTATTTTTTTTCTTCCTCTTCTTTAAAAGCATAGAGCGATTTTACCACCTGCCATTTGACTGTTTCGACAGCCTGTTTAGCAATTATTACTGGCTGATATAATTGCATTAGATTATGACGAACCAACCCACAAAACCTGGGATTCATCCCCTGGCAATCATTGGAGCGGTCCTTTTTGCTGTTGTTCTCCTTGCCTTGGGAATGTTAGTCTTGCGTGTAGGTGGTCTTCAGACGCAAGCTTATCAAACCACGCTTACACCACCTGCGGTTACCATCTTGCCCGCGCCTACTGAAACACCTCTCACAATCATTCCTACCAGTATATTTACGCCAACTCCAAGCCCAATTCTGTCGCTGTCACCCGGGGTAATGGGCATTGGCGCTTACGCCAAAGTCTCCAATACTGGCGGAGCTGGATTGCGTATTCGCCAAAGTGCAACCACAGACTCACTTACCCAGTTCATTGCGATGGATGAGGAAGTCTTTGAGATTATTGGCGGGCCGGTCGAGAAAAATGCCTTTACCTGGTGGCAGTTGGAAGCGCCATATGATAAAACCCGCACAGGTTGGGCGGCTGAAGAGTACCTTACCCTCATCAACCTTCCTACGCCTACGCCTTAATCTGGAGCTTTGTGATACTTAATCGATGGTTCGGTAAAAAGGAAACACCTGCGAACATGCCTCCCAGCCCACTCTCCGAAGGCCTGCATCAACCCCCATTTCTCTACGCGATTTCAGAGAGTGCCAACGGTAAGATACGTGACAAGAATGAAGACGCACTATTTACTTTTATTTCTCGTGAGGACGACCCCCATGGTTTTAGTGCGCTCGGGCTCTTTATTGTTGCTGATGGCATGGGTGGTCATGTCAATGGTGAATTGGCCAGTAAGACGGCTATCGAGACAGTAAAAGCTGATTTGATGAATTGCTTGATTGAACCTTTGTTGTCGAACAAGGCAAAAGCTGAGGTAAGTTTCGTTGAAACTGCCATTAATCAAGCAATTTTACTAGCCCAGGACGCAGTGCTGTCAAAAGCACAAGGCAGTGGGACCACGCTCACACTACTGTTCATTGCTGACACAATGGCCTACTATGGGCACGTGGGTGACTCGCGTCTTTATGCCAACACACGATCAGAAGGATTACGCTGTCTGACGGTTGACCATTCATTAGTACGTCGCCTGGTGGACCTTGGCCAGATTGAAAGCAGCGCTGCCCGAGAACACCCGCAACGCAACATTCTATTCCGCGCGCTCGGGCAGGGGGATGGCTTTAAAGTGGATCTTGGGAATATGAAATTAACCGAAGCAACGGTTTTCTTACTTTGCTCTGATGGACTTTGGAGCTTGGTAGAACAGAATAGCCTTGCGCGTTACTTGCGTCCTGGCCGGCAAAATGCTGATACAGCCAGCCGCCTGGTTGCCCTTGCAAATGAAGCTGGAGGCACTGATAATATCAGTGCTATTGTGATTTCTGTTTCTTGAGAGGATGCATGGAAAAGTCAAGCCGAAAAAATCGTATTCTGGTTGTGGATGATGAACGCGGGTTAGTCAGAATTATGCGCTTGAATCTGGAACAGGACGGTTTCGAAGTCTTTGAGGCCAATAACGGGGCGCAAGCGATGGATAGATTGCGCGCTGTTATCCCCGACCTCGTTCTTCTGGATGTCATGATGCCCGACCTGGATGGCTTCACCGTTCTTAGGATGATTCGTGAAGTGGGCAATACCCCTGTCATCATGCTCACCGCCAAGGGTGAAGAAGCTGACAAGGTCAAAGGGCTCGAACTGGGGGCGGATGATTACGTTACCAAACCTTTCAGCCCCAAGGAGCTTACCAGCCGCATTCGTGCTGTATTGCGCCGCGGCAGTTTTATCGGCGATTCTGAAGAGGGCGTTGTGGATGTGGATGGCCGCCTAAAGATAGATTTTGGCCGACATCAGGTCTTCATTGATGGCGAAGAAGTCAAATTACGACCAACTGAATACCGCTTGCTCAATCATCTTGTGAAAAATTCTGGATGGGTATTAACCCACGACCAGATTTTGCAGAAGGTTTGGGGTTATGAGTATGAAAATGAACCCCATTACGTTCGCCTTTATATCAACTATTTGCGCAATAAACTTGAAAAAGATCCTTCAAACCCCCAGTACATCCTGACAGAACGAGGAATTGGCTATCGCTTTGTTGATTACAAGCGCGAATCAAATCGCGGGAAATGAGGAGTGTCATGGCTGCAACAAAGAAAAAAGCAGACCCAAGCAAGAGTAAAAAACCGCAAAATATTACCAACCGTTACTACAAAGATCGCAAACCAATTTCCAAAGTAGATTACGAAACTGAGCTTACAAAGTTACAAATTGAGCTCGTGAAGATGCAAGGCTGGATCAAAGAAAAAGGTCTCAAAGTGGTTGTTCTTTTCGAAGGCCGGGATGCAGCGGGTAAGGGGGGTGTTATCAAGCGCATTACTGATCGCCTGAACCCCCGTGTTGTGCGCATTGTTGCTCTGGCTGTACCGACTGAACGTGAAAAAACCCAATGGTACTTCCAACGATATGTTGAACACCTTCCCGCCGCAGGTGAAATGGTGCTCTTTGACCGCAGTTGGTATAACCGCGCAGGGGTTGAACGTGTGATGGGTTTCTGCACTGAAGAACAGGTGCAGGAATTCTTCCGTTCTGTTCCAGAGTTTGAGAATATGCTCATTCGCTCGGGAATCATTCTGATCAAGTATTGGTTCTCTGTCGATGATGAGGAACAGGAACGTCGCTTCCAGGAACGCATCCATGACATCCGAAAACGTTGGAAACTCTCACCGATGGATATGGCCAGCCGCACCAAGTGGGTAGAATATTCGCGGGCAAAGGATGAGATGTTTCGTTTTACGGACACCAGCAATTCGCCCTGGTATGTAGTGGATGCCAACAACAAGCGCTGGGCACGATTGGATTGCATCAGCCACTTACTAACCAAGATCCCTTACAAAGACCTAACTCCACAACCCATCAAATTGCCAAAGCGCCAAGTGGACACAGGTTATAAACGGCCTTCACTTGAGATCCTCAAAGTGGTGCCTTCATACAAGTTAAAGCATCATCGCGTCAGATCGCGTCCACCCAAGAAACCAGCGCTGGTGCCAGAACAAGACCTGATGGTGGTCGAAGCACCTGTGGTGGAACTACCGGTGGTTGAAGAAATTCCGGTGAAAATCTATCCCGCAGAACACGACGATGTTGTCGAGACTGCAGAAGGCACACTCCCCGGCGAAATAAAGGAAATTGAAGGAACAATCGAGATCACTACTCAGCCAGATTGAGCACTCTGTTTGATAAGGCTATAGACTTTTCTGGCATTTAAAGTGGCAATTCTGCCAATTTCTTCTGCGGTCATACCCTTTAGATTGCCTATGGCAGCCGCGATCTGGGGTATATAGCCAGGTTCATTGCGCCGCCCACGAAAAGGCACTGGTGTCAGAAAAGGCGCATCAGTTTCCAGTAGTAAATGTTCAACTGGTAATTGACTCACGAACGCGTGGCGGTCCACCGCATTTTTGAAGCTCACGGGTCCACCAACCCCAAACATAAATCCCATCTCCATGAATGGAATACCACTTTGGAAGTCTTCAGACCAGGCGTGTAAAACACCAGGGCTGGATTTTTGAGGACTTTGCACTGGCAAGCCTTGCCACCAGGCACGCAGGATTGAAAGCAAATCAGTGGTGGCTTCGCGGTTGTGGATGCAGACGGGTAATTGACAAGCTTGGGCGAGATCGAGTTGTTTTTCGAGGATCTGACGTTGAACCGTCGGGCTGCAACGGTCCCGGTAATAATCCAAACCAATTTCACCGATCGCTACCACACCTGGTGCGCTGGCGAGTTGCTTTAGCTTTGCGTCGGCTTCTTTATCAAAATGCTGGGCATCATTGGGATGGAAGCCAACCATGGCATAACAAAAATTGGGATAGACACTGGCTAATTCGATGGCTGCCAACGAAGAGGGCAGGTCGATGCCTGGGTTAATGATGAATTCAAGGCTAACAGACTTGGCACGTTTCACCACCAAGTCGCGGTCGGGCTTGTATACTTCAAAATCAAGGTGACAGTGGGTGTCGCAATAGGTCATCGCTAATCTCCGAGAATGGAAGTTTAAGCGATTTCAGAAGTTTTTGCTGGTTGATTTGGTAAAGGGATTTTTGGCCAATGTCCGGCGAAGGCGTATGCTGGCTGTCTTTCCATAATAGCTGCCCAACTTTTAGAAGTCTTTGAATTTTGCAGGGCGTCAACTTGCGCGTATGGAGGTAGGTCCCCATGGAAAACAGCTTCTCCATCCAAAATCAAGCTAATGCTGTCTTCAGTATGGCCGGGTGTGTGCAAAATCTCACCTTTAAGCCCAAGCTCAGCCAGAAACGCGCGGCTTTGAGTACACTGCAGGTAGCAATTGCCTTTTTCCTGGATTGGTTTGAAAAAATGTTCGTTGGACTTGGCGTAAACAGAATCCTGCACGTGCAGGTAATCGCGTTGCTCTTCCATTACCAGCAAATTGACGCCCATTTCCTTAAGGTCCTGGGCTAAACCAGCATGGTCGGGGTGAAAGTGGGAAATCAACAGATAGTTCACTTCGCCCAGTGAGATACCTTCAGCTTTTAGCGCTTTGAACAGGGCACCTAAAGTGCCTGCACAATCACAATCAAACATTAGCCAGCCGTTGTTGATCTGAATCAGGTATGAATTAGTGTAGTGATAACGTAAAACCCGCATTTGCATGTCTGAATATTACAAACCCAAAGAGAAGAAACTGTTAAGGTTAGTTTAAATTCTGATTTATTTGTTGGATGCCTTATTTGGATTGGAAGGTAAAATAAGGGAATGCAAAAAGCAAGGGATGGACTGGTCTTTGTGGGACTGAGCGGTGGCGTCGACAGTGCTGTTGCTGCGTTGCTGCTCAAGCGCCAGGGTTATGAAGTGCGGGGGGTGCATTTACGCCTATGGGAACCCGAGCCAGGTGTGGTCTCAGAGGATGTCGGCAGTGCGCAAACTGTTGCCGACCAGCTCAAAATTCCCCTTGAGATTCTTGATTGGAGATTACACTTCCGTCAGGAAGTGATCGAACCCTACCTGGCAGTACTTGCAAGCGGGCGTACCCCCAATCCCTGCATGATCTGCAATCGCCAGATCAAATGGGGCAGTCTCTGGCGAGAGGTACGCGCCAAAGGAGCGCAATTTCTGGCTTCGGGTCATTATGCCCAATTGGTGCATCAGGGGGGTCTGGTTGAATTGCACAAGGCAACCAGCCTGAGCAAAGATCAATCTTACTTCCTGAGCATCTTAGATCAAGAAACCTTCCAACATATGCTTTTACCTTTGGGTGGCTACACAAAACCCCAGGTACGTTCCATTGCTGCTGAAGCCGGGCTAGATTTATCTGTCCGAAAAGACAGCGAAGACTTATGCTTTTTGAAAGGCTTTGACCAATTTGAATTTCTGCGTCAATACGCCCCAGACTTGCTACAACCCGGCCCCATTCAAGATCGTCAGGGTAAGCAACTGGGCGAGCATCTTGGTTTACCGATATATACCATCGGACAGCGCAAGGGCATTCGGGTGGCAGCTGAGGCTCCGCTCTATGTGATGGCCAAAGACACAGCGACCAATACGCTGATTGTTGGCCGGGCAACTGAACTTGCGCATAGCCATATACATGCTGGTAAGGCTAACTGGATATCCGGTCAGGCTCCGTCTTTGGAACCACTTTATGAGGTCAAGATTCGGGCTGCAGCTACACCAGCCTGGGCGAATTTACAGATTTCTGAAAGTGGTGATATGATTGCGACGCTCGAAAAACCACTTAGGGATATTACAGCGGGCCAGTATCTGGTGATTTATGATGGAGACCTCTGCCTGGGGAGTGCGGAGATCCTTTCGTCCAGATAAGACTCAAGGAAACTATGAATTCTGCAACATCGATTTTTGGCTTGGTTATAGCCACATTGATTGGAGCCCTTTTCCACCTTTGGAAAGATGGCGGCTTTTGGCGCTTGTTACTGTATCTTTTTTCTTCCATAATCGGTTTTTTTATGGGTCACTGGGTGGCCGGTGGTTTCAACCTAAACCTGTTCAATGTTGGTGGCCTGCGTTTGTTGGGGGCGGTGGCTGGCAGTATTCTTACCTTATTCCTGATTAATTGGCTTAGCCAGGGGTCCCAAACCCAGGTGAGACGTTGATGGACTTTTCACTAAATGAGAGCCTTGCACAGGAAGGCGACCTTATCCAACTTCAGGGATCTGGCCACAAGAGCCACATTTTTGTCTTGCACTCTGGTTTGACCTTACAGACCCACCGTGGGGTCATCAAGCATGATGAAATTATTGGACAACCCTGGGGCGCTCGCCTGCAATCTCATATGGGAGCACCTTTTTACCTTTTCAAACCTGGTCTGTCAGACCTGATCAACGAGACCAAACGTACCACCCAAATCATGTACCCAAAAGAAATCGGCTTCATACTTATCACCATGGGTATCGGCCCTGGCCGCCGGGTGATTGAATGTGGCACGGGTTCTGGCGGCCTCACGACTGCTCTGGCTTATATGGTGGGCGATACAGGACGTGTTTATACCTACGAACGCAAAGAAGAAGTGCAGAAGCTTGCCATCGCGAACCTTGAAAAATTAGGTCTGGATGGCCGGGTTGAGTTCAAAGTTGGCAATGCCGCGGATGGTTTTGCTGAACGCGATGCCGATGCCCTTTTTCTTGACCTTCCCAACCCGTACGACTACATGCCCCAGGTCAAAGCCTCCTTGCGGGGCGGCGGCTACTTGGGGATGATCCTGCCGACTGTCAACCAGGTAAGCAAAACCCTGGAAGCGCTTAAACAGCACCATTTTGCTTTTGTGCAGGTGTGTGAGATCCTAATGCGCTATTTCAAGACCGATTGGGACCGTTTGCGCCCAACTGACCGCATGCTGGCCCACACCGGCTATCTGCTTTTTGCTCGATCTGTCAACGAACTGGACCCCGAGATTCTGGGGGAGTCAGAGGAAACTGAGGCATGAAACCGGTTACCCAACTGCCGGATGATCTTGGCGAACGGCTTGTGCAGTACGCGCTTGAAAAGCAAGAAATCCTTACCGCCCGCGTGCAACTCGAAACCGACCAGGTGGTTCAAGCCGCGGTGCTCGTTCCACTAATCTTCTTGGATGGTGAATGGCAGTTGCTTTTTCAGCATCGTACCAGCTTGGTTTCGACGCACAAAGATCAGGTTTCATTCCCGGGTGGGGCTTGCGAACCGCAGGACCTCAGCCCTGAGTTCACTGCCCTGCGGGAAGCTAAAGAAGAGCTTGGCCTCCCAATGGAAGACGTGCACATTGTTGGTCGCTTACCAATCATGAAGATGTTCCCCTTTTTTGAGGTGACTCCCATCGTGGCCTGGTTGGATTATCGGGAAGATTTCTCCATAAATGACGATGAGGTTTCCCGTGTCTTTCTTGTACCCCTATCGTGGCTTTCGGAACCTTCCAATTGGTACAACCAACCTATTCAGCTCAATGGCGTGGAAGTGCCGGTTTTGCACTATAAACCCTACGATGGAGAGGTCATCTGGGGTTCAACAGCTTATCTCGCCCGAATGGTCACAAGGTTGGTCTATTAAACTGCTCAGCAATTCTTGGAACTGCTTTCCTGCTGGCTCCAATCGGTAAAAATAAATTCAAGGCAGATCTGACTGGCAGGAATTGTCACGAAAGTGCCCAAAGCACGGCTTTGCGGTAAAATTTAAGAGATGAAAACGGTCAAAATTACCTGCTTGTGTCAGTACCAATTTTCTGTGTTTCATCAGATCATATTTCCCAAATTTCAACGTAAGCAGCTGATTTATCAGTTGTTTGCCCACCAAATTAAATCTCAAAGGATGTAACATGAAAGATTTCTTACTCGAAGATGATGTCATTTCCCTCGACCCTGAGGTTGCCAGACTGACCGGCTACGAATCTGAACGCCAGGCTCGCCGACTGATCATGATCCCCAGTGAGAGCATAGCTCCCAAAGCTGTGCGTGAGTTATTGGCTACATCCTTTACCAACATCTACGCAGAAGGCTACCCCCGCCCCGAAACACGCTACCAAAGCCAGGAAGAGATTATGGATTATGCTGCTCAACTGGCTATCTTCCGCCGCCATAGCGATGGGCGTTACTATAAAGGCGTTGAATATGCCGATATCGTTGAAGCCCTTGCCCGCCGTCGCGCAGCAGAGCTTTTTGCCGCCAATGGGCAAACCCCGGATGACCTTTGGGTTAACGTGCAGCCGCTTTCCGGCGCGCCCGCTAATACCGCAGTCTACACCGCTCTCATTCAACCAGGCGATGCCATTTTGGGCATGGATCTGCTACATGGTGGTCACCTGACCCATGGCTCCCCCGTCAATCGCTCAGGCCTCTTTTACAAGGCCTTCCACTACACCGTGGACCCTGAAACTGAACAACTCAATTACGAAAGCATCCTTGAACAAGCCAAGGCCTGCAAACCCAAGGTAATCGTGGCTGGTTATACCTCCTACCCCTGGGTTCCCGACTGGCAGAAATTCCGTGATATCGCGGACGAAGTTGGTGCGTACCTGCTGGCGGATGTTTCTCACATAGCTGGGCTGATTGCTGCTGGTCATGTAGCTTCTCCCATTGGCATCGCGGATGTTACCAGCTTTACCACCCACAAGACCCTTTGCGGCCCGCGTGGCGCTGTTTTGATCATGCGCAACCGTGAGTTGGGTGAAAAGGTTGATAAGGGTGTCTTCCCTGGTGAACAGGGCGGCCCACATGTTAACACATTAGCAGCCATAGCACTTACGTTCAAACTTGCTCGAACCGAAGAATTCAATACCTTGCAAAAGCAGATAATCCTAAATGCCAAAGCGTTGGCTCAAGGCTTCATGGATAACGGTATACGAGTACCTTACAAAGGAACAGATACCCACATGTGCCTGATTGACTGCAAAGGTTTCAAGGCAAAAGATGGTGTTCCTTTGAATGGCGATCTTGGTGCGCGAATCCTCGACCTGGTGGGTATTGTTGCCAACCGCAACACCATCCCTGGCGATGTCTCGGCGCTACGCTCTTCGGGTGTCCGCTTTGGTACCCCCTGGCTCACTCAGCGGGGCTATGGTGAAGCTGACATGGTGACCATCGCTGAATTGACCGCCAAATTGTTCAGAGCAACCACACCTTACCTGATGTGCGGCCGCGTTGGCAAGAAAACCCGTGCCAAGGTGAACTTCAAGGCTTTCAACGATGTCTCAAATGCCGTGCGCGACCTTTCCCTCAGGCAGCCAGTTCTCGACAAAGTGACCGAACCCAGCTCTTACCCGCATTTCTTCTATTCAGACGATAAATTCTCTGGAGAATTCACCGCTTTCGAAATCAGCGGCGAGATGGTGCGTTCTTTCCTCTATTACCTGCTCACCAGCGATACCGAAGCTCTCAAACCCGGGGAATCACAGGCTACCCGCATGAACACAACCGAAGGCAGCGTGGAAGGTACACTTACCTGTCTCGCACCCATGCGCTTCAAACTGACCGTGCCATCAGAAAAAGCTGCCCTTGCGGGCACCTGGCTGAACGGCATCTCCAGCGGCTTTATCTACTATGATGAGGATAAGTGCCAGCGCATTCGCGGGCCAGTCTCTGTAGTTCTGTCGGAACCCGTCAAGGAAATGGCAGACGGAGACCCAGTGGACAATAATAAAGCTTACTTTGTGGGTATGGATAAGGAATACACCGCCCCCGCCAAACTCGAATGGACCTGGGTCGAACCCGAGAGCCCCAATAAGCGAACCTGTCTTTATCAGAAGCATGTCGATCTCGGTGCCAAGATTATCCCCTTTGCCGGTTATGAAATGCCGGTTTGGTATACCTCGGTGGTTGAAGAACACATGGCTGTCCGGAAAGCAGCCGGTCTCTTTGATGTCAGCCATATGGGTGTTTTCCAATGCGAAGGTCCAGATGCTTCGCTCTTCCTCGACTCGGTTTGTTCCAACGATGTCATTTCACTTGAAGTCGGCGAGTCTTACTACACACACTTCATGGCTCCCAACGCGGATGTGATTGATGATCTTTTGGTTTATCGCCGTGACAAGGAGAAATACCTCGTAGTGGTCAACGCTTCTAACGAAGCCAAAGATTGGGCCTGGCTGCAGGCTGTCATTAGTGGTGAGGTCTGTGTGGACCCCTATCGCCCCTGGATGCTTTCCCCCGGCCGGAATGTGATTTTGCGCAACCTGCGCGACCCCAAAGAAGGTGCCGATATGAAAGTCGATATTGCCCTTCAGGGTCCCCTCAGTCGTGAAGTTTTATTGCGCCTGTCCGATGCAGACGCCAAGCGCCGCATTCTGCGCCTTGGCCGCACCGAGCTTTGTGATACAGTCGTCGCGGGTGTGCCTTGTACGGTTTCACGTACAGGTTACACTGGCGAGAAGATGTGTTTTGAACTCTTTGTGCACCCCGATGATGCCCCCAAGTTCTGGGATGATATTCTTGAAGCGGGCAAAGACCTGGGCGTGAAGCCCTGCGGTCTTGGCGCGCGCGACTCGCTGCGTACCGAAGCTGGTTTACCCCTTTATGGCCACGAAATGGGCGGAGACTTCAACCTAACCATCAGCGAAGCCGGCTTTGTGGCTTTCGTAAAACTGAATACCTCCTGGTTCATCGGTCGCTCAGCCTTCCGTGAGCGCGATCGCATGCGCGAAGTAGTCGTTATTCGCTTCCGCTTCAACGACAAGGGCGTTCGCATGGCTCACCATGGCGACCCAGTTCTTGACGCCAAAGGCCGCATGATAGGGCGTGTCACCAGCTGTGCCATCGACTCTGAAGGCTACCTCACTGGCCAGGCAGTTGTCGAAGAGAAGTACGCCGTGGAAGGCGCGAGCATCTTTGTCTTCCAAAGCGCATCAGATAAACCTCAACGCCCACCCGCCGAACTCACCGAAGGCGACAAGGTGGCGCTGCCCAGCCCGGCAACCATATTGCCGCGCTTTATGAAATAAATAATAAATCAACTAAAAGGAGAGTAATTTAATGCAAACATCTTGGGATCATCGCTTTGCTGCAAGAACGGCAGGTATGAAAAGTTCTTTCATCCGCGAATTGCTCAAAGTAACCAGTCAGACGGATGTTATTTCTTTTGGTGGAGGTTTCCCAGCCGGAGAGCTCTTTCCAATTGAACGAACGCTGGCCGCCTGCGAGAAAGTCCTAAAGGAAAATGGCCGTAGGGCTTTGCAGTATGCCACGACCGAAGGTTTGGATCCCCTTCGGGATTGGATTGTAAAATTCACAGCCAAACAAGGCATCCAGGTTTCTCGGGATAACGTTCTGCTCACCTCAGGCTCCCAACAGGCCCTGGACCTAATTGGGCGCGTATTTATCAATCGCGGGGACCATATTTTGACAGAAAGCCCCACTTACCTGGGTGCTATTCAGGCCTGGAACGCTTACGGCGCGGTCTATGAGACCATTGATAATGATGATGATGGCTTAAAAATCGATCAGCTTGAAAATGTGATAGGTCACAATATCAAGTTCCAGTATGTTCTGCCTAACTTCCAAAACCCTATGGGTGTTTCGCTCTCTTTGGAACGCCGCAAAAAATTGGTGGAAATTGCCAATAAAAGCAGCGTGCCCTTGATTGAAGATGACCCCTATGGCGCTTTGCGCTTTGAGGGTGAGCCCTTGCCCTCGGTTGCCCAATTGGACGCTGAGTATAACGGCTGCACCAGCGGCAAGATGAGTGGGAATGTCATCTACACCAGCACATTCTCCAAAATCCTGGCCCCAGGCTTACGGATTGGCTGGGTAATTGCGCCGGATGAAGTCATCAAGAAAATGGTTCAGGCCAAGCAAGGCTCAGACCTGCAAAGCTCCACCTTTGACCAGTTTGTGGCCTACGAGTTAGCACAGGGTGATTGGCTGGATGAACATATTGAGACCATCCGCCGTGTTTACAAGGAACGCCGGGATGCCATGCTGGAAGCTTTTGATGAGTTTATGCCGGTTGGCACCAGTTGGACTACCCCAAAAGGCGGCCTCTTCCTTTGGCTCAGGTTGCCTGAAGGTTGCGACACAGTAGAGCTCTTCAACATTGCGCTTGAAGAAAAAGTAGTCTATGTCCCGGGCAAGCCCTTCTACCCAAACAGCGGCCCGAATAATACCATGCGACTTAATTTCAGCGCTTCCAACCCCGAACTCATCCGCGAAGGTATCCGCCGTTTGGGCAATATGGCCAAGCGCAGCATCGCGCAGTTGCGCTCTTCCCGCCCAAGCCTCCGCACGCAGGAGTGACTGAATAAAGATTGACCGAATAAAGGTGTTTCTGATCAAAGTAGTTAAAGGCTGATCGTAAGGTCAGCCTTTTTTTCTGCGTCATCCTGTTTTTGATTGTCATCCTGAGCCGTTCTTGCGAAGGATCTGCTAGCAGCAAGGTTCGATGTGAAGATGCTTCGCCTTACTCGGTTTGACAAAATTGTGGTCATTGCGAATGCCTCTTTTGCGCGGCAATCTGGGTTTCTTTTTTTTCGATTATCTGCAATTTCAATATCAGATTGCTAGCCCTCGCCCTTCGGGCTTGGCACGCAAGCAGTCGTCGCTGGCGCTCCTTGCAAAGACAGAAAATTTGTCGTCATCCTGAGCCACTCTTGCGAAGGATCTGCCAGCTGCAAGCTGCAATGCGCAGATGCTTCGCTTTGCTCAGCATAACAACCAAAGAATTTTATCTTCCTAGGTTTCTGTTGCGAAGGATCTACACAGTAATCCCAGTTTTAATTGAACAGAGCTGGCTTTTAGCCAGCTCTGTTTGGATCATAATATTGACTACTCCGGTGTTCCTGCTAATGCTAAATCGGCGGTGATGAGACCTGAACCAGTAGCATCAATCCCCCAACTAACGGTTTCTGGACCCGAGGGACCGGTAATATTTCTGGTTCCAGCTGGTAATGGAATAGCTACGCTTTCCAAAATCTCTTCTACTTCGGCGGCCTCTAGGGTGCCATTTTTTTGAGCCATCAAGGCAACAACGCCGGCCACATGTGGGCTGGCCATGGAAGTGCCGCCCAGGAAGTAATAACTTAATCTATTACCGCTGTTGACCTTATAGGGGCCTACAATCCAACTTCCAGGGGCAGCCACGTCCAAGTCTTGACCATCGAGTTCGCGGCTTGAGAAATTTGTGATGTAGTAGTGCATGGAATCATAAGTTTCAGATACATAAACCCCCTGCCACCAGGAACCGTATCCTTCAGGCGGAGTAATCCATTCACCAACCCATCCTGAGGCAGCCACCGAAATAACGGGTTCATAAGCGCCGGGGTAGCCCATGCCAGCTGTGCCAGAGTTGCCAGCAGAGGCCACAATGATTACGCCTTGTTCGATGGCATGATCAATGGCAGCTTGTTCGATTGCATCCATCATAGAACCGCCCAGGCTCATATTGATTACCACTGGGTAGTCTTTTAGTTCATTCGCCTTCAAATCAGCAATATAAGTGATGCCCTCAGCAATCACCGAGGACCAACCAGA
>CAYMNM010000006.1:0-18153 GCA_964391795.1 uncultured Anaerolineaceae bacterium | reverse complement strand
AACCATCAGAAAAATCCGTAACCGCTACTTGACTAATCGGGATGCCCTTGCGTTCTGCGTCGGGGTTGGCTGCCGCGACATATGGCAATGCTTTCAGCGCTTCCAATTCAGCAAGGTCCATACGCAGCGTGACGGCATTGATCTCAAGGATCTCGCTGGTAATGCGGCCAAATTTTCCCAATTCCGCGCGCAAAGCGTCGGTTAGGGGTTCCGTCAGCAGGACGTTAATGCCGACGTTCTTGGTTGGTGCAGCAAAAACACTGCCCATGCCAAGGGAGAGCAACATGGAGAGAATGATTAACGTGAATAGGAATTTCTTCATAAAACATGCCTCCTTGATTTGTTTAGTAAGATGGATAGGAATTTACTAATTATATTACTTAAGCAAAAAGTGAAAGAAGAGAATTGTTGTCATTGCGAGCCTGTTTTGCGAAGCAATCTGACATTTTTGTTTCTATTAATTAAGGCATTAATTTAGTTGCATGTAATGATTAAAACCTAGAACCACCAATCTCCAAACACCAAAAATAAAGTAAACTCAAATCTATGGGTTGGGAGAGCAATTGCGTCTACATCCTTACTAATATCAAAGGAAGAGTCCTTTACACTGGGGTCACAAGCAATCTCCCAGCTCGAATAAATCAGCACAAGCAAGGCTTTGGAGGCACTTTTACCAAAAAATATCGAGCCACCAGATTGGTATATTATGAATGTTTTGGTTCAATCATGGATGCAATCAATCGTGAAAAGCAGATAAAAGGCGGCTCACGAGCTGACAAGATAAAACTAATTGAATCGATAAATCCAATGTGGGTAGATTTATCAGTTGAGTTAGGAATTGTTCCGGATTAAGAAAAACCTAACTTAAGATTGCTTCGTCACTTTGTTCCTCGCAATGACCTTGGGGTACATCAGTCCTTGCGTGCCTCTTTTGCGTGGCAATCTGGTTTTTATCAGGATAAACTTCAGATTGCTTCGTCGCTGACCCTTCTCGCGATGACCAAATGGAAACCTTAGTTTGATTTTCCTGCCCTGACACAAAAAAGGCGGGAACCTACGTTACCCCGCCTCAATCAAAACCTCGGGCAGGCTTCACAAGACAGTTCTAACCACTCCGAATCCACCAGTTACCAAAGATTAAAATGTGTCAGCGCGGAGCCACCAATAAACTCCCGCAAAATGGAATTATTGGGCACGTACTCATCCCTCATCGGCAGGAACCACTCCAGGAACTTCAGTAAACGCTTGGCTTCGATATACTCTGGTGTGTTGTAAGGCACCTGACGTAGCAGCGGTTCCACCAGGGGCTTCAAAGCCCCCAGCTCATATGCCAACGCGGAGTTGAAGATGGCATCCGCGTTTTCCTGGTAGGGGAAGATGTGGTCCTTCTCACCGCGGCGGACAGCTTCAAAACGCCCGATGGTCACTTCAGCGTTGTAACCGCGGTCGCGGGCATCGCGCACGATGCGGCGCAGCATGCGCGTATCGGTTGTGGAAATTCGATTGTGCCGGTCCAGGTTCAATTGGGTGAGGCATGAGGCATATACCCTGAAGGTATTCTCCTGGGGCAGACTGGGGAAGAGTTCCGGGTTCAACCCATGGATGCCTTCTATGACAATCATGGTGTCTTTTTCTAATTTGGCAACTTTTCCATCACCGTTGACTCCGGTTTTGAAATCATAATGTGGCAGCTGCACCTCTTCACCGGCCAATAACGCGCGCACGTCGTGGTTTAGCCGCTCCAGGTTCAGGGCAGTAAGGGCTTCAAAATCCGGCTTTCCATCCTTGCCCAGCGGAGTCTTTGCACGATCAATGAAAAAATTATCCATTTCCAGCGGGTAAGGGTTAATGCCCCTTGCCAGCAACTGGATGCTCAGTCGTTTGGAAAAAGTGGTCTTTCCGGAAGAACTTGGTCCAGCAATAAGAATGACTCCCACTTTGTCTCGCCGCCTGTTGATGGCTTCAGCAATTTCAGAAACCTGCATCTCATGGAAGGCTTCAGATACTAAAATTACTTCATCCGCATGCCCGGCCTTGATGGCATCATTCAACGCGCCAACAGAGGGGATCCCAAGCTTGTTCAGCCAACTTCCATATTCCTGGAAGGTTTTTACCAGGGTGGGATAATCCGTCATGGGCGTTATCATGGAAGGTGTAGCTCGTTGTGGAAAGCGCAAAATAAATGCATTACCCACCAGAACAAGGTCAAACCATTTGAGATACCCACTGGAAGGCACCATATAACCATGGTGATAATCGCGAATTTCGCCGACGCTATAAAGCACAAGGTCGGATCTTTGACGATATTTGAGCAACTGCACTTTATCAAGTTCTTTGTTTTTCTTGAAGTAGGCGATAGCCTCTTCCAGCGGGAAGGTTTGCCTGGTAAAGGGTGTATCCTCCTCCACCAGTGCCCACATGGTTTCTTGAAGAAGTTTTAAGTCTGCGGGTCCAAACTCGGGCAAGCCTTCCACCTGGCAGTAATATCCACCTGAGGATACAGAATGGTCGATGGTCAGGTTCGCGCCGGGAAAGCAACGCTTAAACGAGACCTCCAACAAAAATGTGAGGGAACGCCTATAGATACGAGCTCCATCCTCAGTATCCATGCTTAGCGGCGTCACCTGTGCATCGCGCTGGATGGGAAAGGTCAATTCCCTCAAGTTCCAGTCCACTATACCGCCAACAATAAGCGGCTTGTTAGGGTCCTGGATTATTTTCAGGAATTTTCCAAGTGGAGCGCCTCTCTTCCCAGTAATAATGCGACCATCTTGTAGTGTGATCTCGACTGTCTGCCGTGGATTCTTACTCAAAGTAAATTCTTTTTCTTTCATATCTATCCTATTTTGCACCAGCCAACAGCATTGGTACGATGGCAAAATCATCCACGGGGATGGCAGCCACTTTATCCTTGCTGGGCTTGAAATTACTTAAACTCGGGAATTGTTCCGGAGGCATGCCAGCCGGACGGGCAAAATCGAGAATACGGGTCTCATTGCTCGCGCCGGTCGCGCCACCAAATTTATACTGTTCTGCCGTTGCCTTAACATCGCGGATGCGCCAAACGCCCTCTGAGGGGTAGCCTTCCTGCCCGGTTACTGTGGCGAGATATGCCCAGGTTTGCGGGTCGCCCTCGCCGAAGGCGGTCAAGGGCACCATGACGATGACAGCGTTCTTGCCACTGCCAAGTACCTGCTTAATCCCACTGGAAAGCGCATCATCAGCAACCGGGCTACCGGGTTTTTCACCTGGGAGCACAATCTTGGGCTGCCAACCTTCTGCCCAAAGGGCCACTTCCCAACCGTTTTTGCTTTCCAGGGCGGCATTGCGGCCGGGTAGTAGCAGCCTTTCACCTGTGCCCTTGCCAGGGTCTTTGTCGATGTACACGTCAAAAGTCTGTACCGAGTAGCCCGCTGGCGAGTTCCAGCCGTTTGTGATGGGTCCCTTTACTTCAAACGTGAATACCAGGTTCGCGCCGTCACTGCCAACAGAGAAGGCAGTCAGATCAAAAACGCCCGGGATGAAGATACTGTCCTTTGGATAGGTGTAAGTGCCGGGGCCTTTGTCGTCCCCGCTGGGATCGGTGACATCCACAATCAGCGTGACCGGCCCAAAACGCATCAACTGCAGTTCATAAGTGGCATTCTGTGGGAAGATAAAAGTTCCATTTTGTGAAAGCAGTATCTGCAATGGTAGGCTGCTGCCCCCCTCCGGGTTGCCGAGTGTGTCAAGCGGGATGGCGGCTTCGACCAAATTATCCTTTTCATCTGCTGAGGCCTTCCAATTGCCAATTTTCTCCTCTGAGAGTTGCCACTTGCCATCCTGAATCCTGGCTTGATAAATGCCATCAAGCTCCGCCCCTTCGTTTTTAAGGATCAAGGCAAGGTTGACGCCATCTGAAAGGCTGGTTAGACCGTCCAGCGCTTTAATTGACCGCGCTCCTCCGCCTGGCAGATTGAGATAAATTTCCAGCGCGTTGCCGGTTTCTAATGGTTTGGCGAGGTCAAAGCGCAGGTACAGATTCTCTTCATCCATGCCATAGTAGAAGGTTTTGAGGGCTTTATCCTCCCCAAGCCGGAAGATGCCGGCCTCTTTCCATTCCTCCCCTTCCGCTTTGCCATCCACAGTGGTGGTGACCGCACCAGCCAGTGCCTGGCCGGGTTTCAGTCGCGGCGCGGGGATAATGGGCACATACAGGCTTTCCGGGGCAATCTGGCCTAAACTCGAGTAAACCTGCTTTAACAATGCCCGATAGGCTTCGTCAAAATAAGCGTCCTGGCCGGAATCCTGGTCAACGCCGTACCACCAGAACCAATCCGAGCCTTCAGCCTGCAGCATGGTTTTATAGGCTTGCTGGTAGGCTGCCTGCATAACAGCGCCAGGGTTCGCTTTGGCATAATTGGCCAGCCAGTTGCGCGTTTGCGCAAGCAACTCCCAGCCTTCGGCCTCTTCCTGTTCGCCGATCCAGGTGTCGTAATTGGCGCTGAACCATGCCCCGGGGAATAACTGCTCAAGTTGCGCCATCTGGAAGGCGGAATTTACAAAAGTAGAAGGGGTGACAGGGACCAATTTATCGTTGGTGGAAAGCCTTTGGTAGAACTCAGTCAAGAATTCTTTGCCGTCCATATCGTAATTCTCCCAGCAATTTTCACCGTCCACCACGATAGTTACCACTTTGTCCAGGCCGGTTGTGCGGGCCTGGATGGCTTCCAAACGGCTGATGAGGTCGCGGGCGGCCTCCTTACCGGGCATAGAGGCGTAATCAAAACCGATTTTGTCCGAGAGCACCCAATCCCTGAAGAAGACCGGTATTGAATTGCCATCAAGCTGCGGCGTAAGGTAAGGCCTGTAGACCATGTCAACATCCACAACTAATTGATTGGCATCCCGTTCAAAGTGATCGCCCTCCAAGCCCAGGCTGCGCACCAAGATCGGCTCACCAGTCTGGATGTAGGAAAATCCATTCAACATCACCCTGGGGATGATATCTTCAGAAACCGCGCCTTCCCCAGGCCACAAACCTTGCGGATCGCGCCCGAAGTGCTCGCGGTACATTTCCACGGCCATCTGCAGATGCGCGTCGGCATCCGCGGCCCCTTGTTGCCTCCCGGTTTGGGGCAAGGCCGCTTTCGGATTGCCCTCCAGCGCGTTCTCCATATTCAGAGTCAGCGGCAAAATAGGGTGCGCGTAGGGCGTGGTGGTGATTTCCAGGATTCCTTTGTCCTGCAGGTCCTTATACGTGGGGATGATGCGCTTCATCAGCGCCAGAATGCCCTCAAAGAGCGGCTTTTTATCTTCTTCGCTGAAATCTCTGCCCTTGTCCACCAGTGCCTTGAATGGGGGCAGAGCCAGATAGCCGGGGTCAACCCAGGCCAGGTTAAACCAAACCTGCAGGTCGCGCCAGTCTGCTTCCTTGAAGTCGGCAATGGCTTTGTCGATGGATGCAGCATCCGTGCCTCCGCGTTTGTTAAGCAGCTCCTTGTAGCGGGGGAAACGCGCGATAATATGGTCCCAGTTGACGTCGTAGAAATGCTCTATGATGAAGCGTTTATCGCTGTCGCTCAGGCTGGCAGCAGCTTTCTCAGCCAGTACCCAGTAAATATCCTTAGCCCCGTTCTCGGTAAAATCATCCAGCTGCTCGACGAGCGAAGGCGTGATATTGATGGTGGCTTTCATGCCCGGGTAGCGGGCAATCAATTCGGCCATGTCCAGGTAATCCTTGGTGGCGTGCACGCGCACCCAGGGGCGCGAGTAGACTCCGTTTTCATCCTTGTAATAGAAAGGTTGGTGCATGTGCCAGGTAAGGTTAACCGCCAGCGGGTTGAGGCCGGTGGCCGCCTGAGTAGGCTCAGGTTGGGCTGCTGGCGCGCTGGTGGCCTCAGGCAGGGCTGGGCTGCTCGGCACGTCTGTGGCTTTGACTACTGGGCTGGGATTGCCAGGGGTCTTGGCAGGTGCGGCACAGGCAGCCAGGCTGCTGCCAATCAGAACCAGCAGCAACAGATAATGCAACACTTTCAATTTGCCAGGCATTTTGCCTCCTCAGTTTCCCAATTTCAATATCAGGCTTTCACCGCCAGCCAGCTCAGAGGAAATCTTGAAATTCTTGATGGATCCATCTTCTTCAAAAATGATATTCTGAAATGGGCTTTGACCCCAAATGGCTGTCGCCTTATATTCCCCGAAGAGGGGGCTTTCTTCAATTGAGATGTGGCAGTTTTTGTGTGGCTTACTGCCAATATTAAGGAGGGTCAGCAAGGTATCTTCTCCATCGGTCCGCAAGGTGGCATAAAGGGTCTTGCAATTGGAAGTAAAACTCAGGTAAGGCGAGTTGGCAAAGACAGGGTGGGCGTTGCGTAAGGCAATCAACTCGCGGTACCAACTCAGCAGTGAATCTGGGTCCGCTGCCTGCAGAGCTACGTTGCGCGTAGCTACATCTTTATTGATTTCAAACCAAGGCAAACTCGTTGTGAACCCTGCGTTTTCTTCACCCGTCCATTGCATGGGTGTGCGGATATTGGGGTCGGGTTTGGCACCCAGCATGCCGATTTCCTCGCCGTAGTAAACGAAGGGAATGCCAGGCCCGGTTAGATAGACAAAGGCGGCTTGTTTAGACATGCCATCATCACCATCATAGAGGTTCGAGACGCGTTCCTGGTCATGATTGGAAAGGAATGTCGAAAAGCTGTAATCCGGCATGGCCTTGATGGCTTCCTGATAGGCTTGAATGATGCGCGATGCATCCGGTGAGTAAATGGCACCTTTAATGTCTTCAGCCAGGTCAAAAGCAAAGAGGCTGTCCAAGCCTTTGGGGTCCACATACTTCTTTTGCACAAAGGTTTCAGCCCAAACTTCCCCAACTGTAAAAGCTTCAGGGTTGATCGGCTTGAGGTAGTTGCGCCAATTCTGGAACCACTGGATGGTGTCCTTGGTGTCTTGTTTTGAAACACCGTCTTCAAAAAGATAACGGGCTGCATCAACTCTGAAGCCATCCACCCCCACATCTTGCAGCCAATGCGCGGTGACCATTTCCATCATCTGGGTGACCCTGGGATTGCGGTAATTTAGGTCCGGCATATCCGAGGTAAAAACGCCATAATAGAAGCGGCCATTGCTGGCTTTGTGCCAGGCATTTTGACCCCAGGGGCCATTTTCATTTGGATGCTTATCCGACCAGATGTACCAATCCTCAAAGCCCTTATTTCCACTCTTCGCCTCTTGGAACCAGGGGTTCTCACTGGAGCTGTGATTGACAACCAGATCGATGATCACCCGAATGCCGCGCTTGTGGCATTCTTCAACCAATTCCTTGAAATCTGCCATATTGCCGTACTCTGGGTTGACGGTCATATAGTTGATGACATCATAGCCATGATACGAAGGCGAAGGCATAATTGGCATCAACCAGATGCCGCTGACCCCCAGATCGGAGTGGTTGTTGGGGTCGCCGTCGTTCAGGTAATCCAGTTGCGAGGTGATGCCCTTGAAATCGCCGATGCCATCTCCGTCACTGTCTTTGAAACTGCGTACAAAAATCTCATAGAAGGTGCTTGTGTTCCACCAGTCATCGCCAACTTCGACGGTTGTCTGCGGTAGGGCGACAGTTCCGGAAACTTGCTCGGTTTGTTGAACGGCTTGGGAAGTGGCAGCAGCCTTGGTAGCCATGATGGCTAAAAGACCTGGTGTTGGAATAGCTGGATCTGGTGTTACAGTTGGGGCGGCGTTCAATTCCGCAGCCGGCCCGGGGTTGGTCGGGGGCAGCGGGCTCTGCGTAGGAGTAACAGAAATGGGAGGTTGGCAGGCAACCATAATCAGAGCGACAGAGATGACCAGGAAGGTGAATTTGAAAGAACGCATAGAGTCTCCTTATGGAGGGCACTTCAAACGCGTTTGCCCTGCTTCTATTTTACTTGAGATGGGTTCGCATCTAAAGCGGCAAGATCCACCTCGTCAACAGCTGTTCAGGCCGCGCAGGAATATCAGAGGCTTTGGATGAGTTCAGGGCCATCCTGGGTTGGGGTGTTCACATCCCGGCTCACCGGCCAGGCTTGCATCAGCGTGGAGTCAGCAGGTTTCAAGAGGCTGACCAGTTCGGTCTGATTGCCCGATTCCAACCAGGTGTAAGTTTCATCCCCAAGTAGCATCACTGGCATGCGCGGATGTACAGGTGAGACTGTAGTGTTGGCATTGGTGGTGATGATCGTGCAGGTGGTTAGTCCTGGCAAGCCAGGTGTGTCGGAGACACTTTTGGGTTCCCAATCGTCCCAGAGCCCAGCGAAGGCAAACGGGGCGCCGCTGCGCAGCTTGAAGTACCAGGGCTGTGAGCTTTTAGTGCCGCTGCCCGCCCACTCGTAAAAGCCATCCGCCAGGATGAGACAACGCTTGTGCTTGAAAGAATTTTTAAAGGAGGGTTTTTCAAGGATGGTTTCTGCCCTGGCGTTTATCATCTTGTAGCCGATGCCGGGATCCTTTGCCCAAAATGGTACCAGGCCCCACTTCATCATCACGACATCACGCTTTTCTGGGTCTGGCACGGTAGGGATAAGCTGCCCTGGGGCGATGTTGTAGCGTTTACGCCAGGTCTCAGGCATTTGGCCGAGGGCAAGGGCGGTCTGCAGGTCATCCGATTCAATAGCTATCGTAAAACGTCCACACATAGTAGGCCTCCAAGGCAATTGTACCAGCCGCCAAGGCTCTAAAAAGCAACCTAAACCTATCCTCCAATCATTTTCGATGTGAAAAAAAATAGATTGCAGGGAAGTAATTCTCAGAAGAGATTCACTTAAACCATATATTCTCTATTGTCCTTCGCTTTGCTTGGGAGTACATTTATTCGCATCGCGATTCGCAATCTTGCGGTCGCAAGGAGAAAAATGAACCCCCTCTTAAGTTATTTGTTTATCGCCCTGGGCGCTGCCTTGGTGTTGCTGCTTCTATCCGGCATCAAGTTCATCCCCAACAACCACATCGGCATTGTTGAAAAGCGTTTTGCTGCCAAGTCAGTGAAAGGCACATTTATCGCCCTAAACGGTGAAGCTGGCTACCAACCCGAAGTACTGCGTGGTGGCTTGCATTACCTCATGCCTATTCAGTACCGGGTGCACAGTGCTCCCTTGGTCACCATCACGCAAGGCAAGATTGGCTACGTCTATGCCCGGGATGGTGAACCCCTATCCGCCATGCAAGTTTTGGCCTCCAACATTAGCGCCAATAACTTCCAGGATGTCACCAACTTTCTGACAAATGGAGGTCAGCGCGGTCCCCAACGCCAGATTTTGCGTGAAGGCACATATGCTATCAACCTGGCCCAATTTGTGGTCATTACTGAAGAACGCGTTTTTTACCTGCCACTCTCCCGCGATGATCAGGATGTCATCGAAAAGATGACCCTCGTCATCAGTGAGCGCCACGGTTTTGCCCCCCTGGTTATTAAGGATAATGAAGATGCCATTGGTATTGTGACCATCCACGATGGCCCCTCACTACCTTCAGGTGAGATTATTGCTCCCGTTGTTGGCCAGACTATCAACGATGCGCTGACTTATCATAACAACTTCCAAATGCCCGACCGCTTTATTGCAGCGGGTGGTATGCGCGGCCGGCAGCTGCAGGTTTTGGTTGAAGGTACCTACTACCTAAACCGCCTGTTTGCCACCGTCGAAAAGATTGGTAAAACCATCATCGAAGTTGGCTATGTGGGTGTTGTTGTTTCTTATACCGGCGCGTCTGGAGAGGACCTTTCTGGGTCTGATTATCGCCACGGCGAGCTTGTGCAACAAGGCTCGCGTGGTGTCTGGTCTACCCCGCTGCTGCCAGGCAAATATGCCTTCAATACCTACGCTGGCAAAGTTGTCTCCGTCCCAACCACCAACATCATTCTCAAGTGGATCAAGGACGAAGCTGGTTCGCATCATCTGGATGACAACCTCTCCGAAGTGAGCCTGATTACCAAAGACGCTTTTGAGCCTTCGTTGCCTCTTTCCGTGGTCATTCACATCGACTATCAAAAGGCCCCGTTGGTGGTGCAACGCTTTGGCGATGTCAAGAAATTGGTGGAACAAACCCTCGACCCGATGGTATCAGCCTATTTCAAGAATATCGGCCAGATGCGCACCTTGATTGAGCTTATTCATGAACGCAATGAGATTCAGAATATGGCTAGCCACGAAATGAAGGAAAAGTTTGCGCATTACAACCTTGAACTTGAAGAAGTCTTGATTGGCACACCAACCACCCGTGGCGAGGATAAAAATATCGAAGTCATCCTTAACCAATTGCGCTCACGCCAGATTGCGGTTGAGCAAATTGAAACTTACCAAAAGCAACAGGATGCCGCCTTCAAGGAACGTGAACTGAGAGAAGCCCAGTCCCGCACGGAACAACAGAAAAATATCACTGAATCGGAGCTCAACATCACTGTCCTTTCTAACCGCGGTAAGGCTGACTACATGCAGGCCTTACAGCAAGCTGCCCAAATCAGGGCTTTAGCTGAAGCCGAGGCAGAGAAGATCGCGCGCACGGGTATTGCCCGAGCCATCGCGACCGAAGAGCAGGTTGAGGCGTACGGTGGCCCGCAGTACCAGGTTACCCAGGAAGTCATGAACCGCTTTGCTGAAGCTATCCAAATTGCCCGTGTGGACGTGGTCCCCAGGGTTGTGGTCAATGGAAATGGCGAAGAAGGCAGCGGTTCCAACGGCAACGTCATGGAAGGTCTGCTCACCTTGCTGCTCTCTGACAAGCTGAACGTGCAGTTGAATGACACGAACAAAGAGCGCAGTGAAGAATCAAAAAGTCTGCGGGAAGAAATCTTGAGAAGCCTCAAAGAAAAGCCCTCGGAACGCCTCTCCAAAGATGAAACGACCGCGACTCTTGAACCAATCAATACTGTAAAAAACTCAGGATAACAAACCAGAACTTTTTACGATCGATGTGGAGGCCGGGCGCATTGAATCGCCCGGCCTCCACCATTCAGGTTAAGCATTCTTCTTTGCCTCCAAGTGACTTTCCCATTGTAACGATGTCGGTTTAAAGCAACGCCATGCCACTGTGATTAATTTGATGGGTTCTAAAGATTTTTGTGATGAAAGCAAAGCATATAAGTGCAATTCCAATAGCTGAAGTGAAATTATTTGACGCTTATGGCTTACCAACCCTAACCTTAACACTTATCTCGAACCAGAAGAGTGCTAATTAACCGCTTGCATAAAATGGACAAAATTATCGTATACTACATTTGTCCATATCCATAAGAGTCTCCGAATTTTTTTTGACTAAAAAGGGCTCCGCCAAAATTTTTCTATCCTGCTGACGAAAAAGCTTTGCTTGGTACTTCTGAGAAGGTTATTTGCGCCTAAACGAACTTCAAAAACATCTAAATAATTTGTAAGGAAGGAGTAACTAATGAAACTTTTCAAATTACTTTCTGTTCTGTGTCTTTTATTGCTTGTCATTTCACCGTTGTCTGTTGCACAGGCAAAAACCATTCCCATCCGTGTTTGGGCGGATATTGAATGGAATGAAAGCGGCATTACGTTGGAAGCTGGGCAAACCTATAATATCAAAGCCAATGGGTTGGCAATCACCGGGCCACTCAATGAGTATCCGGAAGCTAAAAGCGGCCCTGCTGGACAAACTTGGAATTTGACTTGCGATCTCTATCATACTCCGCCCATGGACTGTAATCTTTTTGGTGCGCCCTATGGCGCTTTGGTTGGCAAAGTAGGTGAGTTCGGTGAGCCATTCCTAATTGGTGACGCTTCAAGCTTTATTGCCCCTGAAGCAGGGTTGCTACTCCTGGCGGTCAATGACAACATTGGTACACATTTTGACAACCTGGCAGGTTTTACGATCCTATTTTTGGATTAAATTTGTTTCTTTAACCCAATCGGGCAGGAAATCAAACTTGCCCGCTTGAATAAAATAGCTTTAGATATTTCACAACCTTGTAATAGTAGCGCAAACGGACGCCCTGAGATTAACCCCACTGCATCGGTGCATATACATACAGGAAGTATGTAAACCTGTGCTCTGCGTTGTTCTGATACGAAATTTTCCTATCAAAAGTGATGGGGAGTTTATCTCATTCTTGAAAATTGTTGGAGAGAAAAACCCGAGGTTTCAGAATTCCAAGCGAAGAACCTGAAAAACGCTTGACGAGGACTGGCTTCTGCCATAAAATTTGACCTCGCCAGAAATTTATCTGGTAATACAAAGGGTGAAGGTAGCCCCGCCGGGGTCAGAGGCGCCCGAAAGGAATAGAAAATGTCAAGTAAAAAAGAAGAAGTCACAATTAAAGCCGAAAAACGCACTGTCAAAGGCAAGCAGGTTGCCCAATTGCGCCGCGCAGGCAAACTACCAGGGGTCATTTATGGCCGCCATCTTGAAGCTTTCCCCATCCAGATGAATGCACACGAAGTTGGCATCAAACTTGGTAAGCTGACTGGTTCCAGCGTTATCAACATCGATGTTGATGGCGTAGTGCACAAAGCCATCATCCGCGATCTCCAGCGTGATGTGATTTACAGCCGCCCCTTGCACGTGGATTTTCTAGCGATCTCCATGACCGAGAAACTCAAAGCAGTAATTGACCTGCACCTTGTTGGCGAGGCACCTATCCTTGATCTTGGTGAATATCTTCTGAACCAAGTTGTGGAACGCATAGAAGTTGAAGCTTTCCCATCCGATCTTCCAGAGCGTATCGAAGTTGACGTTACCACGCTTGCCACTCCTGAAGATTTGATCACAGTAGGCGACCTGAACCTGGGTGACAAAGTTACTGTCCTTACCCCAGCCGAAGAGGTTGTGGTCTCTATCGGACGGCCCGCGCTTGAAGTTGAACCTGAAGTTGAAGCCACTGAACTTGAACCTGAAATTCTTGAAAAAGGCAAGAAGGAAGAAGAAGAGGAAGAGTAATCTTTCTTCATTCTGTTATTTACAAAAAGCCTGGCATCACGCCAGGCTTTTGTCATTATTAAACAGAAGCGTATTAGGTAAAGGTCCAGTTCTTAATCTGGTCTAAATTTTTTGTTCAGAGTAATCATGCTTGGTTCAATCAGGATACTACCGTCTGGCAGGACAATTGTGGGTACACTGGCGTAACCCCCAGTGGCCTTGAGCACAAAAGCCCGGCCTTCCTGGTCGCTTTCGATATCAACCCAAGTGTAAGGGAACCCATTAGCGTCGAGATATCGCCTGACCGAACGCGATGAACCACACCAGTCAGTTCCATAGACAACGGTAATTTTTCCATCCATGTCAAGTTGGCTGTAACTTGCAGTTATTTGATCCAACCTTGTTTACGGACGAAATCAGTAATGACCGGAATGTCAACATCTTTACCGTTTAAAGCCTTAATCAAATTCATGATCATATAGATGCCAAAGCCGAGCCATGCTACCAGGTTGAATAACCATCCGATGATCGGGATCCAACCCACCAGGATCGTGGCTGCAAAGACAACAACAGCCAGCGCGACACTCTGAACAGCTTGTTTCTTGATAAATGGACGACTTGCTTTATCTTGCAGAAAAAGCACAATGAGGCCAACAATCGGAATGTAAGAGAGACCACCCCAGGTTTTGTCATCCGCCGTTAAGTTGGGATCAGAATAAGTTTCTGTTGGGGGGATGTACTGAGCCTGTTCATAAGCAGGTTGTTCGGCTTCCGGAATGTTAGTCGGGGGAACATAGGGTGGAATGTATTGTGCTTGTGGTTGCTCTGGCTCTTGAGGAACCTGAGGGGCAGGTTGTTCGGACATATTTCCTCCAGTATGAGTAAATAAATGAGTGAGTTGTCAGAAAAGATTATAACTGAAATGTAAGCCCAAATTTGCGAAGGTCGAGGCGAATAATGTCCAAATTCTCATAATTAGTCCCATGATAGGCTGACTAATCAGTTTATGCGGGCTTTCAGCTCAAGTTGAGCCACAGATTTATTTGATTTTGTATAGCCTCTGGTTGGACCTGTTTTCCAATAACGTCTGGGGGGCTCTTCTCTGCAATTCACCACTTCACAAATTGCTTATGATAGAATTTTGGCATGTCCAGACGGCTGGTCTTTATGGGTTCTCCCGATTTCGCTCTGCCAACGCTGCAAGCGTTGCACGAGCAGTATGAGCTTGCAGGTGTCGTCACCCAGCCAGACCGGCCAGCCGGCCGCGGCCAAAAACTGCAGCCTTCTGCAGTCAAAGAACTGGCTACTTCCCTTGGGCTTCCCATTTACCAGCCCCCTTCATTGAAAACAGCGCAGGCTTTAGCCCAGATTTCTGCCTGGCAGCCAGATTTTATTGTAGTGGCTGCTTTTGGCGAAATTGTACCAAAGAGTATCCTTAACCTACCACCCCTGGGATGCATCAATGTGCATGCCTCTTTGCTACCGCGTTGGCGGGGGGCTTCGCCCATCCAGGCAGCGATTGCCGCCGGGGATGTAAAAACCGGTGTGACGATTATGCTGATGGATCCCGGCCTGGATACAGGCCCCATGCTCAGCCAGCGGGAAGTACCCATACGGCCTGGAACTAATGCCGGCGAGCTCTCAGACCAATTGGCTTTCCTCGGGGCAACCACCTTGATCGAGGTTTTGCCCAGCTACCTCAATGGCAAACTCAGTCCGCTTCCTCAACCGGAAGCTGGGGCGACGTACGCTCCGAAACTGACCAAGGAAGACGGTTTCCTTTATCTGACTCGCCCTGCGGAGGTTTTAGCCCGTCGAGTGGATGCCTTGTACCCCTGGCCAGGCAGCTTTGTGATGTTGCCAAAGGGCAAACTCAAGGTGCTCAAAGCTCACGTTCACGACACTTATGATGTCAGCCCGAATGGTCATTATGTGGTCAATGGTTTACCTGCACTTGGAACTGTTGATAGCCTCTTGGTGCTGGACCGGGTGCAACCGGAGGGTAAGAAGCCCATGGACGGACAAAGTTACCTTAACGGTCAACCGGATTGGCTTGACTAAGGTTTGTTCCCAATTCTAGGCTGCAGTAAGCACCCGTTTTCATCTTGGTTTGAATTCTCTTAATTTGTCATTCCGAGTCCACGAGGAATCTTTGTTTGCAGGTATTAACCACAGATCCCTCACAACCCAGTTCGAGATGACAAATGATTACGGTCATTCCGAACCCGCGAGTCTCTTAATCTGTCATTCCGAGCCCGCGAGGAATCTTTGTTTTCGCAGGTATTAACCACAGATCATTGATTGCGCCGGTGTCCACACCGTGCGCAGGTTCTGACCTTTAGGTCTCCGGTTTTATCATTTTACTGAGTAATGATGGAAAACTTCAGCCATTGCCCGCTTCAAAGTGGACGGGAATCGGTTTTGCGTGCTCGGTCAGGAGATCGGCACAATCAGGGTAGTCTGGTAAACATCCCCTCATCAGGCACTGCGTGCTAGCTTACTCCATGGTGCTACGCACCGCGAGTACGGTTCCCAGTCCCCTCAATGGGAAGCCCAAGATCTTTGCCCTCCCTTCGGGGAGGGTCCGCAGAGCGGGGGTGAGGGGATTTATTCATATCCATGAAATCTGATATTCTGAACTAGTTGCTTTAGTATTAAATCTAAACAGCTAAAGGTACTAATCGCCCTCAGGAAAGAACTTATGCTTCCATTCATAGAGCAAATTCAAAGCCTGGATGGGTGATAGGGCATTCAGGTCAGTTTTCTTGAAGGCATCAATCAGCGGGTTATTCTCCGGGAAAAGCCGCAGTTGGTCATCCACCAATGCCTGCTCCTGCAGGGTGGTGCCGGAGCTCTGCTCCAGCTGCTTGAGCATTTCATTCGCGCGTTGAATAACCGGAGAGGGCAAACCAGCCAGCTGCGCGACATGGATGCCGTAAGATTGGTCCGTACCGCCCGGCACGATCTTGTGCAAAAAGACCACCTTGCCCCCAGCCTCAGTCACTGCCACGTTGTAATTGCGCACACCTGGAAGAAGGTCTGCCAGTTGGGTGAGCTCATGGTAATGGGTGGCAAAAAGCGTAAAAGGCTTCAATTTTGGGTTGGTATGCAAGTATTCCACAATAGCCCAGGCAATGGAAAGGCCGTCATATGTGCTGGTTCCGCGGCCGATTTCATCCAGGATGAGCAAGCTGCGGCCTGTTGCGTTATTCAAAATGTTGGCAGTTTCGATCATCTCCACCATAAAAGTCGATTGCCCCTGATGGATGGCATCATGCGCGCCGATGCGCGTGTAGATACGGTCCACCAGGCCGATTTCGGCGCTATCTGCCGGGACGAAGCTACCGATTTGCGCCATCAGCACAATCAGCACAACCTGCCGTAAATAGGTGGATTTACCGCTCATGTTAGGGCCAGTGATGATGCGTACAAGTTCGCCTGGTTCAAATACCACATCGTTGGAGATAAAGCGTTCTTCCTGTCGCAGTTGCTCCACCACCGGGTGCCTGCCACCCATGATCTTGAGCCCTTTTTCTGCTTTTACAATTGGGCGCGTGTAGCGGTTTAGGGCGGCTACTGTGGCCAGTGAAAGAATGCAATCCAGGTGGGCAATCGCCCGCGCGCATTCCAGAATGCGAGAACTTGAATGTTTTAATTGTTCGACCAAGGCACGGTAGACTTTCAGCTCAACTTCATGGATTTGGGTTTCGGCGTTCAGCACCAAAGACTCATACTCTTTGAGTTCAGGGGTGATGTAACGCTCACCATTGACCAGGGTCTGCTTGCGGATGTAATTTTCAGGGGCGCGGTCGGCGGCACCGCGGCTGATTTCGATGTAGTAACCAAAAACCTTGTTGTAACCAACCCGCAGAGTCTTGATGCCTGTGCGCTCACGTTCTTTGGCCTCCAGGCCGGCAATCCACTCCCTGGCGTGCCGTGAAGATTCGATCAGCTCATCCAGTTCCCTTGAAAAACCTGATTTGATGATGCCAATGGTGTTGGTGGTGGCAGGTGGTTCGTCAGCAATTGCCCGCTCCAACAATTCCTTTTCAGTTTCGAAATTTTCAAACCCTTTTTCCAATTCAGGGGGAAGCAATGCTCTAATCTTTGGGAGAATCGCAAAATCTTCCCGCAGGGCAATTAACTCCGGTGGGCGCACAATCCCGCTGGCCACCCGGTTCACCAGGCGTTCCAGGTCATGCAACTCGCCCAGCAGTTCGCTGAGGGTCAGGCGCAAAACGCCATCTTTGTAGAATTGATCCACCTGGCACAGGCGGTTTTGGATTTCTTCGAGTGAAAGCAAAGGTTTATTCACCCAGCTTTTCAGTAAGCGCTTACCCATGGGGGTACTGGTGCGGTCCAGGATGCCCAGAAGGGAGCCCTCAGTCTTGCCTTCCAACAGAGTCTCAGTGAGTTCCAGGTTGCGGCGTGTTTCCGCGTCCAAAACCATAAAATCAGCCAGGGAGTAGGTGCTCAGCCGGCTGATGGTGGTGAGATCAGTTTTTTGGGTTTCCTGCAAATACTTGAGCAGTGCCCCGACTGCTCTTGCGGCCAGAGAAAGGTCCTTCAGTCCCAGCCCGGCCAGGCTGCTGACGCCAAAAGTTTTTTGGATCAAACTTTGGGCACGCCCGGGTTCAAAATACCAGTTTGGGATCTTGCTGGGGTGGTTGACGAAGGTAGGTGCTTGCGTATAGGCATCAGAAATTAATACTTCAGAGGGGTTTAGCCGTAAAAGTTCAGCCCTGACAGCATCCAGAATGGGCTCATGCTCGATTTCTGTGGCCGCGAACTCACCTGTGCTGATATCCACGTAGGCGAGGCCGGCTTTGCCTTCTTGCACATAGAAACAAGCCAGGTAATTGTTTTCACCAGCTGAAAGAAGGCTGGGCTCAACAACTGTCCCGGGTGTGATGACCCGTACAACATTGCGGGGGAAGAGGCCAGTACCATCGGCAGCGGTATCAGTTTGCTCGCAGATGGCCACATGGTAACCTTTGGCGATGAGGCGCCCGAGGTAATTATCCACAGCGTGATAAGGGATGCCCGCCATAGGCACGCGCATGCCCTTGGAGACCGGCCGTGAAGTGAGTACAAGGTCCAAAACTGAGGATGTGATTTTGGCATCCTCATCGAAGGTTTCATAGAAGTCCCCCAGGCGGAAGAAGACAATGGCATCAGGATATTTCTCTTTGACGTCCAGGTATTGCTGCCGCAGAGGGGTAACTTCGTTGCTCATCAGGCTGTGCGATCCATAATGTATTTTCT
>CAYMNM010000005.1:0-48007 GCA_964391795.1 uncultured Anaerolineaceae bacterium | reverse complement strand
GAATTTGACTCCGGTAACGATCTTCCCTATCCTTTGCTGCTGCCAACTCTCACAGCCACCGCCTGGTATCATGGCAAGTTAAATAAAGACTTGCAGGCTGACCTGCAGGTTTCGCTTCGCCAGTCTGAGAAATTTGCTGGGAACACCTACCCCCTGGCTTTGATGAAAGGTGATGCTCTGCCCCAGAAGGACCGAGCTTCTATCCTGAAGGAACTTTCCCGATTGACTGGCATCTCTGAAACTTTCCTGGATGAACACAATCTGCGTTTAGAGGTGCATGAATTTTGTAAAGAATTACGGCGTAAAGATGGCCTTACTGTTGGCCGCCTCGACAGCCGTTTTACAGGCATGGATGCCAGACGTGCTGGCGAAACTTACCAACGCGATCCAAGCTATTCTGCAATTAAGGGTCCCTACGCGGCAACTTTCTACGATTATGTACGGAAAGATCTGGGCTTTGAGTTTGATATTCCATACGAGATTATCAAGGATCTCAAAAAGTGGGATATGGACCAGGCAAAATATACGGATGTCTCACCTGACTTGCGAGATGCATTCCTCATTAACCCTGACTTGAAAGTCTACGTTGCCTGTGGTTACTATGATATGGCCACCCCATATTTTGCAGCGCAATACACCTTCAATCACTTGTCTCTGCCTGGCAAATTAGCCGAACGCGTGCATTTCAGTTACTTTGAATCAGGCCATATGATGTACTTGCAACTGGCTTCGTTGGCCAAATTAGGCAGCGAACTGCCAGCTTTCATCGATGAGTGCTGCCAACCGAGGTAATGACTGAGAGAGCTCAAGCGGAAACCTCAATCATCGCCTCTTCGTTTCCGCTCAGATATTTTCAGGTAATAAAACCCCTTCCTTGCCCGGAAGGGGTTACTTTTTGTTCTGAATGCGTTCTCTTTCGAGTTTGAATATCCGTCGAAGCGCGGCAATACTAACTGCGTAAGTGGAATCCATACCGTAATATGAGAGTGATCCAGCGCCCAAATTCCTGCCCTTGGAGAGCGGAGTATCTGAAACATAATGCAAAACACCCAAGTCAAATGGCAGCTTGGTTAGATTTACGATCTCATTAACTGGGTGACGCTGAGGGCGGAAAAGTTCGTAAACAGCTGAAAGATAAGGACCTGCCTCCATCTCAACGTCGGTGTAACCTTCCCGGTAGATCACATCCATGACCGTGGCGTTTTGTAGATATGTGCCCATAACACTGACAGCTTTTTGGTTATCAAGCACAGTACCATAATTCAACCAGGGGGCAATATCCGCTGAATTGAAGTTGTTGTTGAACAGGTAGGTATTACGTGAATGTTCATCATAGACTACGTTCGGCAAAACCACATCCCCCCGCACCCCATTCAGGCTAGCTGCTTTACCAATCACGTAAATACCCAATAGACTGCTAATATTTTCAGCGATCTTTGAGAGCAGGTGATAAGCCGCAAATCCAAGTGGATAATCAATATTGATAATCAGAGCATCAGAATTTTCAAGGAGACCACAATCCGTTCCTGGTTTGCAGAGCTTCTCCAATACCCGCGGATCAAAACGAATGAAATCGAGGCGTGATATGTCAATCACTTCCGCCTCAACATCGAAAGCATGCATACTCGGGATGCGTTCGATGCCGATCTTTTTTTCTGCGGCAGCTTGTTCAATTAATAAGGCCTTTCCTGCCTGGTCATTTTGTAGTTTTTTCATCAGGTAGTAGTAAAAATTTTCCTGGCTGCCTTTGCTGCCTTTTGCGTGCAACTCATCCCACTCAGCCTGCAATTCTGCCTGTCCGGATTGAGAAACGTATTCTCTGAGTCTCTTGGTGTGTTGCAAGGCAAAACCAGAGAGCAAATTGGGAATGCTATGTGTGTTGGAAGAGATAAAATACACCGGGCGATTGAGAATGTCTGGGTACTGTGATTCGATAGCTACCCACCAATGCTCAGTAGCTTGCCGATAATCGTTCAGCGATCCGCTTAGCAACTGTACTGTGAAGTCTGCCCTCCTATCCGCGATGATTTGGAGGAATTTTTTGAAGCTGGTCCCGGTGGCAGTGTAAAGACGGGCAAGTTCTTCTTCAGTGATACCTATCTTCTCACTGAGGGTATGGAAGGTTTCTGCTTTACTGGGTGTGGCAGCGATAATGAGTCTTTTTGGAACCCCGCCCAGGATGTTGTGGAGCTTATTCCATTCAATTTGGAACGCCGTGAGAGAAGGCACAACATCATCGATGTCGGAACGTGAAGCGATAAAACAAGCCAGTGTATCTTCGCCGTTGTAATAACAACGCCTGCGACGAGCCTTTGCGGAGACTTCCTGCCACTCTTCAACGTGGCCGTAGCCAAAATGCACAAAATTGGAGGCAGTCTGACCCAAGACGATTTTTTGGGTGTCAAATATGCAATCCGGCAAACGCATCAAGCTGTAAACGAAAGCTGAGACATCCACTTTATTTTCACGTGCCAGAGTGTGCAGAGACGAATTCATTCCAGCATGCACTTCTTCGAGGGAACGGATGCGTACTTCATTGGAAGAGCGCAAGAGGGAATAGATTGTGCGCAAGTAGAGTTCGATTTCTTCAGATGAGCGGATTGGGACGGTTCTTTCCATGGTTTGTCTCCTGCACTGATTTTAACATAGTGGCTTTAACAATTCTGCCAGTTTATAATAGTTGCATTATGCTCTACCTGGTTTCAACCCCCATCGGCAATCTTGGCGATATGAGTTTGCGTGCCATCGAAGTTTTGAAATCTGTAAATCTGATTGCTTCCGAAGATACCCGCAAGACCAGTATTTTGCTTAAACATTTTGAGATTTCCAAACCACAGGTAGTCTTCAATAAGATTAATGAAGCGAAAGCGGTCCCTAAACTGATGGATAAACTCAAGAGCGGGGTCGATATAGCGTTGGTGACTTCCGCGGGTACACCTGCCATTTCCGACCCTGGATACTCACTTGCAAAAGCCGCCATAGACTCGGGTATTGCAGTTAGCGCCATTCCCGGTGCCAGTGCCGTCGTTATGGCCTTGACACTCTCGGGATTGCCCTTGCACAGTTTTACTTTTCGAGGGTTTGCACCCAATAAAGAAGGCCCGCGTAAAGCTTTTTTGACGGTGGACTTGAATTCACCTCATACGCTGGTCTTTTACGAAAGCCCCTTTCGCCTGCTCGATTTTCTGAAAAGCGCTGAGGAAGTATACGGAGACCGTTCAGCGGTGGTTGCCAACGACCTCACCAAGAAGTTTGAAAAAGTACTCCGCGGAACTCTGAGTAGTTTGCAAGTACAACTACGGAGTGAACGTATTCAAGGTGAATACGTCGTATGCATTGAAGGCCACCAGGAGTCCAAAATCAAAGTTGCACGGAACAAATACCCGAAGATTAAAGCTTTAATGGATTAAGATCATTTAGATCTGAATATCCATCCATACCTTCACTTTTCTTTAGTAACGCGATCACCTGATAAGTAATGGGAGTCATAACAACTTCTACAAGCACCTTGAAAATGTAGTTGGTGATGACAAGAGTCCAAAAGAGCTCCCAAGGGAAGACTTTTGTCAGGCCACCAACCAGGATAAACACCAGAGAATCCAGAAATTCGCCAACGATGGTAGAAGAAATAGTACGTGCCCATAGGTGTCTACCCTGGGTCCAATGTTTCATGACTGCCATGAGGATGGCATTGGAAAAAGAACCTACCAGGTAAGCTGAAATGCTCGCTAGTACCAATCCGCCAAAACTGATGCCATATAAAATCTTATTAAATGCATCCTGCCCGACGGTTTGCAGCCAGTAGGCTTCACCAGGAAGCTTTTGGATGAGCAAAAACATCAGAAACGTAAAGACCAGCGACCCAAAGCCCAGCCAGATCACCCGTCGGGATTTGGCATATCCATATACCTCAGTAAGCACATCGTTAAAGATGTAAGCAACCGGGAAGAACAACGTACCGGCATCAAACGCTAGTGGCAAACTGCCAATGGAAAGGCCCCAATCAATAATTTTTGCGGAAGAAGCAAAATTACTTAATACAAGTACGAGAGTGAAAATGACAGCAATGATGTCCAGGTTCTTAAACCGGTGATGAGGGTTGATGAGCATTCTTTCTTGTGGCATAGATTTCCTTACGCTTGAGGTTATACTTTCATTCTAACGGAAAAACAACGGTCTGCGAGGTTTGCATGAGCATCTTGATTGGTCTGGATATTGGGGGAAGCACAACAAAAATTGTCGGCTTTGATGGCCAAAATCTTATGGAACCATTATGGGTGAAAGCCAGCGATCAGGTTGCATCAGCATACGGAGCTTTTGGTAAATTCACTGAAAAGCATCGTATTCCGCTTAAAAACATTCGGAAGATTATGGTTACAGGTGTCGGGCTTTCTTTTCTTGATAACGACATTTTTGGCATCAAAACCCAGGGTGTGCCTGAATTTGATTGTGTTGGCAAAGGAGGTCTTTTCGTTTCAGGCCTGGATCAAGCCATTGTGGTCAGCATGGGCACAGGTACCTCCATTGTTGCCGCACGGGTTGGTAAAGTGCAGCATTTGATTGGCTCAGGCGTGGGTGGCGGTACGCTGATTGGACTCTTAGGTCGGTTGATAAATGTTCATGATTTTGACACCATTGAAATCTTATCCGCAACTGGTGACCTTTCACAAATCGATTTGACCGTGGGGGATATTACCAGCCTGGAAATACCGGGTCTAAAACCAGACACAACAGCTTCCAATTTTGGCAAAGTGAACGATTTAGCGGAAGATAAAGATCTTGCCCTGGGTGTAGTTAACCTGGTCTTCCAATCCGTAGGGACTGCCTCTGTGCTTTCAGCCCGACTCATGGGTATGCAAGATGTGGTTGTTACCGGTAACCTGACTGAGCTTTCTGCTGGCAGGAAGGTGCTGCAAGGTTTTTCTGACCTCTACAAAATCAACTTTGTGGTACCTAATTTGGCTGAATATGCCACAGCTATTGGTGCTGCGCTCAGCGAACTACAAAAAACTGGTTAACATGCAACGTTTTTTTCTTCCAACGGATGCTTTTGACGGTGAAACAATCTACTTTCCAAAAGCCATATCGCATCAAATTCTGCAGGTCCTGCGCATGGATACGAATGCCGACCAAGTTGCTGTCATCAATCCTGAAGGCTGTGAATTCTTGGTTAAGCTGGATGGCCAGGTAGACGGTTTGATTAAGGGGCTTGTACTTGGCCCTCTGCCAGCAAATGATGCACCCAGCTTGAAGTTGGTGTTGTGTTTCAGCCTCAGTCGGCGTGAAAAAGTCGAACTGATCCTGCAAAAGTGCACGGAAGTTGGGGTTTTTGCCTTCCAACCATTTGTGTCCTCGCGTAGTTTAGTCCAGGAGGGGGCTCTGGATGCAAAACGTTTGATGCGTTGGCAAGCGATTATCCGCGAAGCCTGTGAGCAAGCCCACCGGCAGCAGATTCCAGTGATAAGGCCAGTTCTGGGTTTTGACAATCTTATCGATGCAGTAGGACAGGAGTCTCTCAAGCTCATTGCGTGGGAAGAAGCCAGCTTGGCAGATAGGCTGGAAGCTGACAAATTGTCGAGAGCCATAACGGAAAGCTTCCTCTTGATTGGCCCTGAAGGTGGCCTAAGCCAGGAAGAAGTCAAACATGCAGAGGATGCTGGCTGGCAGGTAATTTCGTTGGGGAAAAGTATCCTGCGCATGGAGACCGCTTGTATAGCGGCTAGCGCGGTCGCGATTCACCTGGGTGAAGGCTAATCAATCTACCAAAGATGCAAATTCCTGTGGGGCAGTAAGTTACGCAATCGGCCCGGATTGACTTTGCCAGCCCCCATGTTGAGTTCAGATTGATTGCGGATGGCCAGTATCCTGCCTTGCAGCCCTTCAGGATAGTTAAGATTGCGAATTTCCAGCCCAGCAAGCCACGATTTTTCCTGGTCAGGTTCAAGCCAAAGTATTGATTTTGTGAATTCATCCCCAAAACGCAGGATAAAATCCACGCTTACTTCAAAACCTTGAGGGCTCAAACGTGCCAGGGACATCCCCAGGTTGTAGTACGGCAGAGAAGCAAAATTTTCCAACCAGAGGGAAGGAACCAGGAAAAGCTGATCTTCGCGTTCGAGAATTGACAAATGAAAAGCTTTCAGCGTTTCCAGCAAGGGGAAGCCATAATACTCGTCCAAGAATTCGCAAATTTGGGCTTGTTTTGCGGCAGGAATCGGTGAGAGGCGGGTGGTCTCAAATGGGCGTGAGAAGGGTTTCTCTGAAAAAACCTCCAATGGTGCAAGTTTGGTCAACTTGACAGCAAAGAAACCGTTGGTATTGAAATTATCAGGCCAAACCCGCAGGCTACCATGCACAGCCGTGTCCAATTGCCGGCTTTCAAAGGAGGTAAGGCCCTGGGTTCCATAAATCTGAGAGTGAATCTGATCAATATCGACGCAACCTGGAAAACGCTTCAGCAGCGAGTCGATGACAAATTCATCCTCCTCAGGCGCCAGTGAACAGGTGGAATATACTACTTCACCGCCGGTTTTGGCCGCTGCCAAGGCTGAGCTTAGTAACGCCAACTGGCGTTCAGCCAGGCGTAAGCGTTCGTCTTGACTGATGGGGCGATGGGGATGTGTGGGTGAGTCACGCAGGGATTCCATCGAACAGGGTGCATCCAAAAGCACGCGGTCGAATGTTTCAGGGTACCATGAGCCCCACTTTTCTCCGGGGAAGTGGGTTAGTACAGTGTTGACCGAGCCCCAAATTTCGGTGACGGAGCGTAGCGCTTTAAGCCGACTGGGGCTGGAATCATTAGCAACTACCAAAGTTTGGTCAGATGTGAAATCAACAAGTTGCGTGGTTTTGCCTCCAGGTGAGGCGGCCATATCGAGGGTCAGGTTTTGTGAAGTTACAGGATTAAAGAGAGAAACCGGCAAAATGGAAGCCGCATCCTGAATATAGAAATAGCCCAGTTGGTGTTCAATTGTTTTGCCTGGGCTAATCACAGACTCTGTGATTTGCCAGGCAAACTCAGAATATGGAAGCTGTTTAATTTCCCAACCGTAGTCGGCAACCAGCCGGCTGATGAAAGCTTTTGGATCATGACACTTGAGCAAATTCAAACGTATAGCCGAAGGAGCTGCTCGCAGGGCGCACGATTGCAGGTTTTCGTAGCGTTCAGCAGGGAGAATGGATTGGTAACGGGCTAAGGCTGAGCTCAGATCATTTTTGCCAGATTTTGGGCTTTTGCTCATTAGGCATCACCTTTTTCGATAACAAAAATGAGCTCGTTACCGACACAAACCTTTGCGCAATCCCAGCCATAACCATCAATGGCTTCTTCAATAAGGCGGTTATGGTAGTTTTCAAGGGAGTGTTTGCCAGCGAGATCCTCTGCAGGCATCGATACAATGATAGTGCGGCTTGGCAAAGCCCGAAAAAAAGCCCGGTTACAGCCCGGACGGCGTTTCTCAAAACGGTGTGCTTCTTTTAGAAAAAGAGCCAGGTCAGCTTTTTCCGCGGGAGGAAGTGCAAGCACATCTTGCTGAATAGCTTTCCCTTTGGGATAAAAATGCTTGAAAAATCCATTAAGATAGGCCAGGCGGGGGAAATGAACGTCAAAGCAAAGCAGTTCCGGCTGGTGGTCTGTTTGTAACCAGGGGAGTATTAATGGGTCCAGGGCGCACGCAAGGTCCATGATTATTTTTGATTCTTGAATGTAGGGTTGCAGGAAGGATGCAAATGCTTCCAGGTAAGGTAGTCGTTCGCGCGAGGAGGCATGTTTAGCCATCAGCCCAGAGCAATACGCTTTGAGTGTTTCAAGGTCTGGATTTGTTCTCGCGAATTGGTCTAATGTTTTGATTTCGGCTGAATAATTGATTTCTTCCAGGTAAGGCGCGACGATATTGTGCAACTTTTCTCTAAACCGATGTTCTAAATCAGAATTGTCTTGGGCAAGCTTGGCCTCTTGTAAAATTAAATCCTCCAGAAGCTCACGTGGAAGATCCAGTGCCTTATATTTGGCGCTGGACCGAGTCTTCTCAATTATGGCTGAAAAATGTAAAGGATCAATCCTGGTCAATGGAAGCCTTTCTAACTAGGTAGACCAGTTCGTTAGGAAAGCGATACTCATCAATTTGAGCATTCAAATCAAATGAAAGCTGTTCAAATCGCTTCTGATACGTGTTCAGCATGCCTTTACCCCGGCCGCCAAGGCTCTTTAGTGGAAACGAGATTAGCATAGCTTTGGCATTCAGACTTTGCATCAACCTGGGCGCAATGGACTTGTTGATCTGATCCAAAAGAGGAATAAGCTTAAGCATCATGATAAGGTCAACCGCTTGTTCCGGACTCTGGGTTGAAAGATCCAGCAAACTTGCGTTGCCCTTGACCTTGATTTTTGCAAAATAGGCATTCAGGAAGTCAAGCAAGGGGATGAGCACATCCGTGGCTTGATAGGTAAAGCCTTCATTCAAGGGCAAGAACGGTATGGCCAGCGGATTGAGCCCGCATCCCAGGTCAAGGACAGAATTTACTGGATTGAGCTTCTGCAGGGACCTGCTGTAGAAATCCTCCAGGACGGGAAGGCGTTCAGCAGTGGATGCATGAAAGAGCATGGCTTGGCGTGCAAACGATTTAAGGGACTCAGTGGAAATTTCAGGTAAAGCCCTTAATAATTCCCGCAACTGCGCATAGTTAGATGGTTTATCGTAATACGCTCCGACTAATTGATGTAAGCGGGTGCGGGCTGATTTTGCAGCCAAGGAAAGCTTGGGCTGGCGTTCAGCTTCTTCTGCCGCGATCTTATGAACCAGATGAGGGTCAATCAGGGCGTATTTAGGTCCCTTGGTAATCTCTGCCACCAGGGCTTCCAAATCAAGCTTCTGTTGTGGCATTTGTTCTAAGGGAGTCCATCAATTGTGTCATGAAACGCAAGTTATGCAGTGTTGCCAGGCGGAAATACGAAGGATCCTGCAACTTATAGAGGTGGTATAGGTAGCCCAGACTGTATTTTGTGCAGAGTGGGCAATCGCAACCCTCATAAACCGGGCCGGCAGCACGTACATTTGCTTCGGAGTTGACATACTTGAACTCAAACCAGGCGGGATCCTCTGAAGGGATAAGAGTCCTCGAAGTGCGGGCGTAGAGACGGCCGTGACGAGCGTCCCGCGTGGGTAGGGCGCTATCAAACATCTCATAGCCCATTTTGAAACAGGCGGCAATACTGACTGGATGACCAATCCCAAGAGCGTGGATGGGGAATTGCCGCGGTATGAGACTGCGTGTGAAAGCAAGGATCTCACTGATCAAATGCCCTTCATTATCCAGAGGCCAACCTCCAAAACCGAAGCCATCAAATCCCAGTTCGAGCAGAGCATCGGCACAGCGTTTACGTAAATCAAATTCAGCACCGCCTTGGATGACAGCAAACAGGAGCGGTCGTTTGTCTCCATCGTTTTTTCGGCTTTTTAATAGTTTGTCATAGGTTTTTCGGGAAACTTTAGCCCAGGCGATAGTACGTTCGACTGAAGCTTCTTGTTCGCTTCTGCTGGCGTCTACATGCGTACAATCATCTAAACAAACCAACAGATCGGAACCATACCCAATTTGGAGTTGGATGCTTTTTTCAGGTGTTAATTGAAGCTTGCGCTGTGAACCTTCCGGGTGAAAAATGATGCCATTGTTTTGTAGTTTTCCGAATTTTGCATCCTGACGTATGAGGGAATATGCCTGAAAGCCGCCAGAATCTGTCATGATAAGTCCTGGCCAGGCCGACATTTTATGCAATCCCCCCAAGGCTGATATTACAGTGGAACCCGGTTTTTGCATGAGGTGGAAACTGTTCATCTCCACGCCTTGGATGCCGATGCTTTGCATGTCTTCAGAAGTTAAACTACGGACAAAACCATATGTAGCATCGGGAAAGAATACCGGCAGTTTGAGACAATGACCGTTAGCATGAAGTGTAAGCATACTTAGCGCCTGCGTTCGGGCTTATCCACCACCAGGATGAATTCAGCCTTTCGGTTCTGTGATTCTTCGGCCACTTTCTGAGCTTCACCCAGATAGAATCTTTCTGTCGGCATAGTAATGTCGCACGCCAAGAAGATTTTTTGCGAGCGGCCGAAGGCTTTAACAACATCAGCAAGAACCCTGGATAAGCGATAAGGTGTATCCATCAGGATTACCGGATTTGAAGAAGCAGCCAAACGGGTAAGCACAGCTGCGCGTTGCTCAGTTTTGGGAGGCAAGAAACCAGCAAAGTAAAACTGATCGAGATCAAACGGACAAACTGAAATGGCAGCCATCAATGAAGAGGCACCAGGGACAGGCACAATTGGCACCTTTGAGCCGTAAAGCAGATCCAGGAGCTGACGACCTGGGTCATTAAATACTGGTGTGCCGCAATCTGATATCAGTGCCAGATTTTCTCCATTCATGAGCCTTAGCAAGACAGTTTGAATCAACTCTGACTCGTTGTGCTCATTGAGCTCAATAAAAGGTTTGGCAACCTCAATTGACTTTAGAAATTTTGCGCCTTCTTTGCGTTCTTCGCAGAGAACCGCATCAACAGATTTAATTACATTCAAAGCACGTAAAGTTAGATCACCCGGGTTTCCGATGGGGGTAGAAACGATAAATAATGTTCCAAACTTTTTTGTATCCATAAGCGTGCGATGAATTATAAAGCCTCGCTCGATAAATCATGCCTTTGCGTTCTTGTGGCATAATTGGACGGTTCAATATTGGGAGATTTATGAAAAAACTAAGCCGATTGTCAAAGGTCTCGCTTCTATTAGCCCTGCTTTTCACAGTGGATAAGGGTTTGGGTGTTTTGAGAATCATGTTGATTTCAAGGCAATTCAGTCTCTCAGGGGTACTAGATGCCTTCAATTCAGCCAATAACATTCCTGATATGCTTTTCATGCTCATTTCTGGCGGTGCATTGGCAATTGCCTTCATTCCTGTTCTCAGCGAAGTATTGACAGACGAAGGTCGGGATAAAGCCTGGAACTTGTTTTCTACCATCCTGAACCTGGCCCTTATTGTGACCGTTGCCTTTGCCATCGTAGTGGCAATATTTGCGAAACCTTTGGTTAGCAGCCAAATTGGCGTTGCTCCCGGCTTCACACCGGATCAGATTGATCTGACCGCCAACTTGATGCGCTTGAACCTGGTGGCAACCATCATCTTTTCCATTAGTGGATTGGTGATGTCCGGATTGCAGACTAATCAGCACTTTTTGCTGCCGGCATTGGCCCCGATTTTTTACGATCTTGGCCAAATCTTTGGTGTGGTAATGCTGGCACCTACGACCCCTTATCAACTTGGCCCCGTGAAATTGCCGGCTTTTGGTTTGGGTGTAAATGGAATGGTTTATGGTGTGATTCTTGGAGCGGTTCTCCATTTGCTTATTCAGATACCTGGGCTTTTAAAATTCAAATTCAAATGGTCCCCCAGCCTGGACCTTAGTAGCTCAGCCACAAAACGAGTACTTAAGTTGATGGGTCCAAGGGTTTTGAGCATGTTCTTCATCATGATGATCTTCAACATTCAAGATAATTTGGCCAGCCGGCTGGCTGAGGGGTCGATAACTGCTCTGACTTATGGCTGGTGGTTGATGCAGATCCCTGAAACCCTGATTGGCACAGCCATCGCGACGGCTATTTTGCCAACACTTTCAGAATTATTTGCCAGCAAAAAGTTCGATCTACTGGCAGGCAAAATCGAAAAAGCTGGGCGAATCATGTTAGCCTTGACAATTCCAATCGCCATCGTGGCGGGGGTTGTGCTCTCACCATTGGTAGAGCGTTTCTTTGGTTTCTCTATTACCGATACACAGCGTGTAGTGGATGTAAGCCGTGTTTTCATGGTTGGAATAATTGGGCACTCTCTCGTTGAGCTTTTTGTGCGTTCGTTCTACTCAGTTCAAAAACCATTTTTCCCTACTCTCGGAGCCGGCGTTACAATGCTCATCTTCCTTGGTTTGGGTGTAGCGCTTTACAAACCTTTCGAGGCTATAGGTATCGCAGCGGCAAATACTGTCGCTTATGCCCTTCAGGCTGGCTTCTTGTTCGTATTCCTCCTCAAAGAATTAAAACAGCCAGTATTGTTGTGGCCATCGTTGGTGAGGGGTATGGCTGGGGCTCTGCTTGGGGGCGTAATTGCATTTGGAATTCTTTATTTCCGTTCAGGGTTCTTATTCGCTATTGTGGCTTTCCTGATAGGAATTGCGGTCTCTTCATTGATCATTCGGAAAGATTTGAAAGAACTAAGCAGCCTTTAAGCCTAAGTTATAATGAAATTATAGAAAGCGCGTAAAGTATTATTTATGAATGAATTAGAAAATTATCAGGATCCATTAGGGTCAAACGAAGAAGTAACCCCCCAGTCTGCGGTTTCCGATGAAACCTTGGCAGCTGATGCAGGTTTTCCTGACTCCTCCAAGATTGCTGAAGAAGAGAAACTTTTAGATGGTGTTACAGCAAATGAAAAATTCACCGCGACTGAAGACCAAGAACTTGGTGGCCAAACTCTTCCTCTGAAAGCAAAGAGGCATGTAGGTTGGTGGATCCTGGGGTCGATTTTATTTGTGATTATTGCCCTGGGTCTCGGAGTGTGGTCCGGTTATAACCGTGGTGTTAACCGCCGCCTGGATGCCCAAAAAGAAAGTCTCTTAACAGTAGCTGCTCAACAGCTCACCCTGGCTTACGATGATATCGAAAATAATCAATTAGATACTGCCAGGCAACGCATTGAGTATATCCTCAATATCTACCCTGAATTTCCAGGAGCGCAAGAGATGTTGGTGGATATTCAAATGAAAATGGGCTTACCCACCCAGGCACCTCCAACACAAGCGTTGCCACCTACCGAGACAGCTATTGGTCCCACTCCAACACCTGATTTACGTGGCGCGGAAGAACTATTTACAGCCACTCAGGCACTCATCAAAGAACAAAAATGGTCTGATGCCCTCGTTAACATCTTGGGCCTCAGGGAGCGGTACTACGACTATAAGACTGCTCAAGTGGACGGCTTCTACTATGTCTCTTTGCGGAATGATGGTATTAACAAAATATACAGCGGCAAGTTGGAACAAGGCATTTGGGAATTGGAAGAGGCTTCTCAAATCGGGGCTTTGGATAATCAGGCTGCTGGGGCAATCACATTGGCAAATATGTACGTGACTGGTGCAAGTTATTGGGACAATAACTGGCCGGAAGCAATCCGAATTTTTGACGAGTTACGGCAGACCTATCCGAACCTGACAGATGCCACGGGAATGAGCACGACTGAGCGTTACCGCGTAGCTCTCTACAAACAAGGCGCCTTATTTGCAGCACAAAATGATTTTTGCACTGCTTTCAGTTACTACCAAAAGTCGCTTGAAGTCGGTCAGGATCAGCAGATTGCTGCCCAAGCGACCATGGCAGAGGCTGAGTGTAATAAGCCTGAACCAACGCCGATTGTCACACCGACAATTGTCACTCCTGATGTGATTGTAACGCAAGCCCCAGTGGATGAGCCTGCTGCGACAGTTGAAGCACCCACAGAGCCACCTGTTGAAACCGTAGCTCCGCCAACGGACATTCCTACACCTACACCATAGACAACAAAACCCGGATTTGCGAAATGCTCCCGGGTTTTTCTTTATGTTCTTCTTATCTCTTAATTGATTTGTTCGGCGTAAAGATCTGGTCCGGTGACCCCGGTAATGCGCACCCTAGTAAAGGGTTTATCTGTTTCCTGGCCACTGGCAATTACCAAACCATCCACCTCCGGAGCATCCCTCCAGATACGGCCAACAAGCACGTTCTGTTCCGGGTCAGCGCCTTCTATCAGCATATCAAATTCACGATTGACCAGATGACTTTGCTTTTTTAACGACAACTTACTCTGTAACTCCATTAACTCAATACGACGGTCTTCTTTGATTGCCTGAGGGATGGGATCTGCCAGAGACTCAGCGGGTGTGTTTTCTTCCGGGCTATAAGTGAAAACTCCCAGGTGATCAAATTGCATCTCTTCAACAAAATCCCTGAGCATGCTGAAATCTTGTTCGGTTTCTGTGGGGAAACCCACAATCAAGGTGGTTCGAACGACCAAATCCGGGATTTGCCTGCGCATATTAGTGATGGCATTACGCACCCAGTTGAGATCCGAAGGCCTGAGCATGGATTTTAGTACTTGCGGGCTGGCATGCTGCAGAGGCAAGTCAAGATAATGCAACAGATTCTTGTGCTCAAGCATCTGTTGCGTGAGCTTTTGGGATTCAAAGCCCGGGAAGGCGTATAAGATGCGCACCCAGGGTACTTGTGGCAACGCAGGTAATAGTTCATCCAGCAGTTTAGTAAAGCTGGGTTTGCCGTAAAGATCCAGTCCGTAATCGGTGGGATCCTGGGCGATGAGGTTTATTTCCTGAACTCCTTGCTCCTGTACCAGCATGGCATCTGCCATTACTTGCTCGCGCGGGCGGCTGACCAAAGGACCTTTGATGAAGGGGATGGCACAGTAAGCACAAGTTCGCCGGCATCCGTCAGCAATTTTTAAGTAAGCGCTTGAACCCTGAATCGCGATTGAATTGAGATCAGCCTGATTGACGATGCGTTGGTATTCTGGGAAGTAGACCTGAGTTCCACTAATTTCTTTTTCAAAAGTACCCAATAGGCTTGTCAGGTCCGATAAATTACGGGTGCCAATCAAGCCATCGATGCCTTCTACTTCATCCAATAAGGCTTCTTTGTACCGTTCTGAAAGGCAACCGGTAACAATCAATTTTTGCCCGGGTCGCTTTTGTTTTGCAGTTGCGCGTATTGTCTCAAAGGATTCTTCACGGGCATCATGTATAAATCCGCAGGTGTTGATTAGGATAAATTTTGCTTTGGAAATTTTTTCAGTAGCAAAAAGATTGCCTTTAACCATAAGTTGGGCGTAACTCTGCGAGTCGACCAAATTTTTGGCGCAACCAAGACTAATGATATGGAAAGTATTATCAGGTTTATTTTTCATGGATTTATCGATTGGGTTGGTTCAAATATCGTTGGTGAGTTTGGCTGGTTGTTTGTGTTTTCAGGAGCTTGCGTTTGGAAAGGTTGAGTAGATAAATCGACCATGCCAGTGGCCGTAAAACTAACTCTGGCAACTGTCCCAATCGGACCAAATCCTCGAATCTCTTCGTTATTCAGGATTGCAGTGAAAGCTGCTGCGTTCCCAGTTTCGAGCAAAATACCGTCTTTAGCTGTGTATTGCACGGCTTTTCCAGCCTCCAGGCGGCCAATGAAGATTTGCTCTCCATCCAGGAAAATGCGCACCCATTCCTGCGAGTTGGGGATAAGAACAAGTTGCACAGGGTCATCCGAAACGATGGGGATGAATAGAGGGGTTGCGGTTGGTATGAATTCTGGGTTTGCCTGCGTCAGTATGGCAAGCGGTGTGCTTTCTATAGGTAATGTGGTAAGTGGTTGAGGAGTTTCTACCAACACTTGAGCTAAATCTGGGAGCGGTGTCTGCACAGGTTCTGCAGCACGCGTAGAGGCCATGCGTGCCATCCCCCAGATAAGGAAGGCCAGCATGCCGATAATCAAGAAGCTGCCAAAGAACAAATCAAGGGTAAAAAACTTCTTTATGGCTACGGATATTGGTGAAAGCACTTTCGCTTCACGTTGGGTTTTCGATTGTATTTTTGTACTTTCTAGCCGATGTAACTGCAGAGCCTCAGCGAACTGAACCAAAATGGCGTCTTTATCCAGATTGAGAAATTGGGCGTAATTCTGAAGGTAGCCTTTGGCTTGCATACTGTTATTGAAGTAGCCCAGGTCGCCACGTTCCAATGCCTGAAGTTGATCTCTTGGGATGCGTACCTGGTCAACAATAATTTCCCAAGAAATATTTAGATAACGACGGCGTTCGGTGAGTTGTTTGCCAATATCAACAAGTATTGCCTGTGAACGCGAACCTTCACTGATCTGAATGGCTTGGTTTTCATCAGGTTTTGTTTTTCCAAAAAGCAAAGAACCTAGACGTGGTTTGATTGGTTCAGGTAATTTAGCTTCTGGTACAGGTTTGGGAACCGGAACGCTATCCTGGGCTAACACTTTGGTTTCAGCTTGATTTGCTTCGTTTCGGTCCAGAATGGTATCAATATTTGGGTCGGCTTCAACCAAGGAGTTGGGCTGTGTTTTTTGCCCTTGCTGAATATTGTTAATCGTGGAATAACGCACAATTTCCTCAGCAGTTGGCTTTAGGAAATCCACGTAGAGGCGGATGAAACCTTTCTTTTGAGCAGTCGATGCAATCGAATCGAATTCTTCATCCTCAAGATCGCGTAGCAAATCAAGACGAATGCGCGTGTTACCAGCCACTTGTTCAAGAGGTATGTGGCGGTCTTCGCGGATCTTTTTGAGAATACTGCCAGTCAATTCGGACATGTGCCTAATTTTAGCTTAATAAAAGGATGAAGGTCTTTTTGAAGTTTGGTATTAGTAATTCTTGCTCAGTGCGGAAAACTGCGTTGATAAAGAAAAGAGCGCCCGAAGGCGCTCAGCTTCTTATCGATATGTATTTGACGAGCAGAACTATTCCTGCTCAGCTTCAGGAGTTACGGTTTCAGTGACTACTTCTTCCACCTTTTTCGCTTCGAGGACAACGGGTTCAATCTTGACCGTCCTTACAGCTTCGGCTCTGGCAACTTCGCCTTCGCGGCGGATGATGACACTAAGTTCGGGCATCAGGTCGATGGTCAGGTGAACTGGGATTTTGTACTCACCAACGTTACGAATCGGTTCCATGACAATCTGACGACGGTCAAGTTCAACACCCTTAAGTTCTTTGACCTTATCTGCAATCATCTGGCTGGAGACGGAACCATAGAGTTTACCGGTTTCGCCGGCTTTTACGGAGAACTCGAGCATCAGTTCAGCAAGGATATCAGCCACACCTTTGAGTTCGTTGTTCATGACAACACGTTGTTCGGTAGCTTTTTTGCTGATGGATTCGGCAAGTTTCATGGAACCTGCGGTTGCGGGGAGGGCGAGACCTTGCGGGATGAGGTAGTTTCTACCAAAACCATCGGCGACCTTTTTGATATCGCCAGCACGGCCAAGCTTATATACGTCTTTCAATAATAAAACTTTCATAACAAGCCCTTTCTGTAGCTGTTGTTGTTTTTTTGCTCAAATGAAGGGTACAACACTTGAGCCCGACAAGTTTACCACAAAGATTACGAATAATTTGAAGCAAATGTCCTTCTTGCTAAAGATTTTTTGCTAGCTTATCCACTAGCTCCAAGCCCTTCGGGTATACTATGAATACTCAATTTCGCTTACTGAAAAGGATTGGTATGACTGAAAACGATTCTTTTAGCAACTGGCAAGATAAGTGCTATAAACCAACGGTCCAGAAGTTTCCGGAACGTAAAGAAAGGTTCACGACTTCTTCAGATATCCCTGTACCCGCAATCGTTGACCCCATGCAGGTACATCCTGAGCGTCTGACCGAATTAGGCTTCCCGGGCCAGTATCCGTTTGTGCGCGGTGTACAACCCACCATGTACCGCGGTAGATTGTGGACCATGCGGCAATATGCCGGCTTCTCAACTGCTGAGGAATCCAACAAGCGCTACCGCTTTTTGTTGGACCAGGGGCAAACCGGGCTCTCAGTCGCTTTTGACCTACCTACCCAGATTGGTTACGACGCCGATGACCCCATTGCTCTGGGCGAAGTGGGCAAGGTGGGGGTTTCCATCTCTTCAATTGAAGACATGGAAACGCTCTTCAAAGATATCCCCTTGGATAAAGTCTCCACCAGTATGACCATCAACGCACCGGCGGCTGTGCTTTTGGCAATGTATATTGCCATTGCCAAAAAGCAGGGTGTCGATTCAAAAAAGCTGCGCGGTACCATCCAGAACGATATTCTCAAAGAGTATATTGCGCGTGGCACCTATATTTATCCGCCAACACCCAGCATGCGGCTGATTACGGATATTTTTCAATATTGCCGTACAGACGTGCCAAACTGGAATACGATCAGCATCTCTGGGTATCACATTCGCGAAGCCGGCTCCACAGCCGTCCAGGAGGTAGCGTTCACTTTGGCAAACGCTATTGCTTACATTGAAGCAGCCGAAAAAGTGGGATTGGGTGTGGATGAATTTGCAACGCAACTTTCGTTCTTCTTCAATTCACACAACAACTTCCTTGAAGAAGTGGCAAAATTTCGGGCTGCCAGAAGACTTTATGCCAAACTGATGAAAGAACGATTTGAGGCCAAAGACCCCAATTCTATGAAATTACGCTTCCATACCCAGACTGCGGGTTCCACGTTGACGGCCCAACAACCTGAAAACAACGTTATTCGGGTAACCTTACAGGCTTTAGCAGCAGTTCTTGGTGGTACGCAATCGTTGCACACCAACAGCATGGATGAGGCCTTGTGGCTTCCGACGACCAAGAGTGTGCAAGTAGCCTTACGCACGCAGCAGGTCATTGGTTACGAAAGCGGCGTGGCCGATAGCGTTGACCCGCTGGCAGGCTCGTACATAATTGAGTATCTGACGGATGAAATCGAAAACGGAGCCATGGAGTACATCAAATATATCGACCAAATGGGTGGTGCTTTGAAAGCGATCGAAACAGGTTACATCCAGAACGAGATTATGAATGCCTCGTATGAGGCTCAGAAACGCATGGAATCTGGCGAAGATGTTATCGTAGGCATAAACAAGTTCCAGGTTCAGGAAGAAATTGTTTTGGAACCCCAGAAAATTGACCCGACCATTGAGCAGGGTCAGCGTGAGAAACTCGCCAGATTGCGTGCTAATCGCGATAATGAAAAAGTGACCAATCTGCTTAAAAAGCTTGAAGATGCCGCTAAAGGCAGCGAAAACCTGATGCCGATCATCATTGAATGTGTTGAAAATAAAATCACCCTGGGAGAGACCTGTAACACTTTACGAGGTGTCTGGGGTGAGTATCGTGCGCCTAACTTTCTGTAGACGGAGAGAATTATGCCTGAAATCAAGAAAATCAACCACGTTGCCATCGTTGTAAGAGATATCGAAGAGTCCCTCAAATTTTGGGAGACTGCCTTCGGTTTGAAGCTCGATCATGTTGAAGATGTACCTTCGCAAAAAGCTAAAGTCGCCTTTTTGCCAGTTGGCGATAGTGAAGTGGAATTGGTTCAGCCAACTGATCCGGAATCCGGGATGGGTAAATTTCTCGATACCAAAGGCGAAGGCTTGCACCACCTTTGCTTTGAAGTTCAGGATATTGAGGCCACTCTGGGCGCTCTGAAAGAGGCTGGCGTAAGGTTGATCAATGAAACCGCGTTGGAACTACCCGGCCGCAAGATGGCATTCGTTCATCCCAAGGCTGCTAGCGGTGTATTGGTGGAGCTTTATCAGCTGACCAAGTAGTGTTTCTGCACAAAGTTTTGAGAGGCAGGCCATACGGCCTGCTTTTCTTTTAAGGAGTCATCCTTACCTCTCACCTTTTTTGGAGAACGATTAACCTGATAATTCTGAAGTAATTATGATAAAAAATCGACCAAGTGGCTTAAGAACGGTAAAATAGTGGAAATCCTTTCCACTCACCTAATACAGGAAATGGAGTGATTATGATCATAAGAAATGCAAAAATTGTTACCTGGGGAAGCAATAATCAGATTCTTGAAGGGCAAGATCTGCTCATCAAAGACGGTCTGATTGAGAGAATCTTGCCTCAGGGTTCACAGCTTGACCCAAGGGAAGACCTTGTGGATGCCTGTGGGCAATTGCTAATGCCCGGCAATATCTGCGCGCACACGCATTATTACGGCGCGTTTTCCCGCGGATGGGCGTACCCAGGTGAAGCCGCCAGCAACTTTGTTGAAATTCTGGAACGCTTGTGGTGGCGGCTGGATAAAGCCCTAAGTCCTGAAGCAGTAAAGTACTCCGCGTTGGTCTGCCTGGTGGACGCTATCAAGTATGGTACAACCACTTTGTTTGATCATCACGCTTCCCCAAGTTGTATCGAAGGTTCGCTGGATATTGAGCATGACGCCATGGTGCAGGCTGGACTACGCGGTTCTTTGTGCTATGAAGTGACGGATCGAGACGGCAAAGCAAAGGCACTGGCTGGTATTGAAGAAAACGTGCGTTTCATTGAGCGTGTCGTAAAAGGAAAGGCAGATTCGAAGATTAAAGCCCATTTTGGCTTGCACGCGTCATTAACCCTCTCAGATGAAACCCTGGAAGCCTGCCTGAAAGCGAATCCGCACCAGGCGGGTTATCACGTGCATGCTGCCGAAGGCATTGCTGATGAAGTGGATTCGTTATACAAGTACGGCAAACGCGTGATTAAACGCTTTAACGATTTCGGTGTCCTCGGTGAGAAAACCATCCTTGCCCATGGTGTGCATTGCGATGCAGACGAACTCAATCTCCTTGCCGCAAGCGGCAGCTGGCTAAGCCACCAACCACGCTCAAATATGAACAATGCTGTAGGTGTGGCCCCCGTCCTGGATATGCTCGGGAAGGGTATCAAAGTTTGCCTGGGGAATGATGGCTTCTCAAATGCCATGTGGTCTGAAATGCAAGCAGCCTACTTCATCCATAAAGACCACCACGCTGACCCAAGGGCCATGGGTGGTTACGATGTAATGAAAATTGCCCTTGAGAATAACAGCAAATTAGCTACCCAGACCTTTGGTGGTTTGCCCATCGGCGTCATAGAATCCGGGGCGGCAGCGGACCTGATTCTGGTGGATTATCAGCCAGTTACGCCATTAACCGCTGGCAATCTGCCATGGCACTTGCTCTTCGGTTTTCGGGATGGCATGGTCACCAGCACAATGGTGGATGGCAAGTGGTTGATGAAAGATCGGAAACTGTTAACTCTGGATGAGGCTGAAATTGCTGCAAGAGCCAAAGAAATTGCGGCAGATACCTGGAACAAAATTCAATAGGAGACAAAATGGCAAAGACAATCGCGATCATAGGTGGTACGGGCAAAGAAGGCAAAGGGCTCGCTTTCCGCTGGGCAAAGGCTGGGCATAAAGTGATTATCGGCTCGCGCAGCTTGGAAAAAGCGGAGACTGCAGTGAGTGAACTGTTAAGCTTGCTGGACCTGTCTGTTGATTTGAGCGCGGCTACGAACGATGAAGCGGTGCGTCAAGCTGAAGTTGCTGTACTCACAGTACCATTCGCAGTGCATCGTCAAACCCTGGAAGGGTTGAAGGACGCCTTAAAAGGCAAGTTGCTGATCGATGTCTGCGTTCCGATCATTCCTCCCAAAGTGACCAAGGTGCAGATGCCTGAGGAAGGCAGCGCCACCCAACAGGCTAAAGCGATATTAGGAGAAGACACCCTGGTGTGTTGTGCCTTCCAAAACATTTCCCACGAACGATTGATGGGTTCGGCAGATGTGGAATGCGATGTGATTGTCTGTGGCGAAAAAGAAGCCCGCCCAGTTGTGCTGGAATTAGTGAAGGATACTGGTTTAACCGGCTGGGATGGTGGCCAAATTGAGAATTCGGTAATACCCGAAGGTCTGACCTCCATATTGATTGGGTTGAATATCAAATACAAAGTGCCTTCAGCTGGTATTCGGATCACTGGGGTCTTGTGAGAAAAGCGAGAGAACTCAAGCTCAGTGCTATTAAGGGGCTTCCTCAAATCGTTGAAGGGGATGACCTGACTGCATTGATTTGGAAGAGCCTATTAGAAAACAGGAAAGCACTTAAAGATGGTGACATTCTGGTGCTGGCTCAAAAAATTGTCTCCAAGGCTGAAGGCCGCTTGGTGAACCTTATAAGCGTCAAGCCCTCAAAAAGGGCAATCGAATTGGCAGAATTTTTGGGCAAACGGCCTGAACTTGTTGAGATGATCCTGCAGGAAAGCAACGAGGTATTGCGCACTCGCCCTGGAACCATTATCGTGGAACATAAAAGCGGATTTGTTTGCGCCAATGCCGGCATTGACCACTCCAACGTCAAAGGACCCTGGGGAGACGATGAAGACTGGATTTTGCTATTGCCTGAAGATTCAAACCGTTCCGCAGATGCCATACGTGCTGGATTGGAAGCATTATCTGGCAAGAACTTGGGCGTGATGATCATTGATTCATATGGCAGGGCCTGGCGAAACGGAATAGTAGGAGCTTGCATTGGGCTTTCTGGCCTGCCAGCCTTGGTAGATATGCGTGGCAAAACGGATATGTACAATTACCAGATGCGTGTGACGGTGATCGCGGCAGCGGATGAATTAGCTGCTGGGGCATCCCTCATGATGGGTCAAACAGATGAAGCTACGCCAGTTGTACTGGTACGTGGTTTCCCTTATGCTTTGCGTGAGAGCAATGCTTCTGAATTGGTGCGCGATAAGAAATTTGATATGTTCAGGTGATACGTCTGAAAAATCATGATTATTCTGACCTAAATGTCGTTGCTCTGGCTGGGGGAGTTGGTGGTGCCAAGTTAGCCAGAGGGCTAAAATTATTGTTGCCCCCAAAACAGTTTAGCGTGGTGGTGAATACTGGGGATGATTTTTTCCATCTTGGGCTTCCAATTTGCCCCGACCTCGATTCCGTGTGCTATGGAATGGCTGGTCTGAATGACCCGCTAAGGGGGTGGGGGCTGGCTGATGAGAGTTGGATTACTTATGAAGAGTTGGCATCCCTGGGGGGACCGAGCTGGTTCAAATTGGGCGACAAAGACCTGGCTACACATCTTCTGCGCGGCCAATATCTATCTGAAGGGAAAACGCTAACTGAAGTTACGGCCTTACTATGCAAATCCTGGGCTTTAAAAAACAGGGTACTACCAATGAGTGACGAGCCTGCTCCTACTAAGGTGGTGCTTAAGGGCGGGAGGACCTTGGATTTTCAGGAGTATTTTGTGAAAGAGGCTTGCCAGCCAGAGGTTGATTACATCAGACTGCCTGAGCCGGGGGCTGTCGCGACCACCAAAGATGTTTTGTTAGCGCTTTCTAACTCTGATCTGGTTGTAATCTGCCCATCCAACCCGTGGTTGAGCATTGACCCTATTTTGAATTTTCCAGAAATTCAGCGTTTGGCAGCCAGCAAACCAGTTGTCGCAGTTTCTCCTTTTATTGGCGGTAAGGCGGTCAAGGGGCCTGCAGCAAAAATGGCAGCAGAACTTGGGATTGGAACAGATGATAGGGCAATTCTTGAGCACTATGACGGTCTGATCGACGCTCTACTGTGCGACGCTGAGGACGTTCAACAAAGATCCGGGCAAACGGGACAAGGTATAATAATCAGAAGGTCAAATACTCTCATGAAAGATGACCAGGACAAGCGCCGAGTGGCCGCAGAAGTGTTGAGCTTGGGGTTTGAACTGGTTAGCAGATGCTCAAAATGAACTCTTGGGTTATTATTCCAGTTAAACCTTTCAAAAAAGGGAAATCGCGTTTGCGCGCTTTTTTTGGGCATCAAGACCTTTACGCTCTGAACTACAACCTATTTATCAAGACAATTGAAACTGTGAAGAATGCGGCTTGTTTCAACCACATTTTGGTTGTCAGCCGGGATAAACATGCCCATGCTCTTGCCCGGCAACACGGTTTGGAAGTCTGCCCTGAAGGACAGCCTACCAGTTTGAACCTTGCTGTTAGCCAGGCGATGGATCAAACGTTGGAATCTGGGGGTGGTCAGGTATTAGTGTTACCAACTGATCTACCCAAACTGAGGCCAGAGGACCTATTGGAAGTTAATAATCAGATCCCATCCTCGGGAGTACTGATTGTTCCCGACCATTTTTACCGAGGCACCAATGCTTTGGGTATGAGCAGCCCAAAACTTATTGACGCCGCCTTTGGTACAAATTCTTTCCACAATCACAGTCAACAGGCTCAGCAAAAAAATCTGAACCTGACAGTTTATTACAATCAGGCCATCATGCATGACCTTGACACCCAACCGGATTTAGAGCTCATCCGGCAAGACCATCATCTTTTATTACCCGTACCGAGGGAAGAAAGGATCCACTAACCATGTTTGAAAGAGTAGCCATTTATCTGCAAGATTCTCATGATTTGCGCGATGGTTTGGAAATCGCGAAGTATGCCGAAGAAAAAGGTTTTGACGGGGTTTGGCAGGCTGAAAGTCGCCTGGTCCGAGATGCTATTGTGCCAATGGCTGGTTACGCCGCCGTAACTGAGAAGATTAAGATCGGATCTGCGGTCATCAACAATTGGACTCGCAATATCGGCCTATTGGCATCCACTTTTTTAACCCTTGACGATCTGGCACCCAACCGCATTATCTGCGGTATCGGTGCCTGGTGGGATCCGCTGGCCAAGAATGTAGGCATCAACCGCACAAAGCCATTGAAGGCCATGGAAGAGACCATTACTATCATGCGCAGATTGCTCAATATGGAACGAGTGACTTTTGAGGGCGAATTTGTGAACGTACATGGCATTGAACTGGATGTCGTCCATGGACGCCGCGAACCAAGGAATGTACCGATTTACATCGGCGCGACTGGCGACAAGATGATGGAGATGACCGGGCGCATAGCCGACGGCGTTGTAATGAACTATTGTGTGCCGATTGAGTATAACGATATGGCTATCGAACAATTGATGGTCGGTTTAAAGGCTTCCGGCAGACGTTTGGAAGATTTTGACCGACCCCAACTAGTGGTTTGTTCCGTTGATGAGGACCACGATAAAGCCATTGATACAACGCGAGAATTGCTTGTTCAATATTTGGCCCAGCAACCACACATTGCGAAGGCTTCAGGCGTATCCCAAGAAGTGGTACAGAGCATTCAATCTATCTTGGGCTGGCCTGCCACGCACGAGCAGATCCAGGCAGCCAAGCATCTGGTGCCCGAGGATTTGATCGATCGCATTACCGCATCGGGAACACCTGAAGAAGCGCGGGCTAAAGTGCAAAAGTATATTGACCACGGCTGCACTTGCCCGATCCTGTACCCAGTCGGTGGCAACATGAAGCTATTGATTGATACTTTTTCACCGCTAAATCAAGCATGAGAAAACTGGAAGCCAGCGATTGTTGCTTTGTTTGTGGTCGGGAAAACCCTGCCGGCCTTAAGATGGAATTCTACGAACTTGAACCAGGAGTGGTTGAATCTAAGCTTAAAGTTCCCCATGATTATGGCGGTTACCCAGGTGTTGTGCATGGTGGGGTGATCACCGCTATGCTGGATGAATGTTCCGGGAGGGCAGCGCAAACGGGACCAAATGATTTTATGTTTACCAGTGAAATCAAGGTGCGCTTTCGGAAAAATGTACCGACTGACGAAATTATTGTGGTTACCGGAACCTTCTTGAGGCGTAGAAACCAAGTTGCATTTGCACATGGGGAGATACGAAATGAGTCTGGCGACCTGCTGGCCGAGTCGGATGGAGTGTTTGTTGATGTCCCCAAAGAAAAATTGAGAGAAATAGGTCAATATGACCACGAATGGAAGGTGTATCCAGATGGGCATTGAGATGAAACCCTATTACAGGCCTTTGAGCCTGGAAAGTTTTGCTTACCTGCTCAAGAAAGCAGGTGAAAAGGCCAGGGTGTTGGCAGGCGGGGCTTATCTGCCGGAGGCGACGGAAGCTAGAAAAGGTGAAGTACTGATTGACCTGCAAGCCCTTAAATTAGATCAAATTCGTTATGATGAAAAGACTGTACACGTAGGGGGTTTGTGCAATCTTAATATGCTTCAATTGGCGTGTTCGGGAATGTCGGAGCTCGTTGACGTAATAAAGCATCAAGCCGGCAGCAACGTAAGAAATACACTAAGTCTCGCCAATTTTTTGCGATCTACCAGCATAGGGCAGAGTTCACCACTACTTTGTGCGTTGTTGGCGTTGGACGCAAGGATATTGCCAATTCTTGAGACAGAAACTGTAGCCTTGGCCGACCTAATACTACAGGAAGATCATGTTCCAATCGCGGCTGAATTGATTTTACCCAGGCAAGCAGATTTTCGTTTTGATCAAATTGGTCGCAGCGAGATGGATCTTCCACAAGTTTGCATGGGCATAACACTTATAAAAGACGGACAGATGCGCGTAGCATTAGATATTGGTAAACGGTATCTGTTTGTTGGAACTAAAGATGAAGTAGCAAAATCAATCAGAGGGCTGGAGTCAAAGATTGGTGATCAGTGGGCCGGTGCGGAATTTAGGATGAAAACCTTATTGGTTTTGCTTGATCGATTGTCAGCCGATGAGCAAGTACGCAAGGAGACAAAATGAAAATCGAATTGCGCGTCAATGGTAATGATCTCGTTCTAAACGTTGAAAACAGTCTTAACTTGCGGGATGCTCTTCGTAATGAGGGATTGCTAAGTGTTAAATCTGGTGGCTGCCGCTTGGGAGAATGTGGTGCCTGTACTGTGCTTATGGATGGCATGCCGGTTAATTCTTGTATGCTCCTGGCGGTTCAGGCTGAAGGCCATGAGCTGACCACGGTTGAGGCAATTGGGGAGGTAAAAGACCAGGGTTGGAAAAAGACAGCTGGCCTAAACCTCATTCAGGAAGCTTTTATCGAGACGGGTGCAGTACAGTGTGGTTACTGTACTCCGGCAATGATCTTAACGGCCAAAGCCCTGTTGGAACAAAATGCCAGTCCAAGCGAAGCAGAAGTTCGCGACGCACTTTCTGGTGTTCTTTGTCGCTGTACCGCTTATGTAAAACCTGTTGAAGCTGTCTTGCTCGCTGCCAAATGGATGCAGGGAGGGAGAGATGAAAGCTACAAGCAAAATACTCTCATCAGACCGAAAATGGTCCAGGTTGATAAGTTTCCGCGTTATTACACAATCAATCATTCAGAGAATAAACTGGATGCAGTTAAATTAGTTCAGGGAAAACCTGCCTTCACCGCGGATATGCAAATCCCCGGAACATTGCACGCCAAGGTTTTGCGGAGCCCTCATGCTCACGCCATTATTGAAGAAATCGATGCCAGCAAGGCCAAAGCATTACCAGGTGTAGTTACAGTTCTGACCTGGAAAGATTTGCCCAGGGTAGTCTATTCAACGGCGGGGCAATCCGATCCTATCCCGGGACCTCTGGATATGTTTTCGCTCGATAATCGGGTGCGCTTTGTAGGCGATAGGGTAGCTTTTGTGGCTGCGGAAACACCTGAGATTGCTGAACGTGCTCTCAGTTTGATTGATGTGAAGTATTCGATACTTCCAGCTATCATAGATTCAAGAGACGCCATGAAAGAAGGCGCAGTTCGCATCCACGAAGAACCTGAATATGTCGATTTTGCCGATTCGGATGCTAGCCGCAACTTACCGGCTGAGATCAGAATCGACATCGGAGATGTAGAAAAAGGTTTCAGCGAAGCGGACCACATCTTCGAACGTGAATATGTGGTACCCAAAGTACAGCAAGCGCACATTGAACCACATGTAACTTTGAGTTATTGGGATGAAGATGACCGACTTGTCATCCGAACAAGCACACAGGTGCCATTTCATGCTCGCAGAATGCTTGCGCCCGTTTTAGGTTTGCCAGTAAAACGCATCCGGGTTGTAAAACCGCGGATTGGCGGCGGGTTTGGCAACAAACAGGAAGTACTTGTTGAAGACGTTGCAGCCCATCTTACTATTGCCACAGGCAAACCAGTACTCTATGAAATGACCCGCGAAGAAGAAATGATTGCTTCCCGTTCAAGGCATCCCATGCGCGTTCGCATGAAGACCGGTGTAAAGAACGATGGCACAATAACCGCGAACGAAATGTATGCACTTTCAGATACAGGTGCTTATGGCTGCCATGCTCTTACCGTGACAGGTAATACTGGCCACAAGGCCATGGGCCTTTATGTAGGTGATGGTGAATATCGCAAATCACCGAATATCAGATTTTACGCTGATATTGTCTACACTAACACACCACCAGCAGGAGCTTATAGGGGTTACGGTGTACCGCAAGGTTACTGGCCTGTGGAACGACATATGGAAAGTATTGCCAGGGCTCTAAAACTGGATCCTTTGGCGTTCAGATTGAAGAATACACTGCGTCCTGGAGAATTCCATCCCTTCAGTACGGCTTGGAATGAAGGTCGGGAACCTGTGCCTGAGATCATATCAACAGTCGGCCTGCCAGAGTGCGTCACCCAGGGAAGAGAAGCTATTGGTTGGGATCAGAAGTATGGAAATCCTGAATGGCATCAGGTGACAGGAAAACCCCACTTACGTCGGGGAATCGGTGTTGCTCTCGTTATGCAGGGAACCGCAATTCCCTACCTGGACATGGGAGGAGCCAGCCTGAAGATCAATGACGACGCGTCTTTCAACTTGTTAGTTGGAGCGACTGATCTTGGAACAGGCAGTGATACTGTTTTGGCTCAAATGGCAGCTGAAAAATTAGGCGTGAAGACTGAAGATATCATTGTCTATTCGTCGGATACTGATTTCACACCATTTGACAAGGGTGCTTACGCATCCTCCACGACTTATGTTTCAGGAGCTGCAGTTACTAAAGCCGCGGAAGAGATGGCGGAAAAGATCAAAACCAGAGCAAAGATGATTTTTGACAGTCAGAATATCGTCGTTGCCCAGCCGGAAATTGAACTGATTAATGGCAACGCTGTTACACCAGATGGGCACAAGATTCCGCTCTCTGAGATTGCTCTGGATTCGCTTCACAAACACAAACAAGAACAGTTGATGACCGTGGCATCCTTTGGAGGTGAGTCTTCACCTCCTCCGTTTGGAGCTCAGTTCGCAACCGTATTGGTAGATACCGAAACTGGTAAGGTTAAAGTTGAAGAGTTGGTGTTTGCCGTAGATTCGGGAGTCATAATTAATCCTAACACTGCCTCAGGGCAGATTGAAGGGGGTATGGCTCAAGCGCTTGGATACGCGGTCTGCGAAGAAATGTTATACGATGAGAATGGTGTGGCAAGGGAGAAAGACCTGGTTGATTATCACATCTTCCGATCTGATGAAATGCCCCGCATGCAAACTATCTTTGTGCAGACATTTGAACCTACACACCCCTTTGGGGCGAAGGCAGTAGCTGAAATCCCCATGGATGGAGTTGCTCCTGCTGTTGGAAATGCCGTTTTGGATGCATGTGGAGCTGATGTTCTTGCTAACCCGGTCACTCCGGAACGAGTGTTGGAAGCATTAGGAAAGTAATAGTGGAAACAAGTGCACAGATGACCTATTACGCAAACAATCATACTAAGAGTAGCCGAGTCTATGTAGTCGGGCATATCAATCCTGATACCGATTCAATCGCTTCGGCTGTTGGCTATGCGTGGCTGTTGGAACAAAGAGACGGACTTGACGCGGTACCTGCCAGAGCTGGCTCAGTCAATCGGCAAACGGCTTTTGTTCTTAAAACTCTGGGTATGGATCCACCGATGCTACTCACGGATGCTTCACCGCGTTTTGAATCGGTTATGCGCCGATTAGACGTGATTACACCTGAAAAACCTCTTAACCAGGCTTGGGCGATTCTTTCCCGCACGGGAGGTTTAGCCCCGGTTGTAAACCCGGATAACACCCCCTTTGGGATTGTGACTGGGCAAAGTATCTTTGATTTTCTGCAGACGCTAATCGGGCCTCACCCCCGCAGTAAAGAAATGACATTGGGAGCCCTGTTGGATATTCCCTGCAGGGAGGCTGCCCATACTGATGTCCCTCGATTTCAGGCTAGCACTCGCATCAAGGATGTGTTGAATCGCATTCTGCGTGCAGAGCAAAATGAATATTGGGTTTTGGATGAAAACAAACGCTACCTCGGGGTTGCCCGTCAGCGCGACCTCTTAAACCCGCCCAGAATTAAGGTAGTTCTGGTAGACCATAACGAACCCCAGCAAGCTGTGGCCTCTGTGGATGAGGCGGAACTGCTTGAAATTCTGGATCATCATCGCCTGGGGAACCAGTCTACACATCAACCCATCAAATTTACGGTTGACATTGTTGGCAGTACGTCTACCCTGGTTTCGGAACAGATGGAAGAGAGCGGCTTAAGCGCACCTCCTGAGTTAGCATCCTTGCTCTTATCAGGGTTACTCTCGGATACACTCATCCTGCAGTCACCAACGACCACACAACGTGATCGGGTGGCTTCCGATCGTTTGGCAAGGTGGGCTTTTGTTCCTGGTTCGCCCCTAGCTGAAGAAACTTTACAGAGTTGGGGTGATAAAGTGGTCCAGGCTGGGGCAGGGATACTAACTCAGGACCCGGAAAACGTGGTACGCAGCGACATGAAAGTTTACGAGAGCGGTAATTATCGTTTTGCGGTTGCACAGGCAGAAACTTCAGACATATACGAACTGGGTGATTATGTTGGTCGCCTGCAAAAGGCTTTACGTGATCTCAAGAACGAGAAAGGCCTCGACTTTAGCATTTTGATGGTCACAGATATTGTCAAGAATTCCAGCCGCATGATCATGGTGGACATTCCTTCTGAATTGGAAGAACTGCCTTATCGCCCATTGGCTGATGGCACGTATTCGGCAGAAGGTGTTGTCTCACGTAAAAAACAGCTCCTGCCTTTAATTCTTTCTCTTCTGGAGGTAGGATGAGTGATATTTTACAACGACTAATTGATCTAAAAACTGCGGGAAAACCGGTTTGTTATTGCGTTGTCATTAAAACGATGGGATCTGTGCCCCGTCATGCTGGCACCAAAATGTTGGTTTTTCCCGATGGCCGCTCCGAGGGGACTGTTGGGGGAGGAGGTGTGGAACAAGCTGCTCGTGAAGCGGCTCTGGAATCCTTTAAAGATGGTAGACCTCGAACTGTTCATTATTCTTTGAAGGCGGATGATGACGCTTCGCTGGGGGTATGTGGCGGTGAAATGGAAGTCTACATTGAACCGCTATTACCAGCAGACATGCTGCTCATTATAGGGGCAGGCCATGTGGGACGTGCCCTTGCACAGGCAGCCAAACCTCTGGGCTTCCAAATTGTCGTAGTGGATGAGCGCGAGATCTTGTTGGATCCTGTTGTATTTGATGGGTGTCGCTTGATCCACGCTAAAATGGCAGAATTGCCTGGGTTACTTCCAATCGGTCCCCGCACCTTCATTGTTGATGTGAGCCATGGCAGCGATGTGGATATCGCAGGTTTGCCTGCGATATTGAGCACAGAGCCCGCTTATATTGGTGTTATTGGTTCAAAAAAACGTTGGGCAAGCACGCTTGCTGGCTTACGGAACCAAGGCGTAAGCGAAGAACAGATTTCTAAAGCTAAATCACCTATTGGTTTGGCTATCAAAGCTGAAACGCCTGAAGAAATAGCAATTAGTATTTTGGCAGAAGTCATTGACAAAAAGAACACAAAAAGCGCATAGTATTAAGCCTCGATCTGTTAAGGCGAAGGAGTAACATGTGGAAGAATTACCACATCATTGAAACCCAGGAAGAACTCAAAAAGGTTCTGGTGGAAGCCGGGCCACATAGCCGTATGATAGCGGGTGGAACTGATTTGATGGTTGAAATCAGGAATGGCAAGTGGAATGAACTGGAAACTTTGATAGATATTTCACGCATGGCTGAAAGCGCTGATATTTTTCAGGACGCTGATGGCAAGATTCACCTCGGATGTCTTGTAACGCACAATGATGTAATAGCTTCTACTTTGATGAGAAGTAAAGCTTTTCCACTCTACCAAGCCTGTTGGCATGTGGCCACCCCTCAGATAAGGAACACAGCTACAGTGGCAGGCAATCTGGTCACGGCCTCACCTGCCAATGACACGATTTGTCCCTTAATGGCAATGGACGCGGAACTGCTATTGAGTTCAGCCCAGGGTGAGCGCCTGGTAAAAATGCGGGATTTTTACCTGGGTGTGCGTAAAACAGTTTTACAGGCGGATGAATTCCTCAAGGAAATCATTTTCCCAGCCATGCAACCAGTTGAGCGAGGCAATTTTAAGAAAAGTGGATTGCGCAGAGCTCAAGTCATTGCCACTCTGAATGCTACAGTCATACTACGGCTACAAGGAAGCCTTGTTGAGGAGGCTAGACTTACACTTGGAGCAGTTGCTCCAACCATCATACATGCAAAAGAAGCTGAAGTCTTCCTACTTGGGAAATCTCTGGATTCAACCACGATCCAGGAAGCGGCCATTCTGGCTGAAAAAGCTGCCAAACCCATCTCTGACATCAGAGCATCCGATACTTATCGTAAGTATATGGTGAAAATTCTTGTTGAAAATGCCTTGACAGAAATTGCCAATGGTGAATGTGAAAGTATTCCAAAAAAACCTGCTACGCTTTCAACACGGATTGCTTTACCTGAACATCCTGCTGCAGGTTGGACAGGTGAAGTGCTTCGTACAGAAATTAATGGCCAGAGCTACGAATGTGAAGCCTGGACAGGGGGGAGGACGCTTTTGGATTTCATCCGTGAAAAAGTTGGATTAACCGGATCGAAGCCTGGTTGTGAAGAAGGTGAATGCGGTGCCTGCACACTCTTCCTGGATGATAAAGCAGTTCTAAGTTGCCTGACTCCCTGGCAACGGGCTCATAACGCTAAGATAAATACGATTGAAGGCGTGGCTGAGCAAGATCAGCTACACCCTGTCCAACAGGCCTTTATTGACCATGGCGCGGTGCAATGCGGATACTGTACACCGGGTTTTGTCATGTCTTCAGTGAAATTGCTGGAGGAATGCGAAAACCCTGATAGGGATGTAATCAAACAAGCGTTATCTGGAAATATCTGCCGCTGTACAGGTTACTACAAAATTGTTGAGGCAGTTGAAGATGCTGCCAGAAAGATGGGGAGGTAAGCATGAAGACTGTTGGAAAAGCTCTCCCACGCGTTGATGCGCTGAACAAAGTGACCGGAAAAGCCAAATATCCGGGAGATTTCAACTTCAGTGATGCTCTGGTTATGAAAACCTTGTTTGCGGGCAGGCCGCACGCGCGTATGCTTGCGATTGACACTTCAGCTGCTGAAGCGGTTCCTGGTGTCGTGTTGGTTCTTACAGCAAAGGATGTCCCCAATAACGAGCATGGTCTGAATATTGCTGACCAACCAGTACTTTGTGGACCAGGCTCTTCGAAACCAGGAACAGATGTGGTGCGGTTTGTCGGCGATCAGGTTGCGTTGGTTATTGCCGAAAGCAAATCAGCTGCTGAGATGGCTCTTGGACTGATAAAAATCAACTGGCAGGATTTGCCATTGGTGGATAATCTTGATAAAGCATTGGCTGAAGATGCCTTGATTCTGCACCCGGGGCAGAATACGAATATTTACCATCACAACATCGTGCGTCACGGCAACCCTCAAGCTGCTTTCGAGGGATGTGATGTCATTATCGAACGTGACTATGAAACGCCAGTTCAGGAACATGCTTATCTTCAGCCTGAAGCTGGGGTGGCTTATCTCGATAATGAAGGACGTATCACCCTTATCGTGGGTGGTCAATGGACGCATGAAGATCAGGAACAAATTGCCCATTCATTAAATCTGCCGGCAGAAAAGGTTCGTGTGATCTACCCTGCCATTGGGGGTGCGTTTGGCGGTCGCGAGGATATGTCGGTTCAGATTTCACTCGCACTGGCAATCATGCGTTTACAGGAGAAGGGCATCAACCGACCGGTTAAAACGGTTTGGTCCCGCGAAGAGTCGATACTTGGTCATGGCAAGCGGCACTACTACAGGATGCACGCTAAATGGGGTGCTACCAAAGACGGCAAAATTAGGGCGATCGAAACTCAGATCTATGCCGATGCTGGTGCTTACAACTTTACTTCCACCAAGGTATTGGGAAATGCCACTTTATTGGCCTCAGGTCCGTATGATGTTGAAAATGTGGCAGTTGATGCTTACTGTGTTTACACTAACAACATTCCAGGTGCCGCCTTCCGTGGTTTTGGGGGACCTCAAGCCCTCTTTATGGCGGAGAGCCAGGCGCAGTTGTTGGCAGAAAAATTGGGTATGGATGCTGTGGAATTCCGCATGCGCAATCTGCTGCATGAGGGATCCATCCAATCCATGGGTGATGTCATCCCTACAGGGATTCGAATGATTGATGTGGCAGAACAGTGTGCACTTGAGGCTGGTTGGACCAAAATAGAAAGCGGTTGGCGTAGGCCTGTCCTTGAACAACCTGAAAACCCGGATATTAAACGCGGATGGGGTTATGCCTGCGGTTATAAAAATATTGGTTTTTCTTATGGATACCAGGAAAATTGTGCGGCCAGTATTGAATTGCATGGTGATCAGCAAATTGAGAAGGCGGTACTCTTCCACAGTGGTGCTGAAGTTGGGCAGGGAGCACATACGGTGTTCCGCCAATTTGCAGCTGAGGCCTTGGGGATTCCATTTGAAAAAGTGGAAATGCGTTTTTCAGACACAGCTACTTCGCAAAGTTCAGGTAGTGTCTCTGCTTCGCGGATGACCTTCATGGCCGGCAACTCCATCCTGGGAGCAGCCAGTGAGGTACTGCAAAAATGGGAACAGGGCGAACGACCTGCGAGAGTTGATTACACCTATTATGCAGAAAAAACTAGCAATCTTGACCCCATCGATGGCCATTGCACCCCCAATGTAGCCTATGGTTACGTGGCGGAAGCGGTTCTGGCGGAGGTCAATACTCAGACTGGGCAGGTGACCTTGAAGAAGGTTATCTGTGCCAATGATGTTGGCAAAGCCATCAATCCCCAATTGGTTCAAGGACAAATAGAAGGTGCGGTGGCTCAGGCTACTGGATACCTTTTGACTGAAAACTGGAAGCAAGTCGATGGAAAAGTACTTACCAAGGAGCTTTCAACTTACCTGGTTCCAACCATATTAGACATCCCTGAGGAGACAAAATCGATCATTCTGGAATATCCAGAGCCACGGGGACCCTATGGTGCCAGAGGAATGGGAGAGATGCCCTATTTGCCCTTTGCCCCGGCCGTCATTGATGCCGTATATCAGGCAACCGGGAAACGCTTTTACTACTTCCCTTTGACCGACGAAGCGGTGTTAAGGGGTCTGGGAAAAATCTGTGATTGAAAATCAACAAATCCAGATTCCAGGGGTGATCTTGGCGGCGGGTGAGGCCCGCCGCTTTGGTAAAATTAAGCAACTGATGCCTTGGGGAAAAAGGACCGTTCTCGAAACTGTCATCTCTGCTGTCATACTTGCCGGGTTGAACCCGGTTTACGTTGTTCTGGGGGCAAATAACGCAATCGTTAGTGAAAAAATAGTTAATTACCCGGTGAAACTATTAATTAACTCAGATTGGACTGAAGGGCAAGGAAGCTCGCTAAGGTTAGCAGCTTTAAGCCTTCCTGAGGATTGTCCAGGTGCAGTAACTCTCTTGGGCGACCAACCTCAGATTACCCCTGACCTTATATGGGCAATTGCTGTTAAAGGCCTGGAAAGCGGAAAGGTGACACGACCTCATATTGGTGACCGCAGGGGCCACCCAGTATATTTCCCACGAGCCAGCCTAAACATGTTGCGTACGCTTGGGCCTGACCAGAGTGGAAGGGATGTTGTTAAGGCTTTTCCCAACGAACTCTTGCCCTGGTTTGACGAAAGCATGACCTTGGACATGGATACTCCTGCGGATTATGAATTATTAAAAGCCGTGTTTAGGCTTGACGGCTAAGGAATCCTCACTTTATAATGCCATAACGCATTGGAAAATGAGCGCCTGGCTCAGTTTACGCTGAGTGACGAGGTCGGGGGTTCCTTTCTGCAAAGAAAGGTTAACCAATAATTGGGAAAATCGAAAGATCGGCGGATGCCCCCCTGAAAATCCATTTCTGGTTTCCATGCGAATAGGACTAACACTCGGGATGTTTTCCGGGTGATGGCACGTTTGTATGTGCAGAAAGGGAGTATTATGTGCGGTATTGTTGGTTATATAGGGGAAAGGGATGCAACACCCATCATTGTCAATGGTCTTCGTAAACTGGAATACAGAGGATATGACTCAGCGGGCGTTGCTGTCCTTGAGAGTGGCAGAATCGAAGTCCGACGCGAGGCAGGTAAGATCTCAGGGCTTGAAGCTCTAATTCAGCAGGCGCCCCTACATGGCAACATCGGAATAGGGCATACACGCTGGGCTACCCATGGGGTTCCCAGCCAACAAAACGCGCATCCTCAGGTAGGATCAACCGGCAAGATTGTCATAGTCCATAATGGTATTGTCGAAAATTATCTGTCTTTGAAAGAAGAATTAAGTTCAGAAGGGGTCGAGTTCAAATCAGAGACGGATACAGAGACCATCGTTCATCTTATTGAACATTACTATGCGGTTTCACAAGACCTCAATGCCGCGGTTGTTGAGACACTCAAGCGCATCCGTGGAGCTCACGGTATTGTGGTACTCTGTTCTGATCATCCGGACCAACTCATTGCCGCTCGATTGGGCAATGCCGGTGGAATTGCGATTGGGCTGGGAGAGGGCGAAACTTTTATTGCCAGCGATTTACCCGCCATTGTCGAATATACACATAGAATTGTGTTTTTGGACTCAGGCGAGCTAGCAGTGGTCAAAAAAGATAGTTTAGAAATTAACACAATTAACGGAAAAAAAGTAAAACCTGTAATTCAGAATGTGCCCTGGGACCCAATTTCAGCAGAGAAGGGTATCTACAGGCATTTTATGCAAAAGGAAATCCACGAGCAAGTGCGTTCACTATCGGATACATTGGTAGGAAGGGTGGAATTCGATCCGTACAAAATCAACCTCCCAGACTTGAATTGCAGCCAGGAGAAAGCCGAATCCATTCAGAAAATCATGATCACAGCCTGTGGAACAGCAGCATATGCTGGCATGGTTGGAAAGATCCTTCTCGAAAAAATTACCAGGATTCCAACCGAAGTGATAATTGCCTCTGAATTTCGATATTCTGACCCCATAGTAGACGAAAATACAGTCGTTTTGGCCATTTCACAATCCGGTGAAACTGCGGATACCCTGGCTGCTATGGCAGAAGGTCGTAAGCGTAAGGCAACTATTTGGGCGATTGTGAACGCAATCGGTTCGCAGGCGATGCGTGTGGCTGATGGTTTCATTTCGATGCAGGCTGGGCCAGAAATTGGCGTAGCTTCAACCAAAGCCTTCACGGCCCCAATCTTGAACCTTTACATGTTGGCGGTCTACCTTGCGGACCTAAGAGGAACCTTGTCAAAAACTCGCAGAACTGAATTGGTTCGCGATATGCTGCGTGTTCCTGGCCTGGCAGAAAAAGCGCTTAGCCATGAAGAAGAAATCATGGTCATTGCCGAACAGTTCAAACACGTTCACAGCGCGCTTTATCTGGGGCGCGGGATCAATATGCCGATTGCTTATGAAGGAGCTTTGAAGCTGAAGGAAATTACCTACATTCATGCCGAGGGTTATCCTGCTGGCGAAATGAAACACGGGCCGATTGCTTTGGTGGATAAGGACTTGCCAGTACTTGCATTAGCAACCCAGGATGCCTGGTATGAAAAAATGGTATCTCAAATTGAACAAGCAAAAGCCCGCAACGGAAAAGTTATCGCAGTGGCCACCGAGGGTGACGAACTGATACCACCAATAGCCGACGCGGTTTTTTGGATGCCAAAGACACCCTGGCTTCTAAGCCCGGTAATTAATGTGATTCCACTTCAGCTATTTGCTTATCATATTGCTGTGTTGCGTGGATTGGATGTGGACCAACCAAGGAACCTGGCCAAATCAGTGACAGTGGAATAATCGAATACATCCATCTTGGCGGATTCCAAGTTTTCCACGATGAAACGTTGCGCGTAGCCACTATTAATCAACGTTCTGAAAAGATGAATGTAAAGGCTTTACATAGTATTTTTAGCAGAAGCTTGGTTTTCAGTCTCTCTGTTAGCTTGTTATGCCTTCTGAACTTGGTTAGAATTGGGCAATTACGATTATCAGGAGAAAAATGACAACTGAAAAAGAAGTATTAAAAGCATTATCAACGGTAATTGACCCTGATTTGGGCAAGGACCTGGTTAGTTTGAATATGATTGAAGATTTGAAGGTGGAAGGCAAAAATGTGAGCTTCACAGTAGTACTTACTACTCCAGCCTGTCCACTTCGAAATTACTTTGAGGCTACTTGCCGCAGTGTGGTTTTGGATCAAACAGACGCGGATCACGTGGATGTGCGCATCACCGCAAGGGTTGTAGAAAGTAAACAAGTGGATCTTGGTCAGAATAAATTCAAACAAATTATTGCAGTTGGGTCTGGTAAAGGTGGCGTTGGTAAAAGCACTGTGGCCGTGGCTATTGCGGAATCTTTGGCCCTTGATGGGGCTAAAGTTGGTTTGTTGGATTCAGATATTTACGGACCAAATATTCCCCGGATGTTGGGTATCGACGGCATTCTTCCAGCAGAAGAAGGGCAGAAACTCAAACCAGCTGAAGTGGATGGTATGAAAGTGCTCTCAATTGGATTCTTTGTTGAAGAGGGGCAACCCTTAATCTGGCGCGGACCCATGCTGCATTCTGCGATTAAACAATTTTTGACTGATTTTGATTGGGGCGAACTTGATTACCTGATTGTGGATATGCCGCCCGGAACTGGTGATGTACAACTTTCACTATCTCAAATCCTTTCCATAAGCGGGGCTGTGGTTGTCACAACGCCGCAACAGGTGGCGGTGGATGATGCTGCGAGAGCGATTGCCATGTTTGCTAAGATGAACATTCCCGTATTCGGCGTGGTTGAAAATATGGCCTATCTTGAATTACCCGATGGAACCCGCATGCCCGTCTTTGGTGAAGGTGGCGGAGAGCATCTGGCTCATCGGGAAGGAATTCCGTTCTTAGGGAGGATACCGCTGGACCCCAAGATTGGGCAGGGAGGGGACATCGGTTCGCCGTTGATTACTCAAAACTCTGACTCAGCTTCTGCAGAAGCCTTGCGAAATATCTCTCGTGCTCTGGCCGCCGAGTCGAGCAAGGCAGCTTTCGGGGTGTAGGGGATGATATAATTAAAAGCTATGTCAGATAAAAAAATAATCAGCGTCCAGTTCAATGATTCTGGTCGCGCATATGATTTTACGGCTCCTGCGGAATTGGAAATATTGCGGGATAGCTTTGTGGTTGTGAACACTGTCAGAGGCCTTCAAGTTGGTAAGGTCACCAACCCTGATGCGCAAAACGTCAATCCGAATCTTGAATTAGTCGGTATTGAAAGAGTAGCCTCTGATGAGGATCTCGCTATCAAAGAAGCACTTGGTCAGAAAGAAGCTGAAGCTGTTGACAATGTAGCAGAATTTTTACGTCATTCACGCTTTCAGGATGTGAAGATCATCAGCGCAGAATACGCCTTGGATTCTTCCAGGGTTACTTTATTCCTTAATTACGATGCTGAAACAAATTTTGACATCAAGGGTTTCTTAAGAGAAGCTTCTCACCTCTTCAAGTCATCACGTATTGAAGTGCGCCAGGTGGGACCAAGAGACATGGCCAAGATGATCTCAGGGCTGGGGGCTTGTGGGATCGAAAAGCGGTGTTGCTCAAGATTCCTTAAGGATTTCAGCTCAATATCCATCAAGATGGCAAAAGCACAGGATATTTCACTAACACCAAACGAAATTACCGGCATTTGCGGACGTTTAAGGTGTTGCCTGGCGTATGAGTATCCCGCCTATGAGGAAGCCTTAAAGATCCTGCCTAAAAAGAAAAAATTGATACAGACCCCGCTTGGTGAAGGTAAGGTGTCGCAATTAATTCCGATGGCAGATACCGTGATTGTTTGGATACCTGAGTTAGGTAATCGCAAATTCACCCGCGAAGAGCTCGAAACAGGTGTTATGGCTGAAAAGAAGCCCGAACTTGATCGGACTCATCTTTTCGAAGAACCTGCAAATGCGGATGTTGAGATGCTTAAGTTAGCCCCGATACCTGAACCCAAGAAGCCGACTCGCCAGGACCAGAGGAACCAAAAGGGTCGCAATCCACGAAGAGATAATTACCGGCCAGCTTCCTCGAATCCTACAGGAACATCTGGTGACACCCCTGGAAAGCAGACTGGCCGGCAGGATCGGTACCAAAGCAAAAAACGTAGTTGGGATAATAAACGCGATAAAACTGCCAGCCAGGGTGGACAAAGTCAGACAGCTCCAGATCAGAATAGGCATGGCAACCAGCAAATTGGTCAGAATCGGGCAGAAAAAACTGCCAACAAAGCGGATTCTGGTAATGTTGAATCTCAGCCCCAAAAATTCAGGAGACCCAGAAGAGAATGGATCAAAAAGACCTAAACTGGGCGGCAGGTACCAAGATCTTGATTATCTTGGCTCACCCTGACGACCCGGAATTTTTTATGGGAGCTACGATAGCTTCGTGGACTTCAGCAGGGTATCATGTTCAGTATGGTTTGTTAACAGACGGTGCAAGGGGTGTAAGCGCAGCTTATCCTGATTGGACCCTACTGCCGGAAATTCGCAAAGTGGAACAAAAAAATGCTGCTGCTGTCTTAGGCGTGCACCAAATTGATTATTTTGGCTATCCTGATGGATTCCTCAAGGCAAGCTTGGATCTTCACAAACGCCTTGCAGCCTTTATTCGTAAGGTGCAACCGGACATACTGGTAACCTGCGATCCAAACATGCTCTTCAGTCACGGACGTTATGTTAACCACCCGGACCATCGTGCGGCTGGACAAATTGTGGTGGACTCACTATTCCCTGCCGTGGGAAATGCCAGCTTTTTTCCTGAGCTTATGGAGCAGGGCTTAATGCCCTGGCAAGTTAAGGAACTCTGGTTATGTCTGACTAACGAGCCGGATTTACTGCTGGATGTTGAAACTCATTGGAATACACGTTATCTTGCATTGTGTGAACATAAATCTCAGATTGGAGACCCTGAGGTTTTGCTACAGCGCCTGACTGCACGGAAAAGTAACATCCACGAACCCTACAATGAAGGTTTTAAACGAATAATCTTTGGAGGTTAGGTTGAAAATCCTAGAAAAAGCCCTTGCACTTTTACCCCAGATGGTCGCAGACCGACGTCACTTTCACCAAAATCCTGAGTTAGCATTTCAGGAATTTGAAACTGCAAAACTTGTTGCCAGTCGCCTTGAAACCCTTGGTTACAAGGTCAGAACTGGCGTTGGTCAAACCGGAGTAGTTGGGCTCGCACAGGGTGAAGCCGGCCAACCTGTTATCATGCTGCGTTTCGATATGGACGCTTTGCCCCTCGCTGAGGCTAATGATGTTGATTACAAAAGCCAAACGGATGGTCAGATGCATGCCTGTGGGCATGACGCCCATACCGCAAGTGGATTGGCCGTAGCAGAATTAATCATGCGAAATAGAGCAGAATTCCCAGCTACCATCAAGCTTGTTTTCCAGCCCGCAGAGGAAATTGGATCCGGCGCACCGGCTATGATTGCCGATGGCGTGCTTGAAAATCCACGTCCGGATTATGTTCTTGGTATGCATGTTTGGAATGAACAACCTGTGGGTTGGGTGGGATTGACAGCTGGTCCGGTTATGGCGGGGTGTAATGAATTGGTTATCAAGATTGAAGGAAAGGGTGGTCATGGCGGTGTGCCAAATACGGTAAAAGACCCTATCGTAGCAGCCGCAAGTGTAATCTTGAGCCTGCAAACAATCGTTTCGCGCAATCTTAGCCCCTTTGAAAGCGCGGTACTATCGATAGGTAGTATCCACGCAGGTACTGTCAGCAATATTATTCCTCCAGCAGTGGATATACTGGGCACCTTGCGTACATATTCAACGGAAGGCAGAGACCTGGTACTGCAAAGAGCACAGGAAATTGTAGAAAATGTTGCAGCTGGCATGGGTTGTAAAGGAACATTTGAGGATCGTGGTGCCATGCCCCCAACGATCAACAACCCCGAAGTAACCAAAGTGGCACTGGAAGCCAGCAAAACTTTGGGAATTGACCTGATTGTTGATGAGAATTTCCATACGGCTGGTTCAGAAGATATGAGTTTTTACTTGAACGAAATCCCAGGCATGTTTATGTTTGTCGGATCTGCCAACGCCAAGGAAGGCAAAAACTTCCCACATCATCACCCGCGATTTGACATTGATGAGACATGTTTGCCTACGGGTATTGCCTTGATGCTTGAGACAGCTCAACGTTTGATCAAAAAAGGAACATAGTTGGCTGAATTGATTGGCCTGACAGGCAGGAGTGGATCAGGCAAAACCAAGGCTTGTAAACAGATTGTTCAGAAGGCAATGGGTAGTGGGTTTTCTGTATTTGGTTTTTACTGTCCAACTGTGTTTACTGATGGAGTAAAGACTGATATTTTGGTAAATCTACTCCCTGATGAGACTACCTATCTCCTTGGATCACTTGAAAATCGAGGTGATTGGCTTCAGATTGGGCGCTGGTGGATGGACCCCAGCGTCTTCAATTTGGTAAATGCGCATCTGAATTCTTTTGTGTACAGTCATGTATTGCTGATTGATGAAATTGGTCCTTATGAAATTGAAAGCAATAGAGGTTGGCCAAGGGCGATGGAAATGCTGAAAGAAAGCTCCTTCGAAATCGGAGTGGTCAGCTTCAGACCAGCATATTTGAATTTTTTTATGAACGAGTATCCAGCTATGGAAGTGGTCGATTTGGAACAAGATGGTTTGGTGCAATTGCACACTCTCATCACAGAGTTACGCAAACCTGATATCTTGTTTTGAGCTTGGATATAATCAGCCTATGGAAAAAGATTCTGAAACCAGGATGAGTCTGCGTGATCACCTGGAAGAACTAAGGCATCATCTGCTCTTAAGCTTGATTGGTTTGGCAATAGCTGTCGCTTTCGCGTTTGTTTTTACACCGCGCGTCATCGATTTTTTGGCAGTACCAATTGGCGGTATTAACCGTTTGCAGGCCATTGATGTTACCGAGACCATTCAAGTGTACATGAAGGTCACTCTACTGGCGGGAATTATTTTGGCTTCACCCTGGATCTTTTACCAGCTCTTTATTTTCATTGGTAAAGGCTTGACCAAAACAGAAAAGCAAGGTTTATTGACCGCCATCCCCTTTGTGACACTACTTTTTTTTGCTGGCGCATTTTTTGCCTTCAAGGTTATGTTACCGCCCGCAATACAGTTTTTTTCTGGATTATTGAACATCCAGACGATCATACGCATTCGCTCGTATTTTGACTTCACTGTCAACCTGATATTTTGGATCGCGGTAAGTTTCGAAATCCCGCTGATTTTCTATATTTTGGCACGGTTTGGCTTTATTACCGCAGCTCAAATGACCAAGGGATGGCGAATTGCCATCATCGCTGTGGCACTTCTGGCTGCGCTGATAACCCCCACGCCAGATCCTGTCAACATGGCAATCTTTATGATCCCGCTTTTTGGATTATATTTACTAAGCATATTATTAGCGCGGCTTGCACAAAAAAATCGGGCAGCCGCAATAAAGGAGTGAACGATGGGTATCGGATGGCCTGAAGCTATTCTTGTTATTGTGATAATTCTTTTGGTCTTTGGTGTGGACCGTATCAGCCGGGTGGCAGGAGAAATGGGTAAAGGTGTAAAGGCCTTTAAGGAAGGTCTAAATGGAGGCGAGAAGCCTGCCAATTCTGATGAGGTTGTGGAACCCCAAGACAAGACTGAAATCAAGTAAGTTTGCGGCCAACAAGCTCAAATGCCGTTTCTAAACTTAGGCTGGTCTGAGATTACTTTTATCCTGATAATCGGGTTTATTTTGCTTGGGCCGGACCGGATCACAAAAACTGCCCAAGACCTTGGTGAATGGCTTGGAAAACTAAAGAAAAATGCCACGTTCCGCGAGGTGGTCAAGACTACGGATGAAATCCGTAATTATCCGCGCAAGATTATGGATGACGTGCGTTTTGAGGATACCATCCTCTTGGAAGACCCATCGGTTTATGATGACCGAATGCGGGAACATCCCATGCGGCTGAACAGGAGCGAACGGCATAAACAAGAAGCTCCTCCTGAGATTACCGTGGAAACGGACGATAACAAATACCAGGCTTGAAGGCCTGTTTTTTGTTTGTTTGTACTATTCAACCCCGCATCAAAGTATTGAAGGTGTTCATCATATTTGAAAAGGCCTGATCGATATCCTGCGGGATCGGATCAGACTGGTGGTTGAAGGCGGCTTCGAAGATTGAAAGCAATTGGCTATCGGTAAATTTGTTCGCAAAAGCCATAATCCTTCCTGGGTTTCCCAGGATTTGTGGTAAATCGTTGAGAAATTGTTGCTTTACAATGGATGGTATCTGAGCGTACTCGATTACTTTCTCAACACGTTTGAAAATTGGTGTTTCATCTTTGTAAGCCTGAACTCCTTGAAGAGTTAAATTCAGGCTGCTGGTGGCTGGCAATTCTCCTAAATTAATCTGCAAGATATGCAAATCTACATCGTAATGCCATGATGGCGTGATTTCTTTGCCATCCACAAGGCAGTTTAGTGAGGATGTTGAGCTTAGGCCGAACACTTCGAGCTGCCAAGAGCGGTTTAAAGGTGCCTTGGAAAAGCTTCCCTGACGTGGGCTGATGCTGAACAGCCAATTATTATCACTCAGTTCCTGGCGTAATTCGGTGATTGAATAATCACCTTTCAGGTAGGCTTGGGAAACCCCATCATCCTCGTAGAGATGGAAACTACTGGTTTTACCAGGTACCGCCCTAATCATCAGTTTTGCTGGCAGGTCAACCCCGTTGGACACTTCATCAGCATTTAAAGGAATTAAGGCACCCGGGGCAATAAAAGCTGGAATATCTTGCAAGCGGCCGTACATAACCGTCCATGAACCGCCTTGCAGGTACTCACCGGTAAAGAAGTTATACCAATCACCTCTGGGCAGCCAGATAACCTGCCGGGATAGCCCAGTGGATGAATCAATGGGTTTGGTAATAGGGGCAGCCAGGATTTGTTGGCAGAAAAGATAGGATTGGGGTGAAGTATATGCCGCAGCTTCTTCAGGCCAGCGGTAATATAGCGGAAGGATGGGCGGTTCACCGGATGTGGAATTTATCCAGGAGGCATTATAGAGCAAGGGGATTAGGCGATGGCGCAGCTGCATAGCATTCCGGGCAGTTTCTTCCACATCCAAACCATGCTTCCAAGGCAGGCGTTCACAATAGCGGTTATTGGTTGAATGCAGGCGGAAAATGGGGCTAAATACACCGTATTGTACCCATCTCAGGTACAACTCGTCATTTTCGATTCCCTCACAATGTCCACCGATATCGTGGCTCCACCAGCCAAAGGCGACATTACTGGCAGTAGCTGTGAAGTAAGGTTGGAAAGCAAGCGACTCCCACGAAACGATGGTGTCGCCAGAGAATCCGATTGGGTAACGATGACCTCCCAGTCCGGGCCATCGCGAGAAGACGAAGGGCCGTTTGGTGTGGTTTCGCCCCAAGTCAAAGTAATGCAAGTGGTTGAGCCAATAAAGTGGATCCAATCCGGCTGTTTTGGTCTTAGTGCCCTGCTGCCAGTCCATCCACCAGAAATCGATTCCTTTGCTTTCCATGGGGTGGTGCAGCAACTCAAAATACGCTTCTGTGAAATCCCGGGAGGCAATATCGAAAACCACCGGTTTTTTGGTATGCGGATCGATACCGAGAACCTCCGCCATCTGAGGATAAGCTTCTTCGTGGTCATGGACGCCTTCCGCAGGGTGCAGGTTTAGGGCTGTACGCAATTTATGATCATGGAGGAATTGGACAAATCCATAAGGATCAGGAAAGAGTTTCTTGTTCCAGGTGTATCCTGTCCAACCGGAAGAAGTGTTTCCGGTTTTTGTGATATGCCAATCCATGTCTACAATGCAGACCGAGAGTGGAAATAAACGGGATTCAAACTCGAGCATAAGTTGGGTCAATTCTTCCTGAGTGTATCTCCAGAACCGGCTCCACCAATTTCCAAGTGACCAGCGTGGTAGAAGACCTGGTCTGCCGCTCAGATCTTGATAATCCTTGACAGCCTGCAAGTAATCCTGGCCATAACCGAAAAAGTAGAAGTCTTTTTTGAAAGGGTCAGCGGCGCGAGTTTGCAGCCAACCTTCCTCCGAAAAAACGAGTGAACTTGAGTCATCAAGGAGGCTCCAACCCGCTCGGGAGACCAGGCCTTGATCCAAGGGGATTGGGCCATCAGCACGGTCGAGAGTGCGAGCAGTTCCTTTGAGGTTACTATAGTCTGAATCACCGAAATGCCATTCATGCCCGGTCTCCTTGAGCACAACGTTCAAATCACGCCAGAAAAACTCACCGTTAAGTTTATAACTCAGGTAGAGGAAGGCAGTTTCAATATGAAGCCAACCGTTTTCTTCCCAAGTCTGAAATTCTGGCAATGGCTGAGTACGATACCAAACAACCTGGGAGGGTCTGTCTTCAAAAATCATTTCTGCGTCGTACTCCAGCCGTATCAGACGGTCTTTTAAGACGGTGAAACGAACTTTACCTGTCTGAACGATTGCGGCTGGTTGGGCAAGAGGTTGGAAATCAGGGCGGAAAAATGACATGGAAGCTCCTAAATTCAATTGTTTATCCAATTGTAACTTTTATGCGCACTATTTTGGAAAATGAGTTATTCTCCTGCCTCTGTAGGAATTCGACTGATAGAATTAGGCAACTTTGTGGAGGTAAACATGACAGAAGTTGATTTGTTACCGGAAGAATTTGTTGAAAATAAGCTTTCTGATCAGTCTGACGAGAATTCTGAGGAGGTTTTAGGAACTAAAAGTAAATGGCAGACACTGGTTGCATTATCTTTGGGATACTTTGTTGATCAGGGGGAAGCCCAGGCGATGTCAATTTTCAGCCCGGTTCTCAGACAACTCTGGGGACTCTCAATCATGAATCTTTCCTTGATCACCTTTGTGCGCTCCCTGCTTCAATCGCTTAGTTCTCCATTTTGGGGTTACCTGGCTGATAAGTACAACCGCAAAAAGGTGATTTTCTGGGGAACCGGCATTTGGGGCGTCTGGACCATCATGGTTGGATTAACGCAGAATTTTAGCCAATTATTGGCGGTTAGAGTAGTTTCTGGTATTGGACTGGGATGTTTGATGCCGGCCACTTTCTCAATTGTTGCTGACACATTTGCCCCCAAGATTCGAGGGAAAATGCTGGGGATCCTTGAAGCCATCGGCACTCTTGGCATCATCATCTTCACTGTCGTCCTGAGTACATTGGCAACTCCTGAAGGATGGCGTTGGGGCTTCATAATCTTGGGTGCTGCAAGCGTCATATCGGGTTTGTTGATTTTGATACTTGTAAAAGAACCAGTTCGTGGGGCTGCTGAACCTGAAATGAAGGGAAAGCTCACTGCAAAGGGTGCAGAGCGCTACAAGACCAGTGTGGATGGAATCAAAAAAGTACTGGCCATTCCGACAATCCGGGTGGCAATTTTGCAAGGTCTGGCTGGTTCAATGCCATGGGTTATCATGGGTGCTTTTTTCATCCTCTGGTTGGTTGAAAAACGTGGACTAAGCACACAAGAGGCACCGCTTGTCTTTGGGGCAATCATGATTGGCATGGCTTTTAGCGCCATTATCGGCGGAATTCTTGGGGATTGGGCGGAGAAGAAAAGTCCAAAGTACGGCCGCACAATTGTCGGGCAGGTTTCTGTATTTTCAGGAATTCCATTGACATATATTCTTTTGACTCAAACAGCTGAATGGTCGATGCTTCAAATTGCCCTATTCTGCTTTTTCACCGCACTGTTTATCGGGTGGCCAGGTAAGGGTTCCAAGGAACCGATGATGCAAGGCGTTGTGCCACCAGAATTGCGTTCGACTGCGTTCGCGGCCACAACCTTTATAGAAAGTGGATTTGCGGCAATCATTGCCCTATTATTTGGCTTTCTTGCAGACAAAATGGATTTACAGACTGCTATGTTATGGACAATACCTTTTCCATGGTTATTATGCGGTTTACTCTTTACAGGGTTCTATTTCACTTACCCGAAAGATTCTCAAAAACTTCGGGCGACCATGCTTGGGAGGGCTCAGGAACTAGGGATCGAGCCCAATAACAAGGATTAGTACTTCCATATGATTGAAACAATCAAAAAAAGAGATCGCTTAGGCGATCTCTTTTATCTGCGGGAGCGACGGGAGTTGAACCCGCGGTCTCGGCCTTGACAGG
>CAYMNM010000004.1:0-48623 GCA_964391795.1 uncultured Anaerolineaceae bacterium | reverse complement strand
AATGGGCCCAACAGTACGGCGTCCAGGGCATTCCCACCATGTTGATGATGAGCGGTGGCAAGATTGTTCATCGCCAAACAGGTGCTCTGCCCGAACCAATGCTGCGCGACACTATTGACACCTTTCTCTCTGCAGTTGAAGCCGCCTCAAAAAAAGCATAGACTGACTTATAAGGCTTAATTATCAAGTTAAAAAAGGTCCCTTTTTAGGGGACCTTTTGCTTGATTTAAAGGAATTCTAAGAGCCTGAATCGTATTTGAAAAAAAGCTTAACTCTCAATCCGCTGAATATCCGCGCCAAGATTGCGGAGTTTCTGGTCAATACGCTCATAACCCCGGTCTATTTGGGCTATATTGCGTATAGTTGACGACCCATTTGCGGATAGTGCAGCCAAAACAAGCGCGATTCCAGCCCTAATATCCGGACTATCCAACTTTTCACCACCGAGAGGGGTGGGTCCATTGACGATGCAGCGGTGCGGATCGCAGAGCACAATCTGAGCGCCCATGGATACCAACTTATCGATAAAGAACATACGGCTTGGATACATCCAATCATGAAATAGGACGGATCCCTTGGACTGGGTGGCGACAACAATTGCAATGCTCATCAGGTCGGTTGGGAATGCAGGCCAGGGCATGACACTGATCTCAGGAATGGCATTGCCAAGGTCTGGTTCGATGGAGAGATTTTGGTTTTCTGGTACCACTAAATCTGGTCCGTCAATCTCAAAATCCACTCCAAGTCGGTGGAAGATCAATTGGATCATTCCCAAATGCTCAACACCAGCATCTTTGATGCGAATAGAACCCCTGGTTACGGCAGCTGCGCCGGCAAAACTGATGACCTCAAGATAATCTGGGCCAATAGTAAATTCTGTACCGCGGAGTTTTTTGACGCCATTGATGATCAGCGTATTGGATCCGATATTTTGAATATTCGCACCCATACTATTCAACATCTTGCATAGCTCCTGGATGTGCGGTTCAGAAGCAGCGTTTCGTAGAATTGTCTGGCCCTCAGCTCTGGCAGCAGCCATAAGCGTGTTTTCTGTGGCTGTGACACTGGCCTCATCAAGCAAAATGTCTGCTCCAACTAAACCTGGTGTATTGAATTTAAATAGGTTATTTTCGAAAACAAGTTTCGCACCAAGTTTGCGTAGTGCCAGGATATGTGTATCCACCCGGCGTCTACCGATAACGTCCCCTCCAGGTGGGGGTAAGATCAAACTGCCTTCTCGGGCAACCATTGGCCCAGCCAACAAAATAGAGGCACGAATCATTCTGCAAACATCCGGGTCCAGGTCAGAAGCCTTGATGTTACTGGCTGTAAAGCGGTAACTCGAACTGTCATCAAGTTTTTCGACATTTACACCCAGGCTTTGCAAAAGATTTTGCATGTTCTTGGTATCCGTGATTTCCGGCATATTGTGCAGAATTACTGGTTCATCTGTAAGAAGACAAGCGGCCATCAAAGGCAAAGCAGCATTTTTGTTTCCGGACGGGCGAACTTCCCCTCTTAGGGGAATGCCACCTTGAATGACAAATTTTTCCATTTAGCCTCCGCTAATCTTCTATTGGCCCACTTTTAGTTACGGACTCTGGAACCGATTTCTCGTATTTCTTGAAGTTTTCAACAAATTTTGCTGCCAGCGCCCTGGCATCTTTTTCATAAGCAAGCAAATCAGACCAGGTTTTTTCTGGATCCAACACTTCATTCGGCACGCCTTCGATTGTATCCGGTATTTCAAGTTTGAAAATTGGATGGATGTGCGTTGTTGTTTTCTCGAGTTCGTTTCCCAATACAGCAGAAATCATCCGGCGCGTCAATGGTAAGGCCATACGTTTGCCGATTCCATACGCTCCACCAGACCAACCGGTATTTAACAACCAAACCTTGGTCCCATATTTTTCTAATTGTTGCGCAAGTAATTGGGCGTAAATTGCCGGTTTAAGAGGCAGGAATGGAGCACCAAAACAAGTTGAGAAAGTCGTCTCAGGTTTGTCTCCTAAACCTCTTTCAGTACCCGCCAATTTGCTGGTGTAGCCACTCAGGAAGTAATAAAGTGCTTGATCAGTACTCAACTTGGATAGTGGCGGCAAAACTCCAAAGGCATCTGCTGTCAGGAAAAATATATGGCTGGGGTGACCGCCCTGACCAGATGGTACAAAATTGGGTACAAAGCTCAAAGGATAGGCTGCCCGTGTGTTTTCAGTTTTTACGTCACTATCAAAATCTGGGACCCTTTCGGCGTTCGTTGGCACATTTTCTATCACACAACCAAATCGGTTAATGGCAGACCAAACCAGGGGTTCATAATTGGGGTTTAAGCGTATTGTCTTGGCAAAGCAGCCACCTTCAAAATTGAAGACACCCTTGTCGTTCCAGCCGTGTTCATCATCCCCAATTAACGCTCTGTCAGGATCTGAAGAAAGAGTTGTTTTGCCTGTGCCGCTCAATCCGAAGAACAAGGCAACATCACCGGCATGCCCGATATTGGCAGAGCAGTGCAGGGGGAGCACACCATTTTTTGGCAGACGATAGTTCATAAATGTGAAGACAGATTTTTTGATTTCCCCTGAGTAGCGTGTTTTAGCCACCAGAACAACCTTGGTTTTGAAATCAACAATGATGAAGGCTGGTGATCTGGTGCCATCAATTTCTGGATCGGCTTCAAAATTGCTATCTGCAATGAGTTGGAAATCGAGCTCCTCCCACGGTTCTCCATCGTGCTTTATAAACAAGTTGGAGGCTGCCAGACTGTGCCATGCCAAATTTGTGATGACACGAATTTTGGCCATGTTGTGCGGATCAGCACCTGCTTTCATATCTCGAACGTAGAAATGCTGCTTTCCAAGGTGAGATAGCATTTTTGATTTCAAGGCTTCAAATTTATCCCTGGCCATCCATTCTGTGCCAGATGCCAACCAAAGGTCCGGGTCATCATCTTCAACAATATATTTATCTTTGGGAGATCGCCCTGTATAAGGGGTGGTGTCAACTATCAATGATCCTGCGCTTGATAATTCTCCCTCGTTCTCGATAATAGCCTTTTCGACCAAAGTTGCGGCAGGGAGGTTGTATTCAAAATCAAGATCCGATGTAAATCCGAATTCCGTTAGCGACCTCGAGACAAGTTGATGAGAATAATCCTTGGTTTCTGACATGGCTCTCCTTTAGATGATTTGCCGTTATATAGTTATAGCATCTATGTTATATCTTAAATAGTTCCCAGCATCCAAAAATGACGCTTCTTTTCTGGAAAAGCTTGCGGGCTCATATTTACAAGTACTGTCCTTGTTTCTATTTGAGAATTGACTGTTTTATCTTTTCAAGGCTATCGACAAGGCTTCCCAAAACGCCATTAACAAAGCGAGGGGAGCTGTCAGTGCCATAGACTTTTGCTAATTCTACGGCCTCGTTGATCACAACTCTAAGCGGTGTCTCCCTGTAGAAGGCAATTTCCCATAAGGCTAAACGGAGAATGTTGCGGTCAATCACTGCCACCTGGTCCAATGGCCACTCGGGAGCATGCCGGCTGATTAGTTCATCCAATTGCACTGTGGTTTTATTAACTCCCTGGGTGAGCCTTAACGCAAAGTCGTATTGGGATTCATCCAATCCAAGATCCTCAGCACGAGCTTCAAGGGCAGTCCCCAGAGGGTGATCCGCAAGATCAAGTTCGTATAGAGCCTGCAACGCAGCCATACGTGATTTTGTCTTTTTTGCGACCATTTTAGCTCTCGATATCCACGTCAGCTACATGGACGTTTACCTGAACAACCTGCATGCCTACCATCTCAGAAATGGCCCTAATAACACGTTTTTGAACTTCTTCGGCAACCAATCGAACATTCTCAGAAGCTGTTACGACCAGGTAAATATCGACTGAAATTTCGTTACCGTGATAAAAAACCTTAACACCATCAGACTGATGTTCCCCACAAGGGGGATTGCTTGAAGAACCAGCCAACCTTGTTACTCCTGGTGTACCCAGGGTCGTCAGGCGAACAATCGTCGTTAGAACATTTGGGGCAATCGTGGTTTTCCCCAGAGTGTTGTCATCCATCGTGCACTCCTCTCCTTTGGCCGTGTCAGGCTTCAAGGGTTAGTACGGATCAGTGTCTTCCTCGTCCTCATCGTCAGTTTCGTCTTCATCACTGGCCCAGAGGTCTTCTGGTTCTTCCTCATTTTCGCCGCCATCCCAATCATCGTCTCCATCTTCATCCCAGGAAGGCACTTCTGCTTCTTCATCCGGGGCGTAGGTAAGACAACCTGAATCAGGGTTTAGTTCAATGGCAGCCGCACAGCAATAGCGATCGTCAAGATAGGTGCAATCGAGATAGTGGCATCGAATTTTTGGCATTGTCCTTAATTTACCTCTCTAGTAGGGGTTTCGCAGGCATTTTACCGTATACCTTAAAAACCGTAAAGCCATTGCGCATGCATTAACCTGGATTTGCTCTTGCAGCCTCAATGACATTTGGGATATTCTCAAGCCGTGCCAGCAATCGGCTTAGCTGATCCAATCCAGCTAGTTCTATCACTAATTTGGCCCGGACGAGTTCATTTCGGTTTACCATGCTCAAATCTACCAATCGAACTGGTTCACTACCCAGTATTGTTGAAATTTCGGTCATTAATCCGGAATGATTGAAAGCCACAATCTGAACTTCAACTGGAAAAGTTTGTTGGGCCTGACCCCAATCCACTTTTAACAAGCGCTCTTTGTCTCTTACTCTGAGGATGTTCGGACAGTCCGAGCGGTGGATGGTCACTCCGCGGCCTCTGGTGATGTACCCGATTATTTCATCTCCAGGAGCGGGATGGCAGCAGCGCGCCGTTGCTGTGGCGAGCCCTTTCATGCCAGTAACAGTGAATCCGCTATCCGCTGCTTGTTTATTGTAGGAAGACGGCTTGATCTGAAGTTCCTCAGCCAGACTTTCCTTCTGTTCATCTGAATACAGTTTAATCAGTCTGCCAAGCGCAAAATCTCCACTACCTACCGCAATGTAGAGGTCCTCAATGGTTTTGAAACCAAAATTGGCTCCATAACGCGCTAAATCAGGTTGGCTTACACCCAAACGCTTGAATTCGCGTTCTACTGTTTCTTTACCGTGCAAAAGATTCTCTTCACGATCCTGTTGTTTGAACCATTGGCGGATTTTAGTCTTGGAACGATTAGATTTCACCAAACCCAGATTGGGATTCAACCAATCACGGCTGGGGCCTCCTTTTTTTACTGTCAGAATTTCAACCTGGTCTCCGGTGACCAACTGATAATCCAACGTAACCAGCTTACCATTTACCTTTGCCCCCCGACAACGATGGCCGATATCCGTGTGAACCGTGTAGGCAAAATCGATGGGCGTTGAACCTGCAGGCAAAGAAATGACACTGCCTTTGGGTGTGACCACGTAAACTTCATCCTTGAAGACATCCGAACTGATTGCGTCGAGTACGTCCTGGCTATCTTCTGAGTCTTTGCTGAGCGCTAAAAGGCTGCGCAAAGAGGTGACCTTTTGCTGGTATTGATTCGAAATTAGACCGCTATTTTCCTTGTATCGCCAGTGTGCGGCAACGCCATATTCTGCATTCTGATGCATCTCAGGGGTACGGATCTGGATTTCAAGCGGCTTGCCATCCGTATAGATCACAGCTGTGTGCAGACTTTGGTAGTTGTTAGGCTTCCTAGCCGCTATATAATCATCGAATTCACCGGGTAACGGTTGGTAACGCATGTGAACCAGCCCCAACACCTTATAACAGGATTCAACTGTATCCACGATCACTCGGACCGCACGCAGGTCCCGAATGGCGTCAAAATTTTGACCCTTGCGGATCATCTTTCGATATATTGAGTAGATATGTTTAGGACGGCCAGTGATTTTTGCAGAGACACCCGCTTCCTGAAGTTCTGCCGCCAGCGAATTGATGATGCCATTGATCTCTTCGGTACGCTTTTCTCTTTTTAGAGCAATCTGGTCAGATATTTCCTGGTATTTTTGGGGATTAGTGTAAAAGAAGCTCAAATCCTCCAATTCCCATTTTATTTGCCAGATACCAAGCCGATTTGCCAGCGGAGAAAAAACGTCAAGGGAGTCCTGAGCAATTTGTATTTGCCTGTCTGGTGGCATGGATGATAGCGTCCGTAGATTATGCAGACGATCAGCTAACTTGATCACAATCACACGGACATCATCACCAATAGCCAACAACATCTTTCGCAGAGTCTCAGCTACGATTTCGTTCTTCCGGCTGTCACTATCCACAGGGATCACTTCTGGTAATGGTCGACGTTCGTTAGGGTGCTGATCTCCACGGGAAAGTTGTTGTAATGCAGTGATCTTGGCACAACCATTCACCAAGCTGGCAACACTGGCGCCAAATTTGGATTGAACTTCTTCAAGGGTTAGATCAGTATCCAGAGTGGCATCATGCAATAACCCAGCAATAACCATGCTAGGGGAGGTATCCAACTCAAGAAGGATCTCAGCTACAGCTTCGCAGTGAGCGATATAAGGATCGCCGTTGGCTCGATCCTGCCCAACAAAAGCAGCTTCGGCAAGCTGATAAGCCTCGGCTATGTGTGCGCGATCTTCAGGTGAATAGTTGGAAGGTATCTTTGCGGTAAAGCTTACAAAACTCATACTCTACCGCAAATTCTAAACCAAATTTGAAATTTGTTTATCCCAGCTTTTCTTCGTTGACAAACGAACGATCGAGTCGCAGATCATTGAGACAAGCAACTTCCTGTTCACTCAATTTACCTTGAACGAGATGGCAAAGCAATTTGCCAACCCCCGGACCCAGCATGAAACCCTGCCCACAGGTACCAACAGCCAATATATAACCTTCAAGATCAGCAACCTCACCGAGAATGGGGGAACCATCTGGAGTCATCGGATACGTTCCCCGCCAGGTGCGTCTTACTCTCAGATTCGTGAGGCTGGGAATAACTTCGACCAAACGTCTGCAGATTTGAGGCAAGAACTCACTCGTTTCAGTTTGAAAATCACCCCAGATTTGTGGATCTGGTGTTTGGCAACCAATCAGGTGACCATCTGCATTTTGATAAAAATAGAAATTGGCAGAGCCTGGCCGCTTACGTAAATCCACAATCATGGGTTCCATGAAGTGGGCCACCGGTTCTGTAACCAAGGCCTCATGCGAATCAGGCCTGACGGGTACAGTTATGCCAGCCAATTTTGATACTTCAGCTGCCCAACCTCCCGCTGCGTTTACAAGCCATTTACAGGTATAAACACCCTTGTCGGTTTGAACGGATTGTATTCTGTGGTTCTCTACGTTGATCGCAGTGACTTTTTCGTTGAAGTGGAATTCCGCCCCAGCTTTTTGGGCTTGGGTGAAGAATGCAAAGTTTGATTTCAAGGGAGAAGCATAACCATCTTCCGGTGAAAATGTTCCCCCCAAAAAACCTTTCATGTTAATTCCACACGAGAGCTTTTGTAATTCTTCAGGTGTTTTCCAGTCGATATTCAGGCCGGCTTTCTTTTGTATAACCAGCAGATCCTTGAGGTTACGCTCAATTTGTTCATCATACGCTACAAAACTGTAGCCTCCGGAGTGCCACTCGATATCATCCCCATACGTTTTTTCCCATGTGGAGAAGACTTTGATGGAATCTGTGCAAAGATAGATCTTGGCGGGGTCGGAGTGGGTAGCCCGGATGCCCCCAATGGCATGTTTGTTTGAGCCTTGGCCATTGCTGCTGTAAGTATCCAAAACAAGAACTTTGTAGCCTGCCTGAGCCATGAACATGGCAGTCGGAGTTCCTACAGAACCGCTTCCAATTATGACAATATCATAAGTCCGGTCCATTAGTTACCTCCTGCGTGTTTGACAGAATTTTCTTCAACACCCGCAAGGATGCCAATAGGAACCTCCACAAAAACCGGCCGGACAGTTGAATCCGCCACCTCATTAAGTTGAATACCTTCAGACTGGAATAATCGGCGAATCATCGTCAGGCAGGTTTTGCCGCCACATGCCCCCATGCTTGCTCTCAGGGTAGCCTTGATTTGATTGATATCGCGCACACCTGAACGTATAAGTTGTCGAATTTCTCCCGCGGTCACACGCTCACAACGGCAGATAATCGCCTCATCTGCCAACTTCTTGAAGTCCACGCTCTCATCAAAAGCTTCAGGATTATCAGAGGAGATTATTCTTACGCCGCTTATCTTAGTAGCAATCTCCCTGGGTGCCTCCAGACTTACAAGGGTAGTTCCGTTATAACCAGGTAATTTGCGCGTAGATTTTATAGTTAACTGAGATAGCTCTTCACCATCAACATCGGTTACCGTTACCAGCGTGCCCGGCTTAACCTGCTCAGGGTCTTGCTCGTAGGGGAGGGTGATCAGAGCGTAGTCTTTACTCTTCCTGAAGTCAACCAGACTGACAGCCAAACCGGGACAGACAGAAACACAACGGGCACAAGCAATGCAATCCGTATCTTGACCATAAGGAAATTTGGGAGTACTACGAATGTCAGTTTTACTAATGGTAATCAGATGCTTGGGGCATACGGTTGAACATGGATCACAAGGGATTTCCTGGTTGCAGTGCATGACAGGAAAAACACCTTCCATTTTTTCATAGCTTGGTGTTGGAAGAATTTTTCCGGGTTTTGATTTCAAGATAGCTTCAAATTCAGCCCATTCGAGGGGGATAGGTTCCTGACGCCTGCCTAATAGTGTTGCAATCTGATTACCCACAATTTTGCCCGAGAATATCGCCGCAGATGCCTCAGCAATTTCCCTGGCATCTCCAGCTGAGTAAACCTGCATACCAACTTCTTTGGCTTTATTGAGAAATTCGTTCACTGGGTCCAAACCAACTGCTATCAGGATGGTATCGCAAGCAAACTCTCGTTCCGTGCCTGGTATAGGCTGAAAACGCTCGTCAACACTGGCAATGACTACGTTTTCAACAGCGTCTTTCCCAATAGCTTTCACAACTGTTGTTGATGTGAAAACAGGTACACCGGAGCGTTTCAGTTTATCAAGATGAACCTTATAACCACCACATTGGGGGGCAGCTTCAACCAGGCCGGCCACATGAATACCAGCCTGAATAGCATGATATCCGGCAATCAATCCCACGTTTCCACCACCGACAATAAACAGATTATGGCAGGGTTTCACCAGATCCCGATTTACCAGGGTCTGGAAGGCCCCCGCGCCATAAACCCCCGGTAATGTATTCCCAACAAATGCCAGTGACTTTTCCCGGGCGCCAGTTGCGACAAGCAAAATTTTGGGTCTCACCAATTGATAGGTTTTATTGTCGCGTAAAATCCCTACTGATTTGTCTTCAAAAACAGCCAGAGCTGTTGATCGTAACCAGACCTCAACGCTTGGCTGGGTGCGTGTTTCGCTTTCCAACTTCTTTGCAATATCAATCCCACGCGTACCCGCATAAACAGCTTCGCTGGATCCAAAAAATCGGTGTGTCTGGAGTACTAATTTACCACCCAGGCGATCTTTGTCATCCACCAGAATTACGCTAACTCCAAGTTTGCCAAGCTCGATAGCAGCGGAAAGCCCGGCTGGTCCACCGCCCAGGATGAGCACGTCCGGCTCTTCGTAGACCAACTCTGCTTTCCCATTGGCGCTATATGGAAGCACTTCAGGCAATGAATGCAAGCCATTGATTGGCATTACGTGCATGCCTTCATCAACCGGTGTCATACAAGCCTTGACAGGCACTTGATTCGCCAGAACCAGGCATTGTGAACATTGCCCGTTGGCACAATAGATACCCTGGGGAGAGTGATCTTTGGGATGGTGACCAAAAACGTTAATTCCATTCGCAAACAAAGCGGAAGAAATCATCTCGCCGGGTTTGGCATAGAATTTTTGTTTTTCCCAATAAAAGGGGATGCTGGGTGAGGAAATGTCCTTCAAAATCGGGTGAGATTTAATGCGATTGTCTGGCATACGCTCCTTAGAACTTTGAGGATTCTGCCAAATAATACCACCAAGAATTCTTACCCGAAGATTTCTTGGTACTTTTTGTCCAATTCGTCATCTGAAAGGTGGGAATATCGCTGTGTAACCGCAATATTGGTGTGCCTTGCCAACTCCTGGGCTAGTTTAAGGTTGCCTGAATCCATTAGCACCGTGGTTACAAAGTAGTGGCGAAAACTATGAGGTGTAATGGTACCGACGGCTTCTTCACCGCACGCTTCCCGCACACGCACAGCCACAATCGCTCTACCGGTCGTGGTTGATATGGCTTTAACCTTATTGCCAGCAGCTTTATCGTGGCGCGCAAAAATTGGTAGAGCACTAAGCGCTTTGCCACCACCGCCATCGATAGTTGCTCTTAAGGCCAAGTAGTCTTTGAGAGCAGCAATTGACCGTTTGGAGAAACGAACTACAGCCTCTTTATTTCCCTTTCCAATCACAATTGCCCTGGATTCGTGCCAATCAAGATCCCCTCGACGCAACTTGCAAGCTTCATGAATACGCAGGCCAGTATCCGCAAGCGTGAGAAGAAGGGCGCGATCGCGCAGGTTAATCAGGCGTTCAAGCTCATTTTCGTAAATCTTCAAATTTAGCGTTTCTGCATAATGCAAAACGGACTCAATGTCCGATTTGGGGAATTGGGGTAAACGAATACCAGGCCGTCTGGCGCGTTGCTTGATGAGCAACCTGATTCGAGGGAGGTTGATTGGCGCTAAGTTTTCCCCAGCAATGTACTCAAAGAAACCAATCGTAGCCGTGAGATAACATTGTTCTGTAGCCGGTGATAGCCCTTTAAGCTCGTCTGCCATCCAAATTATGCTATCTTCCTTCAAATCAGAAAGCTCAGCAGATTCCAAATCGAGCCCGTGTGCGCCAAGCACGTCAGAAAAAGTACGTATCGCGTTTGCATAAGTACGGGCAGTATTTGTGCTGCGCGAAAGCCTGACCGAACCGAGGTAGTTCTGCAAAACTTCTTTTATGAGAGGATTCGCTTGCATACTGCAATTATAAGTTATCAATAATTGTATGCGTTCTCGTTCTCACACAAAATACTTTATACAATCTGTGTACATCTTGCAGGATGGAAATACGTTTAGGTTCCATTTCTGTCGTTGGTGCAAACAAGCGATTTGCTTATGGATTGGTTGCCGTCGTTATGTTTTAGGTTATTGCGTGTAGTTATATTACTTTATTGATTCGGGTTTGTGTGGGTGATGACTAATTGATGAATAGAGTTCTTTGAGAGTGACTTTTTTACCTTTTGGAAAATATATTTACATAGAACTTATTGTTTTCTTTCATCAAATATTACTCTTTGATACCATCGAGCCGCATCAGAAAAGAATGCGAAACAAAGAACATCTCTGTTGAATTCCTATTTATGATTGTCCTGTAAGTAAAAATATTCGAAGATAAACGGTTGAACAAGAACTTGCGCCTCCCCTGCTCTATACACAGGCATATTATGCTTACGATAATGATACTTATCATAACCATCAAGAAATAGAAGTTGTCCCCCATTTATGACAACATTTAAAAATTCCACAGATATTTGGCAACGATATCCATAAACTATTGTCTTTGATTTCTTACCATTATGGATTCCTCGAACATATCGTATGCGATGAATGTCAGACGTGGCCTTACCCAAGACTAATAATTTTTTCATTTTTTAAGAGCAAACGAAACCAAAAGCTTCTTTCTGTAAAAAAAAGATAGAACAATCCAGTACCTCAACGGTCACCTCCCCCACCCACTTAAAAAATTATTCCAAATGTAATCGTTGACGATTTCATGAAAAGAATACAGATCAGCAAGGTTTCGATTGCCGGATGCTATACTTTTGTTTGTTATAAAATTTTTCGCCATCTGGTAAAAGGACTCACATGATTACAGATCGAATGACTCCAAGTTTTAGAACCATCGAAGGCGGTTTGTTTAATGCCGTAGAAAAAGCGGATGTTGGCGACGGGGTTATGCAATTACAGGCACAAGGCGCAACTCTTATGTGCTGGGCGGATCCTTTCTTTCCTGATCCCGTAGTGCCCCCCCACGTGAGCAAGGCCACAGCTGAGGCCATCCTGGGAGGTAGCAGTGGGCACTACACAGCGCCGATTGGTAATACCCAGCTGAAAATTGAGATCGCGAATTATCTAAAAGCAAGTACAGGGCAAGAAGTCAATGCTCTTCGCAATATTTTGATTACTCCAGGTTCAGATTCAGGCTTGTTTTATGCCATGTTACCTTTTATTGAAAAAGACGACGAAGTCATGATCGTTGACCCCAGTTACCCCAACAACTTTCAAAACACCAGTATTCTGGGCGGAAAAATTGTGCGTGTGCCTGTTCGAGCGGAGACTGGCTGGCAATTGGAAATATCTGAATTTGAGAAAAGGCTCTCCTCAAAAACGAAGATGGTTGTGCTGACTAATCCTAACAATCCAACAACCACAGTCTACCGACGATCATGTTTGGAAGATTTGGCGCAATTTATCCAAAAAAATGATCTGGTTTTAGTTGTCGACCAGGCTTTTGAGTTTCCAACATTTGACAATATACCGATGGTTGAAATTTCAACCTTACCCGGGATGTGGGAGCGCACGCTTACAGTTCACTCCTTCTCCAAAGGTATGGGGCTTTCTGGATACCGGGTTGGTTACATCGTGGCCGATGATGTAATCATGGATAAACTTTTTGGAGCAGTGGTTTCCGTGTTGGGAGCAACCAATTCGGCAGCTCAGATTGGTGTTATCGCTGCGTTAAAAGATCCCAGTTTTTTGCAAGAATTTGCCAGAACCCACTTGTGGCGTAGGGACTACGTCTACGAAAAATTGCACGATATTCCTGGATTAAGGTTGATGAAAAGTGAATCTGGGTTTCTTTCCTGGGTGAATGTTTCAGCATTGGGGAATTCAAATGATATTGTCGCCTACCTAATCAAGGAAGCAAATCTGGTAGTGAACAGCGGCGAGAACTACGGTGAAGGCGGGAAAGGCTACATCCGCATCGTTCATGGCGTATTGGGTGGTGAAGAGCAATTTAAAGATGCCATCTTGCGTTTGAGACATTCTTTGCTCAAGCTTTCAGAATCAAAAGGTTTGGTCAATTCTGCAGTCACCACTGGAAACCAAGAATTTCACAAGGCGTAAATTATTGAGAGAGGATAAATTGAGATGAGTCCAAGTTTGGCTACAATGCGTCAAAAAATGGAGAAAGCTGGTTTGATACCTCTCAGGGCACAAGCTGAGTTGTCAGAAATAATTCTGCGCGAAAGGCTAGAGGGCATTTTGCCGGTGGCCATGAAAGAAACGGGCATTGATTTCTGGTTAATAATCGGCAGTGAATACAACGAAGACCCAATCTTCCGCACCCTTTTCTCCTGGGACATGCCGACCGCTCGCAGAGTTAGCGCGTTAGCATTTTCCCTTCAAGAAGATGGAAGTGTAAAACGATTTTCATTAGGAGCGCGCTCCCCCGTTATGGACCAACTTTACGAGAATAAGCTTACACGCGGAAGCGATTTTTGGGAGACGCTTAACAACCTGATTGAGGAACTCTCTCCAAAGAAAATTGGGATTAATCAAAGTGATCATTCAGGAATTTGTGACGGTTTGTCTTCCTCCCTTTTCAAGAAATTAAAGGAATTGCCCTGCAAGTTTATTACAGAGAGGCAAGTAAGCGCGCATGATCTTGCAATTAAGTACATGAAGACTCTGACTGAACTTGAACTAAACATCCTTAAAACCATCGTAGAAGTTACCCAGGATATTATCGAACTGACCTATTCAAAAGAAGCAATCGTGTTGGGGAATACCACAACGACCGATCTGGAATGGTTCATGCGTGAATGCATCACAGAACTTGGCTGCCAAACCTGGTTTGGACCAGATGTCAATCTGCAGCGGGCCGGAGAATCTGACACCATGATCTCGAACGCCCTCATCATGCCAGGAGACCTACTACATTGTGATATCGGCATGACCCCGCTCTACATTAAGCTTCATTCCGACATTCAACGCCTCTTTTACATTCCAAAACCCGACGAAGTGGATGTACCAGTTAGTATCCAGAACACCATGAAAAATGCGAATCGTTTTCAAGATATTGTGATGAACAACATTACTCCTGAAAAAAGTGGTAATGAAGTCTTCAGCCAATCCGTTGCGCAGGGCTTTGCAGAAGGGTTGAATCTTTGTTTATATTCCCACCCGATCGGAAGCTTCGGTCATGGACCTGGTACGATGATCGGCCGTTACGACGAACAGAAAGCCATCCCGGTTAAGGGAGACCAATTAGTGGGAAGCAATACAGTCTTCGCCTTGGAACTTAACTGCTGGGGTGAGATCCCGGAATGGAACAACCAGAAAGTTTTCATCTATCTGGAAGAAGATATTTACTGTAAATCTTCACCGAGGTATTTTAGCGGAAGACAAACCATAATCCGCTGTCTTTAGAATTTCTTTTGGAAGGTTTGGCAATTAAATCTATTTTTTCTTTAGAGTAAATGCTTGCCAGGCTCCATGCCAGGGCTCTCCAATCCTGTTATTAGGCTTGATTTCGATATGATTCAAGTTTTGGGCTACTGCCATCAAGTTTGGCACCAGCGCAGACCAGTTTTCCGCCAGCAGGTGTTCAGCGAGCTTTCTGTGACTCTCACCCACCCACTGCCATTCCATTCGAAAACGATCAGCCTTCAGCCAGTAATCACGTTTTTCCCAGGCCAAAGCACTCGTTTCAACAGAGTCCTGAATCTTTTCCAGGGCTAAAACCACGAATGCTGCCAAATCCAAGCTTAATTGATTAGGAGATGGCTGTTTCATCAAAGTACGGATAGATAGCACGATCGAACGGCTTAAACGGTTGCGAAGTGTGGTTCCGCTTTCAGTTGTTGTGATTGGGCTCATCAGGCGCTATTATATCGAAAAGCTGTTGGATAAGTACTTCGCAACTCGTGACCAAATGTTTCTTGGAATTAGATAGGTCTAGATAGTGATCTCAATCAGATTGCCTTCTGCATCCTGGATGAGGCTTTCGTAATATCCATCTCCTGTCACCCTTGGGCCGCTGATAACTGTTACACCATCCTCTTTTAGTCTTGTGGTCAGATCATCAACCGCTTCTCTCGACCCAACTGAAAATGCGATGTGAATGTAGCCTTTTACTTTCGTGCCTAAAACTTTCGCCGTCGGATCAGGCCATTTCATCAGTTCGATTTTGCTGCCATCGCTGAAGGATAAGAAACAGGTTTGAAGCCCCGTCTTTGGGTTGAAGTAATGCGGAAGATGTTCTTCCGCATCAAAATATCTCGTAAAGAAACTTATTGAAGCTTGAATGTCTTGCACATTTAATGCAATATGACTGATCTTTTTCATACCAGTGCTTTTACAGCTTCAACCAAGGGTTTTATGGCCTCACGGTCACAATGATCTTGCTTTAGTGGGTTTACCTGTTCTTCAATGGCCTTGCCCGATTTCAGTGCTTCTTTCTTCTGGTTTTCTGCATCTGAAAGAATGATCATCTTAAGAATCAACTTGAGAGGGCCTTTCGCCCTATCGATATCAACACCACCTTGAAAATAAAACCAAGGCATTTTTCTATTGCCTTCATTCAGATTTGCGGTGCGATAGCGCTGAACTTCAGCAGATTTGAGCGGCGCAAGCCCCACAGCAAAAACAAACACATTCTGGCTTTTCTGTCGATCTGAGCGGTTCAAAAATTTTTTCAAGCCAACCACCCACCCCGCGTGAATAGGTCCGCCGTAGATGATCGTCTTTGCAGTGCGCATCATGGATGATTCGAGTTCTGAAAGCGGTATGGCCTCGCAACCCAATTCTTCTGCAATCCATTCTGCATATCGTTGTGTGAAACCTGTTTTAGATGAGTAAACCACCAAGCGATCGTTCATGTAAACCTCACATTGTGTTAAATATTCTGTCCCAAATCCAGGTGGAGACCCCATATTTGGCATCATGGGTTTTAAAATGATGGCCCATGTGGTGTTGACGCAATTTTCTGAGATAGATCCCTGAAAGCGAGAAGTGATGCAATGCGTAATGTGTCATGTCATAGATTAGATAACCTGTCATGAACCCGGCAAACAAAGCCGGTAAGATAAACGGTAATCCAAGCAGATTTACTGTAACGAACTTAAAAAGCAAATAGAATAATGCTGCTAACGGCAAGCTGACGACTGGAGGCATGACCAAGCGGGATTTTTCTCGGGGCTCCGCGTGATGTACACCATGCATCAGGAAGAGCAAGCGTTTCGTTCTTTCCGACGGATCTTTGGGGGAAAAGTGAAAAACAAAACGGTGTAGCAGGTACTCCGTGGGTGTCCAAATCAGGATTCCAAAGAGCCAGGGCAGTAGAAGAGCTAAGAAAAGGTTTCCCGAATTTTCTTGTACTGCTCTAAAAATGAAGAAAACAATGATGGAACCAAAAAGGACAAGGACAACCAGAGGATTGATGTGGGTAAAAAATTCAAGGAAATCAGACTTAAACAGCCGCAGAGACTCGGTTTGCTTGTGATTGGCTATTTGCTCACTCATTTTAGTCCTCCTCTCATTAGTCATTCCTGCTGGTAGAAATCACTTCTCAAAGAATTGTTGTTCTTTCCAAGGTTTTCAACATGTTTTTGCCAAGCTAAATTAACTGAGCGTCATTAAGTACTTCATCAATTTTCTTCCGCTGATCATTCCCAAGGTTGAGTAGTGGTTTACGCGTGTAACCACCTTTGAACCCAAGCCGATCGCAAGCGTATTTCAATCCCGGTACACCAAATTTGGCCGTTACAGCTTCGTTTACTGGATAGAGCCTTTTGTAAAGTGCCAGCGACTCCGCATGCCGGCCTTCATCGAACAGTGTTTGAACCTCCACGCAGCCTTCAGGGCAGCAATTTGCCAGAGCCATGATGGCGGCCTTTATTCCGATCTGCAAAGCCGGATTCCAGGCCGATGCTGTCCCAACCAGTAGGTTAAATTCCGGGTCCAATCCATTGAGTTGGAACTTCACCAATTGAGCAATATTGCCAGAACTGTCTTTCATTCCCAAGATGTTCGGATGATAGCTAAGTTTTGTGACAATATTGGCACTGATATTGATGTGCGTAAATTTTGTGACGTTGTATATCATGACCGGAATATCCGAAGCATCTGCGACGTCGCTAAAGTACTGATATTGTGCTTCATCTCCCATTGCGTCGCCATAATAATTGGGTGTCAACAACAAGGCTGCTTTTGCTCCCAGATTAGCAGCTTTGTTGGTCAGTTGGATGGTTTCACGGGTAGATTCAAGTCCGGTGCCAACCAGAACCAACTTCCCCTTATCTACCGTTTGGACCGTAAGGTCAATCAACCTCAATTTTTCTGTCTCATTCAGATACGGCGTCTCACTATTGGACCCTGCCACGAGAAAACCTTTTAGACCGGTTTGGTTCCATTTTTCGAGGTTTAATTGAAACGCCTCATAATCCACATCCCCGTTCTCTTTGAACGGGGTAATCATCGGGGGTAAAACACCATTTATTGTGAACTTAGTCACGCTACACCTTTTCCTGATCCTGAGCTTTAAGTAGCTAAATGCTCCAACGTAATTAGGTAAACGCCAACACTTTTTCCGTATTCAACTTTGAGCCCAACCTGATGCAATGCCTTTTCAAATGCAACCAACAAGGCTGTCAAATCACTTTCGTCAATGTTACCCATGTGACCCACCCGTACCATCTTCCCAGCGTAAGGACCTAACCCGCCCGCCACGTTGACACCCTGCTCAAGCATGGCATTTCTAAATGGTAGATCCGGTACGCCTTCTGGGTAGACCAGATTCGAAAGAGTCACCGCGCGGTGACTTGCTTCAGCAAGCACTCTGAACCCTAATGATTCAAACGCCTTCTGAACCGCCCTGGCATTTACTTCATGGCGTTTGTATCGGGCTTTCAAACCTTCAGAACGCAATATCTCCATGGATGCTTTCATTGCCCACACCAGGTTGATTGCTGGCGTGGCAAAATACTTGGCAGGATCCTGCATGATTGGCAGCCATTTTTCATAATCAACATAATATTCAGGGATAAGGCCGAGTTCTTTTCGGCGTTGGAGCGATTTTTGATTCGCCCAGAGCACAAACATGCCTGGGCAAACACCAAAGGCCTTTTGCGAAGCTGTGAACATCACGTCAATGTTCATGTCTACCATGTTGGCGTACTCACCGCCTGTAGCCGCCACCCCATCAAGAATGTAAATGGTCTCAGGAAACTCAGTCATCATCTGGCCGATTTCTTCAATCGGAGCTCTAACACCTGTCGAGGTGTCCACATGAGATATGGTAATTGCTGCATATTGTTTTTCTCTCAGTTGCGCCCGAATTTTTTCAACAGGTACAATCTGACCCCATTCCGAAGATAAGACGTCGTAGCGTAACTTTTTTCGGGAACAAATTTCAATGAATCTATCCCCAAAATAACCGTGGCTGACAATTAAAACATTATCATCCGCCTTGGTAGAGTTCGAAATTGCCATTTCCATGGCAAGCGTACCCGTCCCTGCCAAAGGAAAACACTGTCCGTTGCAGGCGTACAACTCTCCAAGCCCGTCAATCAGATCTTTATAATCCTTGACAAATGAAGGGTCGCCAAACGCTTGCATGTCTCTACCCATTTGGTTGCGAATAGGTTCAATAACAGGTGTTGGGCCAGGGATCATCACACGTTTCTTGTTATACATTTCTCTCCATAAGCAAATTACAAGATGGTTACAACGATTGGTAACTTGAATTTTAACATCACCAAATCGATTTTCGATAGGTTTTGTGGGTTTTGCAGATTTGTGAACGACTATTCACTGTGCTCAGGGATCGGTTGAATCAGATTTTTGGATAATTAAGCAAAATTTTTGACCTGATCTCAATTCTTGCGTATAATTATTTGTTCGTTGGGGAAGTGCTGGAATTGGCAGACAGGCATGACTTAGGATCATGTGCCGAAAGGCGTGAGGGTTCAAGTCCCTCTTTCCCCATGCTTACCATCATAATTGCGAGGATAAATGAAAATTCAGAAGACTTATACCGATGACCATCAGGTCAAAATCAATGCCGAGTTTGACACTGAGACGTTTGAACAGTTCAAACAACGCGCTGCTCGAAAAATTTCCCAGCGCACCCGAATTCCCGGATTCCGCCCCGGTAAAGCCCCCTACGCCATGGTTCTGCGGCAGGTTGGTGAAGCCCAGGTTACATCCCAGGCCATCGAAATGCTTGTAGATGACGCCTACCCCAAAATCCTTGAACAGGAAAACATCAAAGCCTACGGTCCCGGAAATCTGGAAAATATTGTCAGCGAAAATCCCCCAGTTTTTGAATTTTCTGTACCTCTTGAGCCAGAAGTAGAACTTAAGAATGTTGAGGCTCTTCGGAGCGACTACCGCCCTGAACCTGTCTCAGATGACGAGGTTGCTGATTTCATTACTTCCACCAGGCGAAACGCCGCTACGATCGTACCCCTCGAAACCCCTGCCGCTGAAGGCAACGTGGTCTACATGACCCTGAGTGGCACCGACGTAAATGCAGAAGTTGAGGTCGCCGAGGTAATCAAAGCTAGCCCCAATCAGGTGTTGATTCCCTCAAAGAAAGAACAACCCAAGTCTGAGTGGCCATTTGAAGGTTTTGCGCGCTCTCTTATCGGTCACAAAGCTGAAGAGACTCTGGAATTTGATCATTCCTTTGATGCAGACTACAGTGACAAAGATCTTGCTGGCAAGAAGATTCACTTTACCGTCAAAATCGAGTCGGTAAAAGGTCTCGAATTGCCAGAACTCACTGAAGAATACCTCCAGACCCTAGGTGGTTTTAAGACCGTTGAAGAATTGGAAAAAGCCGTTCGCGCACGTCTGGAAGCAGAGAAATCTGAATCATACGATGATAAGTATTATCTTGCTCTTGTAGACCAACTCCGTCAGGATGCAGATCTCAAGTACCCACCCCAGATGCTGGAAAATGAAGAAGAACAAGTGCTACACCGCATTGAGCACGACCTCAGCCACCGTCACATGGACCTTGATCTCTACTTGAAATTACGCAAAACCGACAAAGACAATTTTATCAAAGAAGAAGTCAAACCCACGGCACTTGCCCGTCTGGAACGATCTCTGGTAATGGACGCACTGACTAAGAAATTTGACCTTAAAGTTGAGAACAAGGATGTTGAAACACAGGTCAATAAGTTGGTCGGGGATCTGATTATGAGTGGTGAATTTGCGGAAATGCAAAAAACCTACGGCCAGAAGAAATTTGCCGAGTCTATCACTATGGATGCAGCTAATCGCGCCATGGAAGCCAAGATTAGACGTCAGCTTCTGACATTGGCCGATCCTTCCGCCGTCGTGGTGGAAGAAGCTGCCAGCGAAATTCTCCCAGAAACCATAGAATCTGAAGAAACTGTTCTTGCAGACACTGATGCAGAAGACATGAACAACAAAGACGGTCAGGAAGGCTAATAGTTTTCTAATATTCAGTTCGTAAACTGAAGAAAACTTTAACCAAAGGAAAAACATGGAACAGTCACTCTATAAGAACGTGATCCCAATGGTTGTGGAATCCACCAACAATGGTGAACGCGCCTATGATATTTATTCTCTGCTCCTCAAGGAACGGATTGTCTTTGTTGGTTCTGCTATCAATGATCAGGTTGCCAATGTTGTAGTTGCCCAATTGCTTTACCTGAGCCGTGAAGACCCTGAAAAAGCTATTCAGATGTACATCAATTCGCCTGGTGGCTCTATCTACGCCGGTATGGCAATCCTGGACACAATGCAGATGATTCCCAATAAGATCAGCACAGTTGCTGTAGGTGTAACAGCATCATTTGGCACTGTCTTGCTGGCTGGTGGAGAGAAAGGGCAACGTTACGCCCTTCCACATGCTACCATCCACCTGCATCAACCACTTGGTGGTGCCGAAGGGCAGGCCACAGATATCGAAATCATGGCAAAAGAAATCATGCGTCTCAAGAAGGAACTAAACGAGTACTTCGCCGAACGCACCGGTCAACCGATTGAGATCATTGCACGTGACACTGAACGGGACCATTACATGACTGCTGAAGAAGCCGTCAATTATGGTCTTATCGACAAGGTGCTTAATTCACCCAAAAAACTCAATAATATGCCTTCCTAAGGAAGGCATATTTTCATCTTGAGAATATATCCTGATGCTTACCCGGCAATTTCCTGCTCTTAAAGGCCTCATTCTGGATATGGATGGGGTCCTTTGGAGAGGTCAGCAATCCATCGGCAGTTTGCCAGATATTTTTTCAATCATCGAAGAGATGGGTCTTAAAGTGGCAGCTGTAACCAATAATGCAGCCCAATCCATACAAGAGTATCAACAAAAATTTGCCAGTTTCGGGGTAAACCTCAATGGAAATCAGATCGTAACCTCTGCTTCTGTAACCATTGCTTACCTCAAAGAACATTTTTCTATCGGTACGCCAATCTACGTAGTTGGCTCAAAATCCTTGATGAAGATGGTTCAAGACGCAGGCTTTTACCTGAGCAATAACGATACTAAACCTAAAGCCCGGGTAGTTATTGCCGGTCTTGATCGAGAAATTACTTACGAGCGCATACACATTGCATCAGACCTGGTACGGCATGGCGCAAAGTTTATTGCCTCCAATAACGATGCCACTTTTCCGATACCAAATGGACTGCAACCTGGCGCAGGTGTCATGGTAGCGGCAATCCAAATAGCTTCGGGCATTGAGCCAACCGTGCTCGGAAAGCCTATGCCCTATCCTTATGAGGCCGCTCTTAAATATCTGGCTTGTGAACCACACGAAGCGATGGGGATCGGAGATCGTATCAGCACAGATATTGCTGGTGCTCAAGCCGCGGGATGCCTTACAGGCTTTGTTTGCTCCGGCGTGAATTCGCGCGACGAGGCCGAAATCTGGCAACCTTCTATCGATATAATTGCAGACGATCTTTGGAGCCTCTTAAATGGCTAAGCAACTAATTTACGACCTTTCTACCCAGGAACTTGCAAACCAGATGCATTCACTGGGCCAACCCAATTTTCGTCTAAAACAAATTCAACAGGGACTATATAATAAACTATACGCATCTTTCGAAGAATTCGAGAATATACCCAAGAATTTAAGAGCGGAGCTCGAAAATCTGTTTCTGTTTGATCCATTGTGTGTAGAAAAAATTCAAAAATCCCGCGATGGGAATACAGAGAAAATCCTTTTCAAATGCCTGGATGGATCATTGATTGAAACAGTCTTGATGCGATTTGAACGCCGAAATTCACTCTGTGTTTCAACCCAGGTGGGTTGCCCAATGGGCTGCGTTTTTTGTTCCACAGGGCAGATGGGTTTTAAACGCAATCTGAGCTCTGGTGAAATTCTTGCCCAGGTGATACATTTTCAGCGGATTCTGCATGCTGAGGGTGAAGCCGTGCGCAACATCGTATACATGGGCATGGGCGAACCCTTCCTCAACTACGAACAGGTATCAAAATCCCTTGATGCCCTCTCTGACCCGGAACGCCTGGGGATTGGATCACGAAAAATCACCGTGAGCACCGTTGGAGTACTACCCAAAATTGCTAAATTTGGCGAAGACCATCCACAAGTGAATCTGGCCATTTCACTGCATGCTGCCAATGATGAATTACGTTCCAAGTTGCTCCCCGCCAACCGCATTTACCCTTTACGGGCTCTGATGAAAGCTTGCCATGATTACATCCAAGCCACTAATCGAAAAATCACTTTGGAATACGCATTGATTGACCAGGTAAACGACAGCCCCATCCACGCTCAGGAATTTGCCGAACTTGTGAGGGGTATGCTTTGCATTGTTAATCTGATCACACTGAACCCGAGTAAGGATTACCCGACACCAGGTTCATCCAGAGAACGTGTTGAAGCTTTCCGTCAAATATTGGTAGATAATGGTGTCCGTGTGACCGTGCGATTGCGGCGTGGCATCGAAATCAACGCGGGTTGTGGCCAGTTAGCCAGCCCAGAGAATTTCAAATAGCCCTGATATAATAGCCAGCCATGGAAAACATCTTCAATAAATGGCGTGAAAGCCTCACAAAAACGCGTGACGTTGCCTTTGGAAAACTGGCTAATTTTCTTGGGGCCACAGAAATTGACGATTCCAGTTTTGACGATCTTGAGGAATTACTCATCCAGGCGGATGTAGGCCCTTCGACCACCATCCAACTGGTGGACACCTGTATGGAAATCGTCGATCGTGATGGCCTTACTCGCAAAGACCAAATGTACAATGTGGTCAAGGCTGAGATGAGTCGGCTGCTCGAACAACCCGTTGAGCCAGACCTCAGTAAGAAACCGACTGTAATCATGGTTGCTGGCGTTAATGGTTCTGGCAAGACTACATCTATCGCCAAGCTCGCGCATCGATACAAGAGGATGGGCAAATCGGTTCTCCTCGTGGCTGCAGATACCTACCGTGCTGCCGCGATAGACCAATTGGAAATCTGGGCTAACCGTGTAGAGGTGCCCATCATCACTTCCAAACCAGATAGTGACCCTGGGGCAGTTACTTTTGATGGCATCAAAGCCGGGATCGCACGCGATGCCGATGTAATTCTCATTGATACAGCTGGGCGCTTGCATACGCGCTACAACCTCATGGAAGAAATCAAGAAGGTCTACAGGGTGGCAGGTAAAGCGCTTGATGGTGCCCCGCATTATTCGTGGATTGTTTTGGATTCCACGACGGGCCAAAACGCTTTGCGCCAGGCTGAAGCCTTTGGCAAAGCAGTTCAACTGAATGGTGCCATTCTTGCCAAGTTGGATACTTCTGCTAAAGGTGGCATGGCTTTTGCCATCCGCGACCAGTTGCACATTCCAGTTATTTACGCCGGACTCGGCGAAAAAATGGATGATCTTACCCTCTTCGATCGCGATGCATTTATCAATGCTATCTTTGATCGCCAAGCCTCGGAGTAGCCATGTCTGACCTAATTGATCGCTTAACCGCCCTACGGGAACAATGCTCTGCGCTACAGGAGCATCTTTGACTTAGCGTCAAAACAAAAAGAACTGGCAGACCTGAAAGCAGCCAGCGAAGAACCTGAGTTTTGGAATAACCACGACCAGGCACAGCAAGTAATGAAGAAAATTTCTTCTCTCGAAACCCCCTTACAGGAATGGGAGCAGCTAAGCAATCAGTTGATTGAACTTGAAGGCTTACTTGAAATGGATGATGGCAGCCTAACGGCTGAGTTGGAAGAACAAATAGTTATTCTGGAAACCGATCTGGCTCACAAAGAGACTGAATTGCTTCTCTCTGGTCCCTACGATCAAGGCAATGCTATCCTCGCGATTCACGCGGGTGCCGGTGGAACTGAATCACAGGATTGGGCCTCCATGCTGATGCGCATGTACCTACGCTGGGCCGAACTGAATAATTTCAAAGCAGATATTGTTGATTTCAATGAGGGTGGTGAAGCTGGGATTAAATCCGCCACAGTCTCGATTGCCGGCCAGCGAGTGTATGGATACCTGCGCTCAGAAAGAGGCGTGCATCGCCTTGTCAGGCTTTCCCCATTCGATGCAGCCCATCGCCGTCATACTTCGTTCGCGTTGGTAGAAGTACTTCCAGAGCTTGAGGATAACTCAGAGATCGTGATATCTCCAGATGACATTCAAGTGGAAGTTTATAAGTCCTCAGGTGCGGGCGGCCAGAATGTGCAGAAAAATATGACTGCAGTGCGCATCATTCACATTCCTACTGGACTGGTTGTTACTTGCCAGAATGAGCGGTCGCAAACTCAGAACCGTGAAAATGCTCTAAAAGTTTTACGTGCCAGGCTCTTTGAAATGAAACAGCAACAACACGCTGAAGAAATTTCAGACCTTAAGGGAGAGCATAAAAAAGTTGAATGGGGCTCGCAGATTCGCTCTTACGTGCTGCACCCTTACCAGATGGTAAAGGATCATCGCACGGATTATGAGACTTCACAAACTCAAGCCGTCCTGGATGGTGAATTGGACGGCTTGATGGAAGCTTTCTTGCGCTGGAAACCTGATTAGTCCAGCATCTTCGCCAACCTGACCATTTCAGGATCAATGCCCTTGGTCTTGTTGACAACATCATCGAGGGGTGTGGTTTTAACTTCACCTTTGATTGTTCCGACCACAACTCCGAACTCACCGCGTTCAGCTGCTTCAACAGCGCCTAAACCAAGTTTACAGGCCAAGATGCGGTCATACGCGCTTGGGGCACCACCCCTCTGAACGTGACCAAGAATGGTCGAGCGGATGCTAAAGCCCAGGCGTTCCTTGTTGGCATAGAAAAATTCTGTCAGTTTGGCCGCATTGTAATCAGCACCTTCAGCAGCAATAATTAAGGCATGGGATTTCCCATGTTCGTAGGCTTTCTGAACTGCTTCAGCAATTTTTTCAGGATCGGTCGGTTCTTCCGGAATGGTGATGGCTTCAGCACCGCCTGCCAGCCCAGACATCAAAGCCAGGTAGCCGCATTTTCTGCCCATTACCTCAAGAATAAAAGCTCGCTGGTGCGAGGAAGCTGTTACTTTTAGGCGGTCGATGGCTTCAAGAGCGATGTTCAAGGCTGTATCTACACCGAGCGTAATATCTGAACCAACCAGGTCATTATCAATGGTGGAGGCAATACCAATCCCATTGAACCCCATTTTGTTGAGTTCATAGTTCCCGGTTTGAGACCCGTTACCACCGATCACAAAAAGACAATCAACACCAAACTGGTTCAGATTTCGAATGGCTAATTTTCTACCCTCTACAGTCATGAACTCAGGGCAGCGGGCACTGCCAAGCATGGTTCCACCACGTTGCATGATGCCACCTACATCACGGGTGGTCATTTGTTCCAGAGTTCCCGAAATTAAACCCTTGTAACCATTACGTACGCCAAATACGGTCCAACCTTTAGCGATAGAAACGCGCGTAACGGCACGGATTGCGGCATTCATTCCCGGGGCATCGCCACCACTGGTCAATACTGCTACTCTTCGACCCATAATTTCTCCTCGACCTAAGTCTTTAATCCCTTACGATCAAAAAAACAATGCGATAAGTTAGAACAATTATAATTCATTGAACTCCTGAAAGGTTTGGTGAAAAATATGGCTCGAGACATTCTGGTATCAATCATGGGAGACGATCTATACGCCCGAGATTGGATGGCTTTACTAATTGTGCGGGATTGGCGGACACGTCTGGTTTCAGAGGTTACCTGTGATGAAGACTTCATGCATTTTAAGGCTGATCAGATTCACAAGATCGACTTTTTGGTTTTGGATCTTGATTCATTTCAAAATAAACCTGAAATTCTGGCTGAGATAGACCGCGAAATGGACCCAAAAAAGCCCGTGCGTGTGATCTGTGTCGGATCCAAACTGGAACCCAAGGTCTTTAAGCGCATTAACCCCGACAATTTTGCCGGTTACCTGCTCAAAGATGAGATTTCGACATCCCTGGCTTGGGCAATCACTTTCGCGTCAGAGGGTAATCTGGTACTTACACCTGGAACGCAGCAGTGTGGTTACGAGAGCGACTTTCAGTTTCCTGGCAAATATATGGTACTGAGCGCGGGTCCGATCCCAGGGTTGACCGCGCGACAATCAGAAATCTCACGCCTGGCTATCATCTTTTCTGTTGGCAGGCGTGATCTTGCCGATGAACTGAAGATTTCTGACCAATGGAGTTATGGCATGGTCAGTGAACTCTATGACAACCTGGGGTTGAAGGAAATTTTTAACGGCGAATCGGACCCCTACAAATACATCAACGAAGATACGATGATCCAAGAACATTTGACGGAGATTCTGGCTGAGTTGGGCGACTCGAAGAAGGCCAAAGACCTTGAGACGCTCGCATTTCACCTTATTACCATGCCGGTTATTGACGAGTATCGCGATCTTTGATAAAACCTGCAGAATCCAGTTTGAAGATTGTGGTGGTTCAATGGATAACAGATTTTTTTACCTTAAACTGATTAACGCATCTTGGGCATTTAGCACAGCAATTTATGATCTTCCCCACCCCATGAAGGCTTGGAGTCATTATTGTGGCTACGCGCAATATCGGTAACAGTGCTGGAAAACTACAGTTTCGTGATAGAAAAAGATAGGGTATAACGGTTATAAATTTCAGCCACGAGGCGTTATGAACAAAGTCTACATTAACGGTATTGGACAGATTCCAGTTAAAGAGTCCTGGGAGCATTCTCTAAAAGAACTTGCTGGCTTTGCTGGCATAGCCGCCATGGATGACGCCACTATCGGATATCCACAGGGCCTTTTTGTGGGTAATATGCTCAGCCTGTCTGCAAACCGGCAGGGCCATTTTGCCACTTTACTGGCTGACTGGTTGGGGTTCCATCATAAACCTGCCCTGGGTGTGGAAGCGGCGTGTGGATCAGGCGCGGCTGCCTTTAGGGCTGCTGTTGAATCCGTGGCTTCAGGAGAATTAGACTCAGCTCTCATTGTCGGAGCCGAAAAGATGACCGATTCCCCCTCCAATGAAATTACTGCCCAACTGGTCACTGCCGCAGATGCCGACCTGGAAGGCGGCTTGGGCTTATCTTTTGTAGCCCTGAACGCTCTCATCATGCAACGATACATGCATGAATACCATTGGGAACACGCGGATTTCGCCGCTTTCTCCATCAATGCGCATACAAATGCGGTTCACAACCCCTTCGCCCGTTTCCGTAAACCCATCGATCTACAGGCTTACACATCCGCGGCCATGATCTGCGATCCCATCAACCTTTTGGACGCAACCCCAATAGCTGATGGCGCTGCCGCAATTATCATTAGCAACAAACCAGGCTTCTCAGTCCATCGCCCTATCCGTGTGATCGGTTCAGCGGCAGCAACAGATTCAATTTCCATCCAGAATCGCAAAGACCCAATTTGGCTTTCAGCGGCTGAAAAATCTGCTCGGACCGCTTATCGACAATCAGGCATCCAACCCAAGGATATCGGTGTTTTTGAATATCACGATGCCTTCAGCATTATGGCAGCACTTTCTCTGGAGGCAGCTGGTTTCTGCCCCAGGGGGCAGGGTCCACACCTGGCCAACGAAGGCAAACTAAAATTTGGCAGTGATATTCCAGTAGCCACCTTGGGCGGGCTCAAAGCCCGGGGACACCCTGTTGGAGCGACAGGGCTATACCAATTGTGTGAAGTTACCCAGCAACTCAGGGGCGAAGCGGGTCCAACACAGGTTGGCCGGCCGTATTATGGGATGGCTCAAAACATCGGCGGCTCTGGCTCCAACATCATCACCCACATTCTCGAAGCCGAATGATAAAATTAGTTGCTGGCTGTTAAATAACAGCTGATTACTTGCATAACCAATTTTCTGCTCCGGGAGAAAAATATGTTGGAATTTCACCTTTCTCGTCCCGCACGAAATACGTTCCAGTTCAAATCCCTTAAGTATTCCGATAATGGCAAGGTGCTCTTTGCGAACCATCAGGCCACCCGCCAGTTCGCTGAGGAGGTTAACAAGAAACTTGCTACCAAAAGGGGAGAAAAGAAGTTTGTGCAGGCCAGCCAGGTGAACGCGCTCGCAACCATACAAGCGATTTTCCACCATGTCCTCACTGAGTATTACCTCCAAAATGGTCCAACCGTTCGCAAAAAATTATATTCTGACCTGGTCGAAAAACTTGGGAAAGGCCGCGTGGATGATGCCATCCATTATTTCGTTGATGAGTTTCCTCCTCAAGATGTTTACCAAAATAAAAACGACCTATCCAGCTACCTTGACACCTCTACAAATGGCGTTCCAAACAAGGAATTAGCCCTGGAAGAGATGATTACCGCCTGGTTGAATAACAAGAATCCAGCAGCCAATCCACTGAAGAACTTCTTTGATGACGAAGGCCTCAAAAAACGCAGTGCCTATGACCAGGTTCAGGCTGGCATCCAAGACTACTTCAAGCAATTACCCGCGTTTGGCCCTGACGATCAGGACCTCATCAGCATGTTGCGTTCACCAGCGATTGCCATTCCTGATTCGCTCAAAGGTCAGCTTGAGTTTATCCGTGAGCGCTGGGGCAAATGGCTGGGGGATTACTTGCTTACCTTATTGGGCAGCCTGGATATGCTTCGGGAAGAGGAAAAACTCGGCTTTATGGGCCCGGGTCCAACCCAGCTACCTGATTACGCCAACGTGGCCAATTGGGGCGATCTGCCCGAAATGGAGCGCTTCAGCAAAGATAGCGACTGGATGCCCCGGGTAGTCATGATTGCGAAAAATAGTTTTGTCTGGCTTTCGCAACTTTCACGCCTTTATAACCGTCAGATCGAAAGATTGGATCAGATTCCAGATGAAACCTTGGATGAACTCGCTCGCTGGGGTTTCACCGGTCTCTGGCTGATTGGGCTTTGGGAACGCAGCGATGCCTCACGCCGCATCAAGCAGATGTGCGGCAATCCTGATGCCGTTTCATCAGCATATTCGCTCTCACGTTATCAGATCGCAGAGCGCCTGGGGGGAATGCTTGCCTATAACAACCTGAGCGAACGCTGCGGAAAGCGCGGTATCCGTCTGGCGAGCGATATGGTGCCTAATCACATGGGTATTGATTCTGACTGGGTTTACGACCATCCAGAATGGTTCATTTCGCAAGACCATTCCCCATTCCCCAGTTATAGCTTTGAAGGCCCTGACCTATCACAGAATCCCAATGTAAGTATTAATCTTGAAGACCATTATTACTCCCGTTCAGATGCCGCGGTCGTTTTTAAACGTTACGACCATCGCAGTGGACAAACAATTTATGTCTACCACGGAAATGACGGCACCAGCATGCCCTGGAACGACACGGCACAATTGGATTATCTCAATCCTGAAGTCCGAGAGGCAGTCATCCAGACCATTCTGGAAGTTGCTCGAAAATTCCCGATTATTCGCTTTGACGCGGCAATGACTCTCACCAAGAAACATTATCAACGCTTGTGGTTCCCTGTTCCTGGCTCGGGTGGAGATATCCCCTCACGGGCTGACCATGCCATGACCAAAACTGATTTTGACGCGGCCATGCCAGAAGAATTTTGGCGGGAGGTTGTCGAACGGGTTGCCGTGGAAGTGCCGGATACCCTGCTGCTCGCGGAAGCTTTCTGGATGATGGAGGGTTACTTTGTGCGCACGCTCGGAATGCACCGCGTCTACAACAGTGCCTTCATGAATATGTTACGCAACGAGGAAAATGCCAAATACCGCGAGCTTATCCACAGCACCTTGGTTTATGACCCTCAGATTCTGCAGCGTTACGTCAATTTCATGAACAATCCCGACGAAAAAACTGCAGTTGAGCAATTTGGTAAAGGTGATAAGTATTTTGGTATTTGTACCCTTATGGCTACCATGCCAGGGCTTCCAATGTTTGGGCACGGCCAACTGGAAGGTTATTCAGAAAAGTATGGCATGGAGTACTACAAACCCTACTGGGACGAAACCCCTGATCAGGATTTGCTTGACCAACATCGACACAGAATTGTTCCCATTTTGCATCAACGCTGGCTGTTTGCCAATGTGGATAATTTCCGACTCTACAATTTTGAAACCGAGTATGGCGTAGATGAAAACGTTTTTGCCTATTCAAACGCGGCATATGGCAAGGCTGCCCTGGTGATATACAACAATAGATATGGTTCCACGCAGGGTTGGGTGAAGAATTCGAGTGAATTTCTCGTAAAGGGAGACAACCCACACTTGGAGCGCACGCAATTAGCCACTGCATTGGGGTTATTCGGAAACAACGATTATGTGAAGTTCAGAGATGTTGTCAGTGGATTGACATATCTCAGGCAACTCTCGGAAATTCAGGAATCAGGCCTTTACTTCCAGTTGGATGCATACAGCCACCAGGTTCTGGTCGACTTTGAACTTGTCCAAGGGCAGGATTTTGCCCAACTTTGCCGCCATTTGGACGGCAAGGGAGTCTGGAATCTTGAGGCCTTAAGGCAGGAGTTAATCCTCCAACCAGTACTCGAACCCTTACGCCAATTACTCAGCCGAGCAAACCTTGAAAAACTGGTCTCATCTACAACACAAAAAGCGAGCGTGACAAAAGCACTTCTGGATGAATCCGTTCAGACACTAAGAACCATTCGCGCCAAGATACTCTCTCTTGAAGGGAAATTCGAAAAAACGGGTAATAAATCAGACGCTGGTACGCTCAATCTTCTTTCTCAAATCCTTGAAATTGAGAAGTTAGGTAGCGGTTCAGGCCTGGTAGCATACCCGCGCATCCGCGCACTACTCGACGGTGTACACAAAATTTTCAGATCAGACCCGCGTTCACAATACCTGTTGCTGATTTGGGCATTCCTTTCCGCCCTGGCAACCCCGCAAGATGAAACTGAAAAGGTCAATAGTTTTCAGGTCTTCCTGGATCAAAATCCAGTCCGTAAGCTAATCCAAGAGGCTTTACGGTCTGTCGGTTATAGCGACCATGAGGCTTGGAAAAATTCACAAGCGCTTATGTGGATGCTTTCTTTCAAAGAGTTGCCAATATTAAAAACTGAGAAAGCCATAAATAATGCTGCCAAATCCTTGTTTGTGGACTCGATGGCTGGCCAGGACTTCAGAGACTTCCTGGAAATCAATCGTTATAACGAGATTGATTGGTACAGCGGAGACCGCTTTGAGCAGATGCTAGACCTTTGGCAGACAGCACAGATTATTGAGGTATTTGCCGACTCAAAACGCAAGCAACCTGAAGTCAAATCGAGGCTGGAAAACATCCAAGGGGTTGTTAGCCAAATTGCGAAAGCTGGAGTATTGGCTGATTACCAGGTTGAAAAGCTAAAAAAAGCGCTTAGCTGATTACGATTCTGCTTTTGCGCGCAATCTGGTCTGATCGTAGATGGTATCACCGCGCAAGCCAGTCCTATGGCTTCGCACCATCTTGAGTCCTTCAAGAATACTTGTATCCATAGTCTGACCTGTAGCTTGCTCAGTAAGCCAAACTGCGTTTGCTGCATAGGCAATGTTATTCTGTGGCTCAATGCGGTGGAACTCATCAAAAAAGAAGCCACAGGAAGTGAAAGAACGTTGTCTTTCATACTGCGCCTTGAGCATACTTTGAATAAACTTTAATTCTTTCTCTTTCCAAGTTTGTCCGGTCAGCTCTTTACACAAGGCTGCTAACTCTACCTGCCCTGTTATCAGGTCGATGTAGCGATGGCGCAACTCCCAGGGGTCTGGGAACCGATTGATCATTTGGGAGTAATAGACCTGGTTTACCCAGTCGCCAATGGCATTCAGAGCGTTTCTAAGCGGTAGCTTCCAATCTGCCCAGGCTGTACACCCGCACGCAGACCGCCAACGGTCAATTCCATGCAGGCAGGACCAGGAGGTGTTTTCCACCAGGTCGGCAAGATCTTCGATCCTGTTTTCTTTGAGCCAGAGCCCGGGATAAGTCCAATCTACACCATGAGATTGACCGCCTTCATTCAACAAGTAACGCAAAAAAAGGTCTCTGTATTTCTGATGGTGACCATAAAGCTCTCCATCAGAAGCTACCGTAACAAGGTGATCTGGAAAGGAATTGCGCTTTTCCTTCAAAACCTCAAGGAAACGGTCGCCATTAACTGTCATATCAGGAACAAAGCTGACCATGGTGCTGAATTCCTGGTCATAACTAAAGATATTAAAGGGGTCTCTGCCACCGGGAAGTTCTACCGCATAGGCTCCGGTTTGATTTTTACAATGTGGAATAATTTGCCAGGGGGCAAGGATGGTAAAACGAATTCCACAGTCCGAAAGAACGCATAAAGTCTCTGTGTTTGCAGCTGTTTCAGGAAGCCACATACCTTCGGGTAAATGACCAAAACGTGACTTGAAATCACTGATACCCCAGCGGACCTGGGTTCTCTTGTCTTCAACCGATGCTAAGGGCAGAATGCTGTGGTTGTAAGCCTGGGCCATCCCATTGCCTGTACCATAGATGTCGTAATTTTGGCGTTCCTGCCTGATAATCATCTCGCAGACATCTGGTGCAGCCATTTGCATCCATCGGAAAAGTGTTGGACCAATGTTAAAACTCATTTTGCCGAAGTTGCCTTGTTCCGCGTTTGGACGGTAGCACTCAGCCAAAATCCGTTCGTTCCAATTCTTATATGGTTCGGCACCAATTTCTTCGGGTATGTAATCTGATATGGGGTCTTCTCTTGGGGGTTGATAAAAATGGCCGTGGATACAAAGGTTCATTAACTATTTGTCCGTCTTTCTGATTTTCTGGCTCAAGTATCCCAGATTTTGACTGAAGCGTGCAGGATTAATACCAAAAGTCCGTGGCATACTGTCCAAGGCACAGATTCGATTCTCTGCCAGATATTCATTCCAAAAAAGGGTATTCGGCAGGTCTGGCACCCTATTCTCAAGAAATTGCATCAGACTTACCAACCTTACAGGGTTGAATTCAGTAAAATTGCGCTTCTTGTGGATGACTCCAGAAATTTGCTTGAGAATATCCAGAAAGCTTAGGTGTTCCGGTCCACCCACCTGAACAGTAACGTTTTCCGTGCTTTTCATGTTCAACGCCCACTGTAGACTGGTGACCAGGTCTTCCACCCACAGGGGTTGAAGCAGTACTTTTCCATCACCCGGAATTGGTGTGATAAACGGAATGGTGCGGATTAGCTTTGCCAGGCTATGGGTAAAGTTGTCACCTTCACCATAAACCATGCTGACCCGAATGATCGTGTAATTTAAACCTGAGTTCTTGATAATGCTTTCTGCGATGCCCTTAGCCTTCATCAACGAATAAGCTGAAGCTCTGTCCGCGCCAAGATGGCTGAGATAGAAGAATCGTTTCACCCCTGCGTTAACTGCAGCTTCGGTCAAATTGCGGATGCCGTCCACTTCCAGTGACTGAAAGTCAGCCAAGTAGCCGCTGCGTTCCACACCCGCAAGGTGATAAATGACATCTACATCCTGAAGAGACGCTCTCACACCCCTTGCATCGCTGAGTGAACTCAGAGCGACGTTCATCCCCATCCCTCTTGGAAACAGGTCCTGTCGAACGCTCGGTTGTAGCAAAAGCTTAAATGGCTGGCCGGCTTGGTGGAGGTGCCTAACGAGTTCTCCGCCGATAAAACCTGTGCCACCCGTAACTAAAATCATGAGCCAAATTATAGCATCTGGCTTCTGATTGGCATATTAGTTGCACTTAATAAGTAGACCATTAAAGGAAGAAGCGATGAATACAAGACTAGGCTTTCACTACTTCGAAGATCAAGACCATTATCAAGCAAAAGACCTTGACCTCTGGCTGCAGGAGTTAATTTCACTCAATGCAAACTGGTTAGTGCTTAAAGCTTCAACCAACCAGGCCATCCCCGAAGAGTTCATCACAAAATTGGTTGATTCCGGTATCCAACCTATTATTCACTTCGACTTTCCGGTCAACTCTGAGGTTCGTCCTGAGGAATTGCGTGTTCTGCTGACAGCCTATGCCAAGTGGGGTGTCAAGTACGTAATATTCTTCAATCGCCCCAATACCAAGGCTGCCTGGATAGGCGAAACCTGGGCACAGGGTGATATCATCTCCCGCTTCCTCAACCGGTATCTCTCATTCACCCGTCTAGCAGAGCAGTTTGAACTGACCCCCATCTTCCCTCCACTTGCCCCCGGCGGGGAGTATTGGGATATTTCGTTCCTAAAATCTTTGCTCAATCTCGTAAAACAGCGCCATGTCCGCGATTTTGATGATCAGCTAATATTGGCAGTCAGTGCTCAATCCTTTGGTCACTCTCTCACCTATGGTTATGGTGGTCCAAGCAAGTGGAAGATGACCTTGCCTTACAGCAAGCCGGAATTAGGGGAGGAAGACCATATTGGTTTTAACACCTGGTCTTGGTATTCCAGCCTGACGAACCAAATTTTGGGCATCCAACCCAAGATGGTGCTTTTCTGGATGGGTACCTCCAACGTCAGTAAAGAAGAACTGGATCCGCGCCTGAGCTTTGAAACGCTAACAAAAATCATGGAAGATGAACGTTCTGAATCCTTGCCAGCCTTTACCGAAGATATTTTAGCTTGCATGTGCGCCCAGCTTGGAGCAAAAACCGATGACGCCATGGGTAAAACGGCCTGGTTCGATACCCAGGGCAGACCAAACGACCCGACCATCGCCACCTACCAAAAGCAACTTCAGAAAACGCAGAAGCAGACTGTTGAAACACAGTTGGCTGATAAACTTGCGGATTGGCTTTATGCTATAGACCACTATCTGCTGCTTCCATCTTTTGAGTGGGGCATACCTGAAAATCTATTTGATCAAATCCGTCCGTTTGTCCGGACACACCGCCCTACTATGGGCTTTTCAGTAACCGAAGCCAGTAACGCCCGCAAAGTGACCATCTGGAATGAAGACGCTGCCTTCTCTGAAGAGGACGTCCAGTTCCTCAGGTCCTCAGGCTGTATCGTTGAAGAACTCGTTCTAAATACCCTGCGCATGTCAGTTGAGCAAGATTTCTAAAGGAGCCAAAATGAATCCAACCAATCCTTACGTTATGAAGACCCCAATCGCGACCCCTAACCCCAAAATCGTTGTCATCGGCTTGGGAGGCGGTGGTTCCAATGCCATCAATCGCATGATTGAGAGCGGCATGCAGGGTGTCACGTTCATTGCGGCAAACACAGATGCTCAGGCATTGGCAGCAAATAAGGCGCCAAATAAAATCCAGCTTGGACCCCAAGCCACCCGGGGCCTTGGCGCAGGTGGACAACCTGAAACCGGGCGAATCGCTGCTGATGAAAGTCGCTCAGATCTGGCTCACCTCCTGCAGGGTGCTGAGATGGTCTTCCTAACAGCTGGCATGGGCGGTGGTACAGGCACAGGTTCCATTCCAATTGCCGCACAAATTGCCAAAGAATCCGGCGCTCTGACGATTGCCATTGTCACCAAACCATTCTCATTCGAACTTGGCAAACGCCAACGCAACACTGAAGAAGGCCTGGCAAAACTGCGCAAGTATTGTGACACACTCATCGTCATCCCGAATGACAAACTGATCGAAGTTGCACCGCGTGACTTGCCCCTCACCATGGCCTTCACACTTGCCGATGATGTCTTGCGCCAGGGTGTGCAAGGGATCTCTGAGTTAATTACTGAAACCGGCCTCATCAATGTTGATTTCTCGCACATCAAGAACATCATGTCGAAGGGCGGTGGCGCTTTGATGGCCATTGGCACCGGTACTGGTCCAAACAAGGTACAGCAAGCCATTGAAAAAGCCTTGCACCACCCACTTCTGGATGATGTGGACCTTTACTCTGCCAAGGGTATGATTGCCAACTTTACTGGATCCTACAACATGTCTTTCAAGGAAGTAACCGATGCAATGAAAGCACTTCATGATGCCACCGGCGGACACGCAGAAATTATTCCTGGCATTATCACCGATCCACGCATGGAAGACCGTGTACAGCTAATCCTTATTGTCACCGGCATTGGCAATTCAGCGGATAATTTACAGACAGTGGATACTCAATATGCTGTACATGAAGAGGCTTCCCGTGCCAGTGAACTCTTACAGCCAGGTTCCGCACCTGCTTCTCTTCCAACCCAGGCTAACGGACCGATCGAACAGAATTTCGACTCGGATAGACCGGATTACTCCCATCAGCAGGACCAGGATGAGTATTTGTCCATTCCAGCTTTCCTGCGCCGAAAAAAGAAATAGGAGGGTCATGGACAACGACACCTTAGCCAAAGTCTGTAAAACCGTTTATAGTCGAAACCCCAACTTTTCAGGTGTTCGGCCAAAGGTGAGTAAAGATATCTATGGGAATACCTTAATGATCTTCACCACCAAAGGAGCACTACCTGGCGGTAAATCTCTTGATCAGACAGTGAGGGTCTTGGTTGACCGTGATGGTAAGATCAGCAAGATTTCTTCATCGAGGTAATCTTGGAAGAAGAAGCCGTCTCCCAATCAATCCGTAACTGGAAATTGCTTTCGGATCTTAAGGAATCTGCATCAAGCATTCGCATTCAGGGAGAAGAAGCTAGTCGAGACTTTTCAGTTTTCTCAAAATACAATCTGTACACCAAAAGTCAGTTTTTGCCTGCCTACGATCGCTTAATCAACCGCATCAGTTTCAACAAAGCCATAGACACAAATAAGCTTAGATCCCAATTCTCCTCTGTCATAAATTTTGGACATTTTCGGAAAAGTCACCAAACGCTTACTCCCAGGCACCATGCCAATATTTTTTGTTTTTTAGCCTTTGCTTCCATTTGCGTCTTGATTGCCATCTTGATTTTGTTTCTCTGAAGATAAGGATTTCTCCGCAATATTCGCCCCCCTTATTACATAGAAGCAGGGTATTTTTAGTCATTAAGGAAATTCTCACCAAGTAATAAGTATCGTTTCAATCCGGTCAAGACAAGCTTTTTGTTTATACGCATTTATTTCATGTATAATTCCCCCAGATTTAAACTAATAGAGGAACTTATGCCATACACCCCTGCCCAGAACTTCGCCGAGAACTGGCAAGACATTGCGATTACCCAATCAGACATCCAAAACCTTACCAATACTCTCTTTGATCGTGAAGAGCCAATGGATATTGACGCCTTAGGAAAAGTATTTGTGGCTACACGCATTAAGATGCGCGAAGCAGAAATTGCGGCCAAAATAAAATCTCTCGGCAAGGTTTATCTGCCCAAAGATACTTACACCACTGACGAAAACCTGGTCTTTCCGGCTATGAATTGGCAAAGTGGGAAAGTTGTCTCCATGCGAGAGGGCCTGAACCCCCAATTGGGAAGCTTTGATGTCATGACCGTAAGCATGGAAGATGGCAGCGAAAAACAATTCGCAGCAAACTTGTCCAACCACAACCTAAATGAAGTTAATCCGAATCAACCTGGGTCTTCCGCCGAGTCCGTGGATGAAATCCTCAAAAATAATGGCCGCGATATCAAAGCTGCAATCTTGGGAGCATTGAAGAATCAAAGTGAGTTGGTGCGAATTGGTGCCGCCTGGTTCCCTAAATCTTTGCTGGTCGATATGCACAAAGGTCATCTTAATTTAGTCGAAGCTCTTCTCGACTCACAAGCTGGTGGACCACTTAGTTCTGCTGAGCTTATTGAAGACATGGAATTAAAATCAACGGACAACCCCAAATTAATTGAGTTTTCTCTCAACTACGCTTTACAGGAAGATTCCCGTTTCGATGAGGTTGGTACGACTGGTGAGTATTCGTGGTTTCTGAGAAAGCTCGAACCCAAGTACGTCCTTGAAAAGCCCATTACGCTGCAAAACAACGCCCCTTGCCAAGTATTTTCCGAACTTCCTGAAGAAACTCGGAAACTTTTCTCTGAACTCAATGATGAACTCAGCTATAGCCGCAAAGATCTCGATTCTGCCCTCGAGAAAGAAACTGCCTCACTGGTACTCAACTTCCCGCATTGGCGGGCTGGTTCTCTGCCTATCACACCCGCGGTTATGGGAATCTTTCCAAGCGCGCTTGAGACGGAACATGTCAAAGTTGAATTTGTGGACGACCAAGGCCAAAAAATCTCTGCCTGGATTGTTATCCCTGATCGGTATGTAATTGGTTTACGTGAATGGTTTGAATCCCAGGATCTCATCCCGGGTAGTATTGTTGAAGTTAGTAAGACCGACCGACCTGGCGTTATCCGCATTAGAGCAGAGAAAAAACGTACTAACAAGGAGTGGATCAAGACCCTCCTGATTGGCTCGGACAACGGAATCGTACTGACATTGCAGCGCCAACCGATAAGTGCTGGTTTTTCTGATCGCATGGCTATAAAAATTCTGGATCCAGAAAGTCTGGATCTAATCTGGAAAGAACGCCAATCGAAGAAGATACCGCTGGAAAAAGATGTCCTGCGCATGGCAAACGAACTAGCCAAGTTAAACAATCAATCCCACATTCATTTCACAGATCTTTACGCTGCTGTTAACCTCGTCCGCAGGGTTGCCCCTCAGGAACTTTTGCAGGCTTTGGAAACGCACGAGAGTCTCAAGTACATCGGCGATAACTACTACCACTTAGCGGAGTAAGAAAGGATAACTAATGGCCCTTCCCAGCCTGCTTAAACCCTCAGTAAAAACGAAATTTCAGGTCGATTTCGATTGGTGGAAATCACAGGATCGCAATTGGCGTCATAGCTTGTTGGCTTTCCTCTGTGAGGAACACCAAGCATTATTTGCCGCTTATGAGAATGAAGCTAACATTGATCTCGTCGACCTCCAGACCGGAGAGGTCACCCAAGGCGATGCCATTCTGAACACACTCGTTGAACACTGTGCCCTTCAGGAAGGCTTCATTTCACCCAACGCCCCACTGGTGGATTCAATTTTCAAGGTTTTTCTTGTCAACCACAACAAGGCAATGAACGCGGAAGAGCTTTCAGTCCTACTTGGCAAGCCGGCACAGACGATTCTGAGCACGATCGGCACAGGTCGGGTTTATAAAGGAATTCGACCGATTCTTGTCTGATCGCTGGGGTATAATCGCAATTCATGCCTTCGTAGCTCAATGGATAGAGCACTAGCCTTCTAAGCTATCGGTTGCGCGTTCGAGTCGCGCCGAAGGCATTCACTACCCCTAAGCACTGCAGAAAATTCAGCTTCTGACTTGTCTACTACTGGCTTATTCCGCTCACAACACAAAATTTCAAGAGGAATGAATGGATGGAAAGGCAGAGGCTATATTTTCTATCGTGCCATTAACAATTCTATGTAAAATTAAGTTTGGAGTTAATTATCCAGAAAGCGAGTAGTAATGAACCTTTTTAGACGTTGGTTAGTCATTATGGCAGCGCTCTTTGTTGCCGCACTCATCGTTCCAGGCATCAACGTTGCCCCAAACAGTTGGGTCAGTTACGCCGTTATGGCTGCTGTTTTGGCGCTGCTGAACGCCATATTGCTTCCAATTCTGAAAGGCCTTTCCTGCGGCATGATTGTGCTCACACTCGGCCTATTCAGCCTGGTTCTCAACGCGGCAGTTTTCCTGCTGGCATCCAACTTATCCAAAAACCTTTTCAACATTGGGTTCACAGTTGATGGTTTCTGGCCCGCCTTGTTGGCTTCGATTATTGTTTCTATCGCGACATCCCTGTTTGCCGGCGACCGCCGCAATGTCAGACGCAGCAACAACCACTGAGGTTCCTGCTAAGCGGAACAGGGTCTGTTTCTTTTCACGCATTTGGGCTCTTCCGGACGGAAGAGCCCTTGTTTAACCAAAAAAGCATGATAAACTTCTAACGTTAAATTCAGGAATACCTGAATACCAACCTTCCACTCCGTACCCACCCACGGTGGTCAAACGGAGCAAACCCGAGGAAAGGAGCCTCGAACGCATGCATAATTATGAACTTGTGTACATTCTCCAGGCAGACCTGGACGAAGCAGCTACTACAACTGCTATCGAAACGATCGAAAAACTCATCACTACTGGAAAAGGTGAGATCACCAAAACTGACAAATGGGGCAAACGCAAACTGGCTTATCCCATCAACAAAACCCGCGAAGGTTATTATGTACTGGTTGTATTTGCTACCAATCCAGCAGAAATTGTCAATATTAAACGTGCCCTGGGTTACAACGAACAGGTGTTACGCCACATTATCGTCCGTGTGGACTAAGAGGAGCTAAAAAATGTCTGAAAGATCTTATACCCCCCGTGAAAATCGTGGTGACAGAGAAGGTGGCAATCGCCGCCAATATGTTTCCAGACCAAAATTCTGTCAGTTCTGCTCTGATAAAAATCTGAAGATCGATTATAAGAACACCGAACTCATCGGGCGTTATGTAAACGAAACTGGCAAGATTCGTCCTCGTCGTCAAACTGGATGCTGTGCCCTACACCAGCGCGAAATCGCTTCTGCGGTAAAGAACGCCCGTCACATTGCCCTGATCCCCTTTGCCGGTGATCTTTGGACTGACAACTACAACAAAGAATAAACAGGCTAATTATGGCAAAACCATCTGAACAGCCAAAACTGGTAACACGCAAGCACATTGTCCGTCAGGAAAAAGAGCAGCGCCAAATCCGCGCGATTATGATCAGCGGCGGAATCGTCCTGCTGGCCGTGTTAGCCCTGGTTGTCTATTCCCTGGTTAACACACTTTATGTGCAACCCAATAAATCAGTGGCTTTTGTAGGCGACACAAAGATAACGGCTCGTGAGTTCGAAAGTCAAGTTCGTTATTCCCGGCTTACATCTTTAAATCAGGCAGCTAGTTATGCGGAATACGGACAAATGTTCGGTTCCATGGGTGGCAGCTTCATGTCAACGGCTAAAAATTTGGTGGATCAGTTAAATAATCCCATCAATTATGGCAAAACTGTCCTCGATCGAATGATTGACGACCAGCTCATCAAGGAAGAAGCCGATAAGCTTGGCATCAAGATATCCGAAGACGAGTTGAAACTTGAATTGCAAACCGTTTTCAATTTCTATCCTGATGGCACCCTGACGCCCACAATCACGCCCACCATGGTTGCAACCCCAACACTCTCTGAAGCCCAAGTTGCAATCATTAAACCTACTGAAACCCCCACGCCTGCCCCGACACTTGATCCTACTCAGGTTCTCGGAACTGAGGCCGCTGGTTCAAGTCAGCAAACTGCAACCGCCCAGGCATTGCCAACGGAACCAGTCGTCGAGCTTACTCCCACCAGCGCAGAACCAACTGCGGTACCATCAACCACACCCACACCAACAGTGTACACGACCCAGGTCTATGCCAAGGAAGTCAAAAGCTACACAGACATGTTGAAAACATATGGTTTGACTTTCAACGACATGGAAAATCTCGTAGAAGCGCAAATGTTGCGGGACCGCGTTTTGGCCGAAATCACCAAAGACATGAAACCTGAACAGGAACAAGTCTGGGTGCGCCATATTATCGTCGCGACTGAAGAAGAAGCCAAAAAAGCTCTGGATGAAATTAAAGCAGGCTCTGATTTTGCTGAAGTTGCCAAGATTTACAGCATCGATGGTACCAAGGATAATGGTGGTGACCTCGGCTGGATGGGACTTGAGGACCAAAATTGGGACAAGGATTTCTTGAATGCAGCTTTTACTCTTACAGAAGTGGGTGAAATTAGTGCACCAATCCAGACCCAGTTCGGATACCACCTCATCCAACTCGTTGGCCGTGGGGTTAACCCCATTGATGAAACGAAATTTGAAGAAATGAAATACGTCGAATTTACGAATTGGATAAAAAATCTAAAGGATCAACGCAGCGATATCACGATTGAACCCACTTGGGCTGAAATGGTCCCCTACGAACCTGCAGTACCAAGCCAGCTCCAGACTATTATCGAACAAGGCCTTACCACGGTACAGTAGTAATTCTTATCAACAAAATTAAATACAAAGAGACTGAGTTACTTCAGTCTCTTTCTTGTTTAATAACTGTTGCCTATGTAGGTTTAATTTACTTCAGGAAATCTGCATCCACTTCTTCCAACTTGAGGCTCATAAGCTGGCTGGCGCCATCCTTGCCCATGGTAATGCCATAGATAACATCAGCCGCCTGAACGGTGTTGCGATTGTGTGTAATCAAGATAAACTGCGTGTCGTTGGATAGATCTTTGAGCAGATCAATGAAGCGACCCACGTTGGACTCATCCAACATGGCATCCACTTCATCCAGGATGCAGAACGGTGTTGGTGAAATCTTAAGCAAAGCAAAGACTAAAGCCACAGCTGTCAGGCTTCTTTCCCCACCTGAAAGTAATACCAGGCCTTGCTCGCGTTTACCGGGTAATCTGGCTTCAATTTCAATCCCGCCTTCTATCGGATCCTCAGAGTCAGACAAGATCAATTTGGCTGAGCCACCGTTAAAGAGACGCGCAAACATCCTGGAAAATTCTACAGCAACCGCATTGAAGGTACTGGTAAACTCCTTGCGCATGATCTCGTCCAGATCAACAACCAATTTTTTGATGTCGTCGATGGCGGCGTTTAAGTCCTTGATTTGATTGGTGAGGTCAGTAAAGCGTTGCTTGACTTCCTGATATTCCGCCTGGGCTTCAACGTTTACAGTCCCCATGCGTCGAATTTGAGCTTTTAGTTCCCGGATCTCTTCATCGATGTTTTCAGGCAATTCTTGAACTGCGGATAGTGTTTCGATCACCATATCCGGGAAAGGTAATGGTGTCAGAACGGCATAAGCATTGCGGTATTCAAATTCGATGAGTCCAAAATCATCCTCAATTCTCGAACGCAGTGCGTTAAGTTTCTCTTGCTGTCTCGCGAATTCCAACTGATAATGCGTCACCAGGCGGTCACGATTGGAGAGCTCTTTTTGGCTTAAACTTGCTTCAGCCTGCAAAGTATCGAGGTCTTTCTCTAACTCTCCCAGATCAGCCAACTGCGGATCCAATTCCTGGGATTGCAGAGTCTTTGCTTGCAGAGAAGAAGCGTCTAATCCTTCACGAAGCTTCATTATTTGCGCAGCTATTGCCACCAAATTGGTAGCATTGGCTTCCATGCGCTTTTCCAAATCTAGGAACCTCATTTGCTCGGAATTTAGGCGTTGTTCAGCTTCTTTCATGCTTGCCAGGCGCAGACTCAAACGTTGGTTTAGCACCTTGTGCTCAGTCTCGAGATTGCTGTAGACTTGCTGTAAGTTGTCAGATTGCCTTTCCCTTTGCAGATTTCTGATTTCGTCAATTTTCTGTGTCAAAGTCTTGACAATTGAATCCTTTGAAATAATTGAATTCTTGAGTTTCGCAAGAGTCTCTTCAGAAGAGATGGATTCATTTTCTAAAGTTTCCAGCTGCCGTTTCAGCCAATCCCTTTGATTACTCAATTTAGCTAAACCCAAGCTGACGTTATTCTTGGCCTGCAAGGATGCATTCAGTTTTTCTCGAGTGCTGGTTTCCTTTTGGGCTATCTGATCCAGTTGACCTTGAAGAGCATCTTTTTGGTTCTGCAGTGATTTGCTAATGCTACTAGTCTTGTCAATTTGAAGTTCAACAGCTTGCAACTCAGCTTCCAATTCCTTGCGAGTTCGCAGATAACTCACTTTACCGCCGGTTTTGACTTTTCCAAGTAGCGCGACGCCATTACTCAGGTACACTTCACCCTCAAGTGTGACCAGGTTCAATCCCGGATTTGCTTTGCGAACTGAATCGATTACTGTTAAGTCCTTGACTATCAAAAAATCTCCAAGCAGGCGCTGTAATATAGGTTCAAGCCCGCTGCTTGTACTGATGAGATCGCTGGCGACCCCTATAACGCCGTCAACAATCTTCCTTGCTTTTGCTTTGGACTCATCAATCCAACTGAGCCCTGTAACGGCCACACGTTCTGTGACGTCTTTACCCAGACCTTGCAGAGTCTCCTCCAGATTCGTTCCATTGCCTAGAACCAAGACATCCAGAGCTTCACCAAGGGCAGCTGCAATGGCTACCTCGTAATCCTGAGGTATCTCCAACTTGCTCGCAAAATCTGTAATCCCAAGAGATGTTTTCTGAGCCGCATTCTTTAATAAACCCTTTGCTCCCTCTGAGTAACCTGCCAGTGAGGCCTGGCTTTGATTTAATAGGTCCAGGCGGTTACTAGCTTTATTTTTCTCAACGTTTAGACGGTTGATCTGTGAAAGGTTCTGGTCAATTTGTCTTACGAGAGCAGCTCGTTCCTCGTTAAGCTTTGCTCGATGGGAATCAAGTTCTTTTTGAGTTGCCTCAATTTCCTTTGAGGCCTCTTCTGCTTTTGTAAGGCTATCCCGGGCAGCCTGCTCCTGGAGGTCGATTTCATTTAGAGATTTTTCATGATTGGCCTTTTGAAAAAGAAACGCGTTTAACCGATCAATCAGATCTTGCTGGCGCGAACGATTAACAACCAGGTCTTTTTCAGTTGTCAGCAGTTGACTTTGTAACTCATTCCGTTGCTTATCAAGCGATTGGCGTTCTTTATTGCTTGCTTCCAGTTTTTGCCAGCTGGTATCCTTTGCAGTTTTGGTTTCCGCGAGTGCAATTTCAAGATCTCTAATTTCGGCTTTCAGGGTTTCCTGGCTCTCAAGATCCGACGTTAATACTTCACTCAGGGTTTCCTTGTCGATTTCTAATTGCTGAAGGTTGCGCTCAAGAGCTTGATTGCGTTCCTCAAGGATTGCGAGATCCTGATTTTTTAGCTGCATGGCTTCATGCAATTTCTGCATGGATAGATGCAAAGCATTAACATCATTTCGTTTTAGTTGAATCTTCTCACGGAGAGAAGCCAGAGCTATTTGCTGCTCTTGCGACTTTTGAGAAGCGACACTTGAATCTCTCTCTGCTTTTTCAAGATCCGCCTTGGTTGCCTCAATTTCTTCCTGCGCTTTGTACCAGTGGTAGCCGTACCAGTCACGCAGGTTTTTTTGAAGGTTTTCCTGTACGATCTGGTATTCACCAAATCTGGCAGCCTGGCGCTCAAGGCTGCGTAACCTGGGCTTGATCTCATCCACAATATCGCTGGCTCTTTCCAAATTGCGCTGGGAAACATCCAATCGTTTTAATGCTTCTTCTTTTCGGGTGCGGTATATTCCTATGCCGGCGGCCTCCTCAAACAATTTCCGCCTTTCGTCCGGTTTGATTGATAGAGCCACATCTACCAGGCCCTGCCCGATAATTGTGTATGTATGGTCACCCAATCCTGTTTTGCCCAGTAATTCGTGGATATCTTTAAGCCGCACTCGCTGCCCATTGAGCAGATATTCGTTCTGTCCATCCCGGTAAGCCCGACGGGTCAGAACGACTTCTTCATAATCAATCGGCAACCAGCCATCGCTATTGTTGAAAACAATTGAAACCGCGGCCATACCCGACCGCGAACGGATTTCAGAGCCCGAATAGATAAGGTCTTCCGTGCGTTTAGCCCGGAGAATGGAATAGGATTGTTCACCCAGAACCCAACGAATTCCATCAGCAATGTTTGATTTACCTGAACCATTTGGCCCAATGATTGCGGTAATCCGTGCAGGAAATTGCATCGTGCTCGTCTTGGCAAATGTCTTGTACCCCTGCATTTCAAGGGAAGCTAATTTTTCCTGCATGCTATTCCTTAATTCCCAATTTCTGAAGTGCCTGTTCAGCTGCGTTCTTTTCAGCCGCTTGCTTGCTATAACCCCTGCCCTGGGCAAATTCCGTATCATTAATGATCACGCTCACTACAAAACTTTTAGCGTGGTCCGGCCCGCTTTCTGAGACTAATTGATAGACTGGAGTTGCCATGCCGTCTGCTTGAACCAGTTCCTGCAATCTGCTTTTTGAGTCTTCCTCTGAGTGTTCAGAAATCACAACGGCAGATTGTTTTTCGATCATTGGAATGACAAAACTGCGCACTGTTTCCAGGTCGGTTTCGAGGTAGATTGCGGCCAACACTGCTTCAAAAGCATCACACAAAATTGCGTCACGGTCGCGCCCTCCCGCCAAAGCTTCTCCTTTACCCAGATGCAAAGCGGATCCAAGTTCTATTCTACGCGCAAAATTAGCTAATTGTTGGGTGTGAACTAGCGCTGAGCGAATTTTTGTCAGAGATCCTTCTTTTTTCTCGGGATAATGTTGATAAAGCCATTCAGCTACCAAAAAACTAAGGATTGAATCCCCCAAAAATTCAAGGCGTTCATTGTCTTCCAATGCATGCCTGTTTTCATTTAAGTATGATCGGTGGGTCAGTGCCCGCCTAATGCGATTGCTTGTCCTGACCTTTTCAGGTAGGTAAGAACGAAAAGTATCTTCAGTGTTCATTATTTGACAGAACTATCGGCTTGTTTAAGGTCAATACTTGGCCTCAAAAAACCCGCTTGTTCCCAGATCCTTTTTTCAATATTTTATTGAGTTCATTATACCTTTTCTCATCCTGAAGATTAGTGCGGTAAACCTGAATACGCTATAATCAGGAAATGCCCGGTTCATGGATCCGAAAGACTGATACGTATCCCATTGCGACAGAACTATACTCTGGTCCATTGGAGTTGCTTCTGGACCTTATTCAGAAGGCTGAATTGGATATCAGCAAACTTGCCTTGGCTGAGGTGACGGATCAATTTCTGGAGTATGTGCGCAAGCACGAAGAAGCCGACCCAGAATATATCTCAGAGTTTGTTGTTATCGCTTCAAAATTGGTCCAAATCAAATCCGAAGCCATCTTGCCGCACCCACCAGTCCATCTACCTGAAGAAGAAGACCCAGGAGAAGAGCTTGCCAGGCAGCTTCGAATCTATCGTGAGATAAAAAACTCAACAAAGTGGCTACAGACACGTTTGGACGCGGACATGCACACGCACCTGCACGTCCCTCAGCGATACCCGATAAATGTTCAGTTTGACATATCAGGTTTTGGATTGACGGACCTTATTCTTGCGCTTGAGAACCTTGCAAAAGAGGATCAGAATCAGTTGGACTATGGTAGTGTAACCATTCCCAAACTGACCTTGCGGAAAAAAGTGACTGACATCGTGCAATATCTTCGTTCAAAACCAAACGCTAATTTCTCTGACCTGCTCGGCGAGCTTCCCAGCCGCATTGATACCATCGTTGTCTTTTTAGCCATCCTCGAATTAGTCAAACAGCATTACATAGTAATCAAGCAGGATTCCCTTTTTAGCGAAATCCAAATCGAGTCAGATCTGGAGAGCTTTGCAGAAGACCAGTTGGAGTTGATTCTCGAAGATTAAAGTACAACCTTAGGTCCCCTGTTGATCAGGATTCAGCTATAATTTTGAAGAGAGTAACGATGGAAGAAGATACATTTACCGTAGAAGAGAAAATGCAGGCCGAGGCTGCCTTACCGGAAGAGAAACGCAAAAGTTATCGCGGTCTTGTGATCGTCTTTGCTGTGTTACTTCTGGCTGTCATCGCTGGGATTGTTTTCCTTGCGACCCAAAGCCCTATCGTAACCCAGCATGTACGTGATATTTTCATTATTTTATTAGCCCTGCAGATGTTTGTTGTAGGCGTGGCCTTAATCGTGCTCATCATTCAATTGGCAACGCTAACTAATTTGTTACAAAATGAGGTCAGGCCAATTTTGCACTCGACCACTGATACAGTAAATACACTCAAAGGAACGGTTAAATTCCTGAGTGACAACGTGACCGAACCGGTCATCAAGTTAAATACTTCAATAGCAAGCTTGAGTAAGCTAGTTGGTTTGTTCAAATTTAAAAAATAAGAGAGGTTTATATGTCAGATTCAAATGATTTTGGAAGTTTTGTGATGGGTTTTACCCTTGGTGCACTGGCTGGTGCCGTTGTTTCTTTGCTCATCGCACCACAAACCGGTGAAGAAACCCGCCAGGTTATTAAGGAAAAAGCCATTGAACTCCGCGAGAAGGGCACCGAGTCCTTTGAGGAAACAAAAAAGAAAGCTGAAGTCGCTTACAAGGACGCATTGGCGAAGGCTGAAGAGCTTTCCAAAGTAACCGCAGAAAAAGCTGGTGAATTGGCTTCGACAAGCAAGGAAAAAGCAGACGAGCTTTCAAAAACAGCCCGTAAGCAAGTGACTGAAACTATTGATCAAGTTAAAACCAAAGCCCAGGATTTGACCCACAAGACCGATAAGGCGGTTGCCTCAACGGCAGAAGACCTGAAGGACGCCGTCGAAGGCTAAGCTCG
>CAYMNM010000003.1:35284-48749 GCA_964391795.1 uncultured Anaerolineaceae bacterium | reverse complement strand
ACGTCATTATAGCAATATCCCTGACGAGTGTCAATCGAAACTAATTTTCAGGTTCCGATCATTTTTCACATCAATTTTATCTTGATCGGATGTTGAAGAATCCTGAACCTATTCCTGAGCTTTGAAGCCTTTGGGCATGAGCAACAAGGCCAGCAAACCGAGCGGCAGAGTCAGAGCTGCCACCGTGAAAGCAAAAGGCATGCCCTTTAAATCAGCAATACGCCCGGCCCCCAGCGCTCCTAAAGACTGAATGATGAAGTTAAGCGACATGAAGATGCCATTTGCAAAGGAACGATCTTTGGGAAAAAACTTCATAATGGTCGACATCATGACCGGAAACATGGAAAGACCAAAAAAACCGCTTAGGATCAATAATACAATCTGCATCCATCCAGTGGCATTCAGGAAGAGCATCATCATTACCGGGGTGAGCACAATAGCAATAAAGAGGATTTTGCGATGTCCCAACTTATCACTGAGGTTACCCGCAAGGAAAGAACCAGCTGCCCCAGCCGCTCCAGCGATAGCCATACCAGCGCCGGCAAAGCCCAGGCTTGCCCCCTGGGACCTAAGGAAAGTAGGCAAAAAAGTACTTAACATCACCCCTGCCAACGAACGAGCAAGCAGCAACAAGACCATGGGAAACATTACTTGTTTCATGTTTGCTATAAAATCTGGGCGGTTGATTTTTAGTTCTTTACTGGCAGTGCGTGTGTTGACATCGCGGGTGGCATAAACCAGAAAAAGGGAGACAAGAATTCCCCCGACTGCTAACAATGGCATACGGTTGAAACCAATTAACGCAACCATGCTAGTAGCCAGCAACGGACCGACTGAATAGCCAAATTCGCCGCCAATCATCCAGAAGCTCATGCCTTTGCCAATACTCTTGCCTGAGAAATGGCTTACCACACCCGGGCCTACTGAATGGATACCGCCAGAGCTTAACCCAGCCAGAATCAAGAGGGGGAAGAGTAAGGCGTAGGATGGAATGACAACCAGGTTGGTCATTACCAAGGCTGTGATGGCAGGTGCCACCACAATCAACCAGCGCAAGTTTTTCCGATCCGCCAAATAGCCAATGATTGGCTGCAGGACGGAGGGAAATGTAAGTGCCATGCTGAGGGCGCCTGCCATGGTGTTAGTGAGGGTGAATTTTTCGATGAGCACGGGAAGTAATGCAGACAGCCAGCTTGAGTAGGTGTCATGTAAGCCATGGGCGAACGTAATCAGGCTGACACCCTTCATATCAAAATGATCAACAGTTTTTTCCTGAGCTAGGACAGGAACGCTGGTTTCGAGAACCAGTTCAGGGAGCAGTTCAGATTCTTGTTGCATGGTCATACAAATTTTTATTTTACTTGCTAATCCAGCCAAAAACAAAAAACTCGTCCATTTAAGGGACCTTTCATTGAAGGTTTATTGAATGCGTGGAACAGTCTGAATAAAAAATTGACCAGATTGCCAAAAGGAGAGTAGAAACAAGGCCTAATTATTGGTAGGCCGATGCTCTTTGTAAGTGGCGAATTATGCATATTTAGGATTGTTTCAAATTATTGAATTTGTTGTCGCATCCGAGCAGCCATGCAAGGCCTTTTTTGCCCCTTGGGGAACTTATTTCCTGAAAGCTAATTCTGACAGCTTGCTCGTCTGATTGAATAAGTTCAATTGGGTGGCCACGTTGGAAAGCAAACAGAGTGCCTAATGGTTGGTTTATTTTAACCATTTCATCTTGGCAAGTGTATAAAACCACGCCTTAATTAGATACGCTGAACTTATCTCCCGCGATGGTTTTGAGTCCGATTTATGTGCCATTCAGCAAAAAGTGGTAGGATCCGGAGCCAATCTCTATCTCGTAATAGGAATCACAAGTACTAATATGTGTTAACCCTTCAATTTTTGAGGATTTATCAACAACTATTCCGTTTTCGTACAGCGCAAAACTGCTTGAATCAAACATTCCAAAAGGTACATTGAGCTTAGCAAAGGTATTAAAAGGGATCGTTACGTCCATTTCAAGTCCGCTTTTAGTTTTTCTCCATGAAGAAATGATCTCTCCAGACATTACTGTCATCTCGACATGCGCAGATGTCAATTGAGACGGTAATTTAGGTGAAATGAGAATCTTATTAAAGCCTGTTGCTCCCACCCCAGGTTGAATTCCACCTAAATATTTATAAAACCAGGCGGCACAAGATGCGAACATAGGCTGATTTCTCGAATTCATAATGTTGTTGTTGCGATCCGCTTCCCAACGTTCCCAAATGCTTGTTGCGCCATTTTCGAGCATATATCCGAAGCTTGGTGATGTTTTTTGCTGCATTAAGGCGCAAGCGACATCCTCCAAGCCGTGCTGTGATAAAACTTCAAATACCAGTTTTGTCCCCTGATTTCCTGTGCTTAAATGATAATCGCGCTTGATAATCTCTGACTTAAGATTATCCAAAACTTTTGCTTCAAATCCATCCGGCACTAAGCCGTAAGCCAGGGATATCGCGTTTGCGCTCTGAGTGCCCTGGTCATACTGACCCGATTTTGCATCAAAGAATTTTTCGTTGTAGGCAGACTTGATAGCTTTAGCTAACTCATTGTAGTAAAGAATTTCTGGTTCTTTTCCCAAAACGCGGGAAGCTTCGATCATCTGTTGGACGTCCAAGTAAAAGTACGCAGTTGAAACCAAAGCTGAGGAAATGTACTTGGCTGCCGCACCCGGACCATTGGGTTCTTCAATACATTCAGAAGCCGGGCATGCCCACTCGCCATAACCAGAGCGCGTAATGATGTAATTTTCTGCCTCTCCATTCAGGGCTTCAATAAAACGCTGCATGTTCGAATAATACTGTTCAAGTGCCCTTTTGTTCCCGTAATACCGATAGAGCAGCAGAGGTAATGAGATGGGAACGTTTACGGTTGGATCACTCGGTCGATTACCCCAACGATGAGGCGCTGTGTCTGCAACATATCCCTGGTCATCCTGCGTATCAAAAATATCCCGCAGCCATTTCTCATAAAACGAAGCAACATAGAAATGATAAGTTGAACCTTCAATCCGTGGAACGGCATCCTGTGCCCAACCGTGCCGCTCATCTCTTTGACAGCAATCTGTTGGAATACTAAACATATTGCAGGCCTCGGTATGCCACATGACATCTGCCATTCGGTTGAGGAAAGGATCGTTGCATTCAAACCTGGCGTTTTTACTCAGATCACTGCGCAAGAAATGAACTGTTAGGTCTTTTACTTCAACAGCGCCCTCTGTTTGGACGTGGACAAACTGAAATCCATGATATGTGAATCGTGGGGTAAATGTTTCGCCATGCGGATTTCCTCTCAGTATGTAGCTGTCCTCACATCTTGCAAGCCTCAAGCTGGTCATGTCGAGAAGCCCATTTTGGTTCAAGACCTCAGCAAATCGCATGGTAACTTTTGAGCCAGCTTCGCCCTGGACCGCTATACTCAAAAATCCAGTCAGGTTTTTTCCGGCATCGTAAATCTTGCTTCCATCAGCCAGCACGTGGTGTAATTTTGGTTTTATCTTTTCTGTTACCCTGACTGGAGGCATAATTTCTGGTATAAGTTCCCCACCCGGATCTTCGACGACAGTTGCGAGTATCCAACCTCCAGGACGTTGCCAAACGGAGTCCATGTCGTAACCAGGGGTATCCCAACTGTCTTTTTCTTCTCTCGCGTCGTAATCTTCGCCATCGTAAATGCTATTGTAAGTAATAGGCCCTTTTGCTACATCCCAACCTTTTCCGAAGTCTGTAAAAATTTCCTCACGCGTATTGTCTTCATAATCGATGTTTAGCTGCAGAAGTGCTTTTGGAGTACCTGCCCAACCACTTCCAAGAATTATTCCAATAACGTTTTTTTCTGGAATCAATTGGTCTGTTACGTCATAGATGGAATAAAGAAGTGTTTTACTGTAATCCGTTGCTCCTGGGTCCAGCAATTTGTCACCAACTTTTTTGCCATTCAATCTAAGCTCGTAATACCCAATCCCGCAGATATAAATGCGTGCCTTTTTGGGTTTTCCTTTGAGATAGAATTCTTTTCTTAATAGAATGCCATTGCCGTGCATGCCCCCTAAAAAGCTGATCCAGCGGCCTTTCCACTCAGCGCGATCCAATAGACCCATCTCAAAGAAGGCCGGCATACTCCAATCAGATCTGACCCCTTTGTCATCCCAGATCATTACTTTCCAATAAACTCTCTCAGCACTTAGGAGTGGCTTGCCTTCGTATTTGACAAAGCAATTCGCGGAGCTTGTGATGATCCCACTGTCCCATTTATCGAAAAAATTCTGGTCTAGATTCTGCATGGAAGATGCCGCAACAAGCCGATAAGCGGATTGAAAAGATCCGCGCTTGGGGGACTTTGAGTTCCAACTAAAAACAGGTTCTTGTCTGTTCACGCCGATTGGATTGACAGCATATTCACTTCGTAAATTTTCGGGTGGGGTTAATTGAATCATCTGTAATTCCCTTCAAAGCTGTGTTTGGATTAAGAATTGCCGCTTTGATCAATAAATGACCCTCATAGAATGGTCTTTCAGGACTAATATAACACTGGATTTTGCACCGCAAAGGAAAATTGAAACAATTAGCAGATAAGCTTCATTAAAAGTTTTCCCTGCTTTGGAGGTGCCTTGAATTTCCATAAAACACGTCACTTCGCGAAAATTAATTTGAATTACAAATAATTCAAATCAAAAACTCATTTTTTGAATTTCGATGTTCAGTAGAGAATCTATGGCAAAGTTAATGGAAATTCGAGATAATTGCTCCATGAGGTGAAAGATGTACGATACAAGATTTACTGATAGTAACAAGGGAAAGAATCCCATGAAGGGAATGAAAATGCCAAACTTTAAAAAAGGCATCTGGTCAATACTCGCAATCGTATTGGGAGTAATCATTTTGGTTACCAACTCCATCCACATGATCCCAGCCGGTTATGTTGGGGTTGTTACACGATGGGGAGCTGCACAACGGGTGGTCTACCCTGGTTTGGGCGTGCATTTACCATTTGCTGAAAGTATCGTGCTTATGAGTGTGCGTACTCAGAAAGACCAGGTGGAGGCCACGGCCATGTCAAAGGATCTGCAATTGGCTAGTTCATCGGTAGCTATCAACTACCATCTGGATGGTACACAGGCAATTGCTGTTTATCAGAACATCGGTCCGGATTACGCAAACATCATCATTGCCCCGGCCGTGCAAAACACGTTCAAGGCTACCACGGCAAAATTTTCAGCTGAAGAACTGATAACCCGGCGCGAGATTGTGCGTATGGAAGCTGAAAATGACCTGAAAGAAGAGTTGGCCAAAAACCACATCATCGTAGAGAACTTTAACGTTGTCAACTTCGACTTTTCAGCGGAATATCAGGCCGCTATTGAGCAAAAACAGGTTGCTCAGCAACAAGTGGAGACTGCCAAGCAGCGCCTTTTCCAGGCAGAGATTGATGCCCAGGCTGAGGTTGCCCGGGCACAAGGGCAGGCCGATGCCCAAAAAGCCTTAAAAGATACAGGCGCCTTGACCCAGGAGTACCTAAATTACCTCTTCCTGACCAAATGGAATGGAGTTTTGCCTCAAGTGATGACCAGTGACGCCAATACCATGATTGACGTTTCAAAATTCATGGGAGACGGCACAAGCAAGTAGTAACAAAGCAATAATGGGTTGAAATTTTGAGCCGGAGGTAAATTCTTCCGGCTCATTTTGTGTTCATAGATATTTTTGATGTATATATCTTAAGTGTTTTTAGTCCGCAAAGCGTCATTGATTTTTGCGACTGTCAAAGATTCATTCGTTTCAGTCTTGAAAACCATCCCAGAATTTACAGCTTCTTTGACTTCAGCTGCAAGGCTTACATCACCCAACAGGCTGGCACCAATCAGCTTGCCATCCCGTAATACAAAACCGGTAAAGTCTTCGCCTTCTGCATCGTAAACCAGCACATCGTTTGGGTCTGAAGGGGAAATTTGACCAACGCTGAAGAGGTCAATGCCCAGTACCTTCAGCTTGGCAGATGGCGGTAACTCGGGGAAAAGATCATCCCTGCCCGCGGCGTTGTGGCCAGCAACCGTTCCCTGGGCTTTGGCTGGCATCCAGAGGCCGTAAAGCTTGCCGTTGCATTCGCTGTTGTCACCGGCGGCATAAATGTCGGGTTCTGAGGTGCGCATTTGCTCATCTACAAGGATGCCCTTATTGACTTTGAGACCAGCAGCTTTTGCCAACTTTGTATCTGAGGCAACGCCAGTGGTGATTAATACAAGGTTAGCAGGCAGTTCACTGCCATCCTCAAAAGCGACAGCTTCTACAGCTTCATCACCGCGCATTCCCTTTACTCTGCCTCCAGTAAGTACTTTGATGCCCATCTTTCGGATCAGTTTTTCCAATTGTTTGCCACCTTCCTTGGGTAGTTGACGCGGCAGCAGCCAGTCGAAGGTTTCAATTACGGTTACATCCGCGCCTCTTTTGGCCAGCGCGCCAGCATTTTCAAGGCCAAGCAGACCACCACCGATACAGACCACACGCATGTGCAAACTGCAACAGTAGAGGATGTTATCCGCATCGCTAAGCGTTCGCACGGTCCATACGCCCTTCAGATCCTTTCCGGATAAGGGGGGCACAAAAGGACGCGCGCCATTTGTAAGGATGAGTTTGTCGTAATGGATTGTGCCATCACTTGCAATGTGCACTTCCTTGGTTACTGGATTGATGGCATCCGCAAATGTGTTGAGCCTAAGTTCAACGGAATTCATTTTGTACCAATCATCCGGATGCAGTGGCAGGGATGACACGTTTATATCACCGGCAAGGTAGCGGGTGAGGTTCATACGATAATATGGCATTTCTGGTTCATTACAGATGAGAATTACTTTGCCGGTTTTATCCACTTCTCGGATGGCTTCAGCGGCACTTACACCGGCAATCCCACCGCCAATGATGACATAGGTAGTGATTGCATTGCTAGTTGCTTTGGACATAGCTCCTCGATTCGTTTGGGTGGAAATTATCCGCATTTTAATCTTTATAAGTTGTCGAATCAATTTGCTGTACACATGCGCTTCAGATTTGTTGAGGTTTCAAGCGTAGCAAATGGTCTACAGTGGGTGATTGGTACGAAAACCGTCTATGCTATAATCTTTTGCGGCGTGGGAAGGTCAAATTTGCACGCCAACGAGGAAAAATGTTCAAAAAAATCTCCCAATTGTTTGGTTCAGACCCACACAAAAGAAAAATTAGCGAGTTCACAGCTATCGCTGACAAAATAAACGGGCTTGAAGCCAACTTTGAAAAATTGAATGACGAGCAACTCAAAGCTAAAACAATTGAGTACAAAGCAAGACTGGCCAAAGGCGAGACCCTCGACCAATTGTTACCTGAAGCCTTCGCGACTGTGCGCGAGGCCAGCAAGCGTGTGCTGGGGCAGCGCCATTATGATACCCAGATCATATGCGGTATCAACCTGCACCAAGGTTCCATTTCCGAACTGCGCACTGGCGAGGGAAAGACGCTTTCTTCCACTCTGCCGCTGTACCTAAACGCCCTTGAAGGCAAGGGTGCCCACTTGGTAACCGTCAATGATTACCTTGCCCGGCGAGACGCGCGCTGGATGGGGGCGGTTTATCACTTCCTGGGGCTCTCTGTCGGTGTTTTGCAAGGGGCACGCGATACCAGCGGTCAAACGCTTGCTTTCGTGTACGACCCTGAAGAACGTAATCTGAAAGAAGAAAACGACCTCTTGCGGCCATGCCATCGCAGGCAATCTTATGCCGCGGACATCACTTATGGCACCAACAGCGAATTTGGTTTTGACTACCTGCGCGATAACATAACCATGCGTTGGGACGATCGGGTGCAGCGTGGCCATCACTACGCCATCATCGACGAAGTTGACAACATTCTTATCGATGAAGCTCGTACACCGCTCATTATTTCTGGCCAATCCCATGAAGATAGCGCTAACTATGTGCGCATGGCTCAGGTTGCCAAGGCATTGAACCCTGAAGACTATGAAATCGAAGAGAAGGAACGCGCTATTTCCTTGACCGTGCTGGGAGTTGCCCATGTTGAAGATCTTCTGGGAGAACCGCTTTCTGACCCTGATCGGCCTGAAGATGTTACCCCCGAGCAAGCCCGTTTATTTGGTTACCTTGAGCAGGCACTGCGCGCCCAGTACCTATTCTTCCGCAATAAGGATTACATCGTTCAGGGTGGAGATGTCATCATCGTTGATGAATTTACCGGCCGTATGATGCCTGGCAGACGCTGGTCTGACGGTTTACACCAGGCGGTGGAAGCCAAGGAAGGCGTAAAGGTGCAGGCGGAAAACGTCACCGAAGCAACCATCACCATCCAAAACTACTTCCGCATGTATGAAAAATTAGCAGGCATGACGGGTACAGCTGAAACTGAACAAGAAGAGTTTTTCCGCATTTACAAGCTTGATGTGTTACCGATTCCGACCAACCTTGAATACCGCGCCATGCGGGCAGACTCTGGCCTGGCATCAGCTGAAGATAAGGATCAGGAGGGCTACAAGTACACTTATTACTACAATTCAAGTGATAGCTCCAAGAAGCCCATATACTTCAAACGCAAGGACTACCCCGATGTCATCTACCGCAATTCGGAAGGCAAATTACGCGCGATTGTGCGGGAAATTGCCCAGTATTATGCCATTGGCAGACCCCAATTGGTGGGTAGTACCTCTGTTGAGAACTCGGAAAAACTATCAGGTCGCTTAAACGCCGAGAGTGTGCGCAGATTGATGCAAACCCTGCTACTGCGGCAGGCCTGGTTGCGCTCAAAGGGCAAGGATGAAGAGGATTATTCAGTTGCCCCTGAACTGGATTTACTTAGACAGCCCCTTGAGGATTTGCGTGTGCCAGAGATGCGGCGTTTGGGTACCCAGTTAGGCCTGACCAGTATAGACCCAGGTGATGACAGCAATAAAGCCATGCTTTTATATGCCCTTAATTTGCAGGAGTCTGCCTGGGAACGTCTGAAGCCGATCTTTGAAGGCGGCATCCCGCACAAGGTGCTCAATGCCAGAAAGCACACCGAAGAAAGCTTGATTATCGCTGGCGCAGGGGCATTTGGGGCAGTCACTATTGCCACCAATATGGCCGGCCGAGGTGTGGATATCAAGCTGGGTGGGGAGCTTCCTGAGGACCAACTTTCCCGGCTCAACCAAATTATTGCTACTCATAGCCAGGCCGACCCTTACAACATGACTATGCAGCAGCGTCTGGAAACCGTCAAGGCACTACCCCGAGATTTGGACGAAGAAGAACAGTTAGCCGTGGATGGCTTCCTGGCTTATATGCAGAATATGGATCGAGTTCGTGCGCTGGGAGGCTTACATGTAATTGGCTCTGAACGGCATGAAGCGCGCCGTATTGATAACCAATTACGCGGTCGGGCAGCCCGTCAGGGAGACCCGGGTTCTTCGCGCTTCTACCTTGCATTGGATGATGACCTGATGCGCCTCTTTGGCGGATCCAATATGGAAGGCTTGTTGAGTCGCTTCAAGATTGATGAAAACGTACCGATTGAACTGGGCATGATTGGCAAGATGGTTGAACAATCGCAAACCCGTGTGGAAGGCGCCAACTTTGACGTGCGGAAACACCTTCTGGAATATGATGATGTGCTTAACTCGCAACGCAACCGTATCTACCAGCAACGTGACAAGATTTTTAAAAAGGATGATCTCCACGAGGATGTCAACCAAATGCTGGAGACTGAGCTAAAAACTCGGGTGGAGAACGCGTTTGCAGACAAAGAAGATCTCTGGAAATTGCTTGCCTATCTTGAGGACCTGCAGCCGCCAATTGTTACCCCTTGGGTCGAGTACCCATCGTTCGCTCAAAGCCTGGCTATGAAGGCTCTCGGTGAGCCGGCGACCAGCCAAGAATTGAAGGAAAAGCTACAGCGGATGAGCCGTGAGGCTGTAGAAGCGGAAAACGCATACCTTGAGCGAAGCGTTGTGGAGATGCTGGATAAGGGGGATCAGACCCTCAAAACTCAAATGGTTGAACGGGGCGATTCGCTGGATGCATATCTTGAAACCTTTGACCCTGAGCAACCGCACGACCTGCAGGCAGAGCTATCAGCCATCGTGCAAACACCCGTGCGTTTGAGCAATGCCCAACAAAAAGAGTTGTTCCAGAATCCCATGGCGATGAAACCAGCTCTGAGGGAAACCTTGAAAGCCGGGCTGACCCTGCAACTGGTTCGAAGAGCATTACTCACTTTGGAACGCCGTTTTAATGAGGATTGGCCCATTAAAGCTACGGACTTGGCCATCAAGCCCTGGGCAGAAGTAAAGGCCACCATTCTTGAGCAGGTAAGCGGCACGCTGCAAAAAAGGGTGGAGCGTTTGTTTGGGGCTGAAGGCGAAGTTGAGAGGGATTTGGAGACCAATAAGTCTTTGGTGGAGGCTGGCGTTTTAGATGAAGCTTCCCGCCTCAAGGCGCTACAACTGACCACCCAAGGGGCCAGGGTCACCTTTGACCCGCGTTCGCATAAACGGGTAATCAAGGCCAGTGACCGATTAAATTACTTATTTTCCATGGCGAAAACTATCGATCGGAAGACTCCTGAGGCATTCACAGAGCAGATTTTGGCTCACCTCTATTTTGCAGAAGAGAAATTTGTGACAGTCTTTGGAAATGCCGAGTGGGAGCACATGCGCGCGAACAATTTTACGCTTAACCAGACACCGGAAGACACCCAATTACTGCTTAAAGAGAACTTGGGGGAAGATGCGTTTACACGCATTGCAGATGTTTTGCTGGGAGATATCAACCTGGAAGTAAAGGAAAAGGTAATCCCGGTGCTTGGTGGCAAAGCCCAGAACCGAATTTACCGCCAACTTTTACTTGAAACGATTACAGATTCCTGGGTGGAGTACCTTACCAAAATGGAAGCCCTGCGGGTGTCCATCTCGATGGAATCTTACGCTCAACAAGATCCGCTGACCAAGTACAAGCAAAAGGCCAGCAGCATGTTCTCAGAGTTGTTATCAGAGGTTCGCCAACGTGTCATCGGCACCATTTTCCGTTACCGTCCAGTGATGCCTGAAACAGGTGTTAAGGTACAGGTTGGCAAAGGTGAGGACATACCGAGTGAGTCGAACGCTGTAGTTACCACCCAAACTTCTGGGGAAGCACAGACAACACCTCAAGGTAAAAAGAAGCGCAAGCGTCACTAAATTTTGCAGGTGAAAATGAATAAAGTACTGGTTACCAATGATGATGGTGTTGATGCCCCTGGGCTTGAAGCAATTGCGATTGCCTTACAAACTGCAGGCTTCAATGTTACCATTTGTGCCCCCGATAAGAACTGGTCTGCATGCGGGCACGTCAAGACGCTTACCCGTCCGATGTACATCAAATCGGTAAAATTGCCTGGTGGCACGGATGCTTTTGCCTGCGATGGGGCACCATCGGATTGCGTCGCACTGGCTTTAATGGGCGCGCTGGATGCGGAATTTGATTTTGTGGTTTCTGGAATCAACCCACATAACAACATTGGTTTGGATGTCACCTACTCAGGTACTGTTACGGCAGCGATGGAAGCTGCCCTTGCTGGCTTGCCTGGTTATGCCGTCTCGTTCGAAAGCAGAAATGTTGAGGAAAATCAACTTGCTTTGGAAGCAGCAGCCAAAGCTGCGGTTAAGGTCATCAATCAATTATTGGGGCTCAAATCAGAGAATAGTCACGGTCACATCTGGAATATCAACCTGCCATTTAAACCACAAGCTGATTTTTCGGGAGTGCGCTTTACTCGTGGGGGAGAGCGGGTCTACTTCGACCGGGTGCAAAAGGATATCGATGAACAAGGCAAGCCCCGTTATTGGATTACTGGAGAGCCACCCACCGGCCGCGAAGAAGATGGCAACGAATTTGAGGCCCTCAGACAGGGTTTTATCTCAGTCTGCCCGCTGCGCATGGATATGACCGATACCGCCTGCTTGGCAAGGTTGAAAAATAAACAAATAACGATCTAATAACAATCGTTCCAAGAAATCATCAAGGTTGGCTTCGCAGGAAAATGTGCAAGTCCAACCAATAATTAAAGACTCTGGTTTAGAATAACTTTATGTTGCCAAGTTATCGCATCCGTCAAAGAGATTACCTGCTGGAGATTTCACGGGCATTGACCGAGGAATTAAACCTTGAAGCCCTGCTCACGCGCATCCTCTCCATTTCTGTAGACATGCTTTCCGGGCAGGCAGGTTTTATTTCCCTGAATGAGGACAACGAAAACTGGACCATCAAGGTAGCCCAAGGCATCCCGAGCGCGCTGATCAGCCGTTTGAATGTGTGGATGAAAAATCTGGGTCAGTCTGAGCAGGTGCCTGATCTGTTACCTGAAGTGAACAATTACCTTAAAGAAGTCTCGATGGGAGCCCTAAATGGGGTTGGATTGCCACTAATTGTGCAGCGCAAACAAATCGGGGTCATATATGTTCTGAGAAACTCAGAGACAACTTTTAACCAAGAAGATCTCTCAATCCTGAGTAGCTTTGCCAATCAGGCTGCTATCGCAGTTCGAAACGCGCGGCTTTATGACCAATCCATTGAACAAAGCCTGCGTCTGGCAGCCCTATTTAGGGCTGTTGCAGATGGTATCCTGATTTTGGATGGTGATTTGAAGATTTCACAGGTGAATACCAGTCTTGAAAAAATGCTCAACCTGGAACAATCGGAGATGATTGGTAAAAAGTACTCTGAAGTCATCAACTGGGTGCATAAGCCGGCAGGTGTGTCACTTGAAGAATCCTCGCGAACCTATTGGGCCAAATACTCCCGGGAAGAATTGATGATGGAAGGCGAAATTAGCCGCCTTGGGGGACTGGCACCATTACCCATATCCATCTCTTACGCACCCCTTTTTGATGAAAAGGGCCGTCTGATTAATGTTATTTGTTCTGTTCAGGATATCAGCCGTTTCAAAGAAGCTGACGAATTAAAAGCTAACTTCATTTCTGTGGTGAGCCACGAACTCAAAACACCGATAGCGCTTATCAAGGGTTATGCCAGCACCCTTCGCAGGGATGATGTGACCTGGGACAAGAAAACAGTTCAGGAAAGCCTAAGTGTTATAGAAGAAGAGGCTGATCACCTGGCACTAATGGTGGAGGATTTGCTGGATGCCAGTAGATTACAGGCTAGTGGCGGTGTTGCCCTGAAGAAATCTGAAGTGGATTTGGCTGAACTCTCCGCTGAGGTTGTGGACCGGTTCAAGAAACAAGACCCGTCCCATAGCTTCAGACTTAGCTTTCCAACGGATTTCCCCTTGGTTGTTGGTGATGAGTATCGCCTTCGACAAGTTCTGACCAACCTGATTTCAAACGCTGTCAAATATACCCAGAGTGGTGAAATTTCTGTTACAGGAAAATCGAACACCCGTGAAGTTCAAGTCAGCATTCGAGATCATGGTCA
>CAYMNM010000003.1:0-35274 GCA_964391795.1 uncultured Anaerolineaceae bacterium | reverse complement strand
CCCACATGTTTTTGATCGTTTCTATCGTTCTGAAGAGGCTATCAAAAAGACCAAGGGCACAGGCCTGGGCCTTTATTTGTGTAAAGCAATTATCACTGCCCATGGAGGCCGTATTTGGGTAAACGAAGAATACCGCGAGGGGGCTGAGATAAGTTTTGCCATCCCACGTGAAGATCAGCAAATACCATTATTGAGGTTGGGAAAATGAGCCATTTAAAAGAACTAAAAGTGCCCGGTTTTACGATTAACTACATGGAAGAAACAAGTTCCACCAATGATGATTGCCTGAGGGCAGCAGAAAATGGCGCGCCTGAGTACTCAGTTTTTGTTGCTGATTACCAACATAAAGGGCGTGGCCGTGGTGGACGAGAATGGAATTCAACCCGTAGATCTTCACTCACATTTTCTGTGTTGCTGTATCCAACTCCTGAAAAAACACGTTATGCCGGGCGTTTCAGCGCTTTGGGAGCGCTTAGCCTGGTGCGTGCTCTACAGAACATGGAGCAAATAACGACTTATATAAAATGGCCAAATGACGTATTGCTTAAAAATCAAAAGATAGCCGGCGTGCTGGTGGAATCTTTGTGGGACGGCGAGCAGTTAAAAGCCATAATTTTGGGGATGGGTATCAATATCCTGGATGAGTCAATACCAGACGTCAAACGCATTATCTACCCAGCCACCAGTATTCAGACTGCGACAGGCAAAGCCTTGGACCGCGCCTTATTGTTACAGGAAATCTTGAAACAAATTATGGATTTGCGGCCAATCTTTCCAACCTCAGACTTCATCGACTTGTGGAATGAGCATCTGGCTTATAAAGGCGAAGAAGCCTTTTTCCATGCGGATGATGGCAGGCTTCTCCGTTATCAAATTCAATTTGTTGATGAAGATGGTTGCCTTATTGTGCGCAACCATCTGGGCAAGATTCAGAAGGTCTCCTCCGGCGAATTGGCCGCCTGAACTGCTGCCGCAGAAGCTGAAGCAATTTCCTCTGCTGGAATGCGGGCTATTGCGGCCACGCTGTCATCTTTTTCCAAATCCATAATCTTGACACCTTGCGTGGCACGCCCCTGTACAGAGATGCTGGACACTTTTGTGCGCATGACAATGCCACCCTTGGAAATAATCGTGACTTCTTCATCATCCTGAACCACCTTGGCCTGCACGAGCCTGCCAATGAGGTCGGTAACATTACGATCGATGGTTGAAACACCCAGAGTTCCACGCGTTTTGGGGATATATTCCCCCAGAGGTGTGCGCTTGCCTTTGCCATTTTCCGTGATCACCAATAAGGAGCCATTTTCCTCAACAATTTCCATCCCAATCAAGTGATCAGTTTCAGATAAATGAATTCCAGTGACACCCATCGTGGTTCGGCCAGTTTTACGCACCTGGTTCTCATGGAAGCGCAAAGCTTTGCCTTCCTTGGTGACAAGGATGACATCATCTGTGCCGTTGGTTGGCAGAACCCAACGTAATTCATCCCCGGGATCCAGACGGATAGCAATCAGGCCTGAGGTGCGCACATCTTTGAAATCTTCGAGGGGAATGCGTTTGACGCGCCCATTGCGTGTGGCCATGACACAATACTTGAAAGCATTGAAATCTTTGACTGCGAGAATAGATGTGACCGTTTCGTCGGGCACGAGGTTGATCAGATTGATTACGGGTAGGCCTTTACTTTGCCGGCTTTCTTCAGGTACTTCAAAGACACGCCCGGAATAGACCTTGCCCTTGTCAGTGAAGAAGAGCAATGTATCCAGTGTGTTGCAGCGTTGGAATAAAACCACCTGATCCTCTTCGCGCATGGATTGGCCAAGCACACCACGGCCACCCCTGCCTTGTGAGCGGTAAGCCAGGTCAGAAACGCGCTTGATGTAACCTCGGTTGGTAATTGACACGAACACAGGTTCAGCCTGTACCAATGACTCATCAGAGAGGTCAAGGTCCATATCGTGATCGATACGCGTACGACGTTCATCACCATACTTGGCTGAAACTTCCTGCAAATCAGTACGGATTATGTTCAAAATGCGATGAGGATGTGCAAGAATGTCTTCAAGGTCCGCAATGAGGGCAGTGACTTGCTTATATTCTTCGTCGATTTTGATGCGTTCAAGGGCTGCCAAGCGCCGCAATTGCATGTCTAAAATTGCCTGGGCTTGCACTTCAGAGAGATTAAATCGGTTTATTAGGTTGTTCTTGGCTTCTTCCCCATCTTTGGATTCCCGGATGGTTTTGATGACTGCGTCAAGATTGTTGAGGGCAATCAGAAGGCCATCGAGAATATGAGCCCGCTTCTTGGCTTTGTCAAGGTCAAACATGGTGCGGCGTGTGATGACCACCTGGCGATGCTCAAGGTAGTGCACAAGCGCTTTCTTGAGAGAAAGCATGTGGGGTTCGCCATTGACCAGCGCTAACAGCTGCACGCCAAAGGTGGACTGCAGGGCTGTGTATTTGAAGAGTTGGTTGAGCACTTTCTTTGGTTGGGCGGTGCGTTTGAGCTCGATGATGATACGCATACCCTTGCGGTCAGATTCGTCGCGCAGGTCAGAAATTTGATCAAGTTTCCCTTCGCGCACGAGTTCGGCAATGCGCTCAATCAAACTGGTTTTATTGAGCTGGTAGGGGATTTCTGAAATGCGGATGGCAAAACGCCCGGTTCTCGTTTCTTCGATGGTAGCTACACCGCGCATGATCAAACGCCCCCGACCTGTACTGTAGGCTGAGCGAATACCTTCGTCTCCTACAATAATGCCACCTGTTGGGAAATCAGGCCCAGGGATAACCTGCATGAGGTCTTCAATAGTCACATCTTCGATTTCATCGTAGCGGTCAATAAGGATTTCAAGTGCTTTTACCAACTCCCGCAGGTTGTGAGGCGGTATATTGGTAGCCATGCCAACCGCGATGCCGTTTGAGCCGTTCATTAGAAGGCTTGGCATCCGCGCGGGTAAGACTTCGGGTTCTTGCAGGGAACCATCAAAGTTATCTACAAAATCGACCGTATCCTTATCAAGATCAGTTAAAACCTCATCCGCGATTTTTGCGAGGCGGGCTTCAGTGTAACGCATAGCCGCAGGCGGATCACCATCTATGGAGCCAAAGTTTCCCTGCCCATCAATCAGGGTATAACGCATGGAAAAATCCTGAGCCATACGCGCCATGGAATCGTAAACGGCGCTATCGCCATGGGGGTGGTATTTACCCAACACTTCGCCAACGATACGGGCTGATTTTTTATAGCCCGAGGTGGAGTGGATACCAAGGTCGTGCATGGCGTAGAGGATGCGGCGGTGCACAGGCTTGAGGCCATCACGAACATCTGGCAAAGCACGGGCAACGATAACACTCATGGCGTAATCCAGATAAGCCGTGCGCATCTGGGAGTCGATGTCTACTGACTGCAGATTTCCTGCATTGTTGCCATCAAGAGCGATGTAATCATCCTCTATTGGATTGTTGATGTCTTCGGGCAGGTCGATGTCTTCAGTCATGGAATTTCCAGGCTCTTTTCAAAAAATAGGCTATTTACAACCTAAGAATTATACCCTATCAGGCAAATTCCTGCTTTCGTTAACAAATTAAAAATAGAATTTTGGGCTTTTTTAAGCCTTAGGGACAAATATCACGAAAAGTTGTGTTCGTTGCCCATATAAGCTTGTCTGATTGCACGAAGTAACCAAGATAAGCATCGATATAAGGTTCGCCGGAATGTTGGCAGCCGACTACGATCATGTCTTCTCCGGCTGGCAGTGGTGCCTGGGGTTCTGTACCGTCTCCGATTAGCACATCATATTGGGTTGGTGTAAGAATTGTGAAGGTATTACCGGCAATTACAGGGTCTTCCTTTATCCTGAAGTACCCTGAATAGATCGCCTTGCCATAAATCAGAACCGCATAAGGTTTTTCTGAAAATTCACGCATTCCTTCTGGTGAGATGCCAATTTCATCCTTGATTTTTTGTAAGGGTAATCTCTCAAATACTGCTTGCTTATTTTCATCATGATAAAGTGTTGGGAAGGCCAGGTTTAGCAATGGCAGGCTGAGCCCGATTATCAGAAGTAAGGTTCCGGTCAATATGAGAGCCCAAAAGGAGTGGATTTTCATCCCGGCATGCACTGATGAAGTATGTACAGGAGTTATATTTGAGGTAATTAGATTGAAGTAGAGGAGTATGCTCCAAATCCCCAACAAATAGTAAAAATAGATCGTCCAGTCCACTGGCAGAAGATACCGGCTACCAGATGTTCGTACCAGAGCGTTAGAGAGATAGTAACTGATGTTTAGCAACAACGGAACAAACCCAGCCCATCCAAGCTTCTTCCAGGCATATGAAAGTCCAAGGCTGATGAAGATGAGGTTAGAGGCAAAGGCCAAGGCTTGCTCTGGAGGTAATTGGCCAGTCCATGTAATGGGTTCACGCCAATACTCCTGGTTTAGAACCAGGGTTGGTTTTTGTGGGAATATCTGGAAAGGCAGAACAAAGAGGGCTTTGACCTGGTTATTGAAAAAATGGCCCAAGACGAGCACGAGCCTATTACTGTAGAGAGCTGGTGTTTCCTGAGGAATCTGGACAATATCGGAATCCGCTTGAGGCGACTCATCCGCTGACATTGGCACTAATCCATTAGGCCTTGGATTAGTGGCTGTTGGTACAGGTACGGAAGTTTTATTTGTCAGCGACTCTCCCTGGCTAGTTATGGGATGAGATGCAAGCACAATCTTGGTGTCAGAAGTCTGAGTTATGGGTTCTATTGGTTGGGGCGAGTCAGGTTCATAACGCTGAAAAAGTGCCTGTTGAACTTTCCAGGTGATCGGGTCTTTGCCGTAATTTACGCGGGTGTATACGCTCCAGGGCAGTATCACAAATAGAGCACCCAAAGTGAAAAGAGCCAGGTATGGCAATTGTTTTCTCAGGTTTCGGAGGTTAATAAGGAAAAGGAAGAGCAAGAAGAAACCAAAAACCACCACATTGTTTGATCGGACGAAGCTGGCAATGCCAAGTATACCCCCGGCCGCCAACGGCAAGGTCTTCGATGATTTTTGATATCCAAGCCATTGAACAAGCATTAAGCCGGCGATAATCAGCAGTAAGGCCGACGGAAACTCAGTCATGTAGAGACGCGAATTTGAAACAGAAATTTTATAGGTGAATAATAGGGCTGTAAATTCCTTAAAAATTCCAAAAGTTGCCAGTGCCAGCCCGAACAACCTCCCCGCGAACTGCTTACCTAGCAGGTAAAGGCAGACCGGAAAGAGCGCGAGAATGAGGATTTGCACGTTTGTGGTAACCAGGTAGGACTGACCAAAGAAGTAATGGATTAATCCAAGGAAGAGTGCATAAAAAGGTTTCTCAGTGAAGTAAGGGGTTTCGAGTTTACCCCCAATGATCAGGTATTGGCCGCCCAAGTCCATTAGTCGGGCATCACTGCTGGGCAGGAGTGCGCCGTCAGGTGGTAGAGGTCCGTAGAAGAAAAAGCTGTTTGAGAATGGCGTCTTGATCCAAAGCAAGCTGGCAATCAACCAAATACCCAAGACCAGAACAACTTCAAGCAAAACCCGGGTCCCTATACTGGGCTGCCAACTATTATTCCTGATAAGCCAACGCATGCCCTGATCAATAACAATGATGGCCAAGAGGATGCCGGCCAGGGCAATGGCCAAGACGGGCACGCCCGCGGTATTCCAATAGCGGCTATCAGGTTGCAAGCCAACACGGGTGACCGAAAGCAGAATCCAGAGGATCGCGAAAACAAGCAAAGTGATGGCCAGACTTTGGTTTGCCTTACTTCGAAAAGCTTGCTGCTTATGAATGACGTAATAGATCAGCAGGCTGAGTAGCCAGGTATAAAAGAGCAGTCCAATCCAGACCATTAACTTGTTAAATAATTGGTCGCCAGGGTCAGAGAGTTCACTCAGGCTGAACATGATGATAATGAAACTGAAAAGAGTGATGCACAAACCCAGGACCGGGCTTTTCGCCAAGCAGCGTAAAGGAGCAAGCCACTTGCTTTGCTGATTCCTTTTTTTAAGCGCAGCTGCCTGAAACAGGAAAGTAATTCCAAAAAGGAGAGTCAGGCAAATTGCTATTAACCAACTCATACTTCGGTTTGACGTATTTAATGAGTGGGATTGAAGATAACCGATAGCGATTAATCCGCTAAGCAAAAAACTTTCCAAACCCAGGCCCACAAACAAGTGGGGCAAATTGGAATCAAAGAGAGAGATTTGGTGAGCAGGTGATTTGATCAATAGAAACTCCCGCTGTTTATTATAAGCAATTATGAACAACAGCCGTGGAGCCAAAGAAGCATAATAAACCTATGCCAGAAATTCTTCCAGTACCGCTGCAACACCATCTTGTTCGACTGGCAACGCAATCTCATGAGCGATTTCTTTGATGCGAGGATCGCCATTGCCCATGGCAAAGAGTCTACCGACACCATCGACGAGAGAAAGATCATTACCGCCATCTCCAAAAGCAATCACTTCGTCTCTTGGAATGCCAAGCATTTCAGCCAAGTTAAGTAAGCTCTGGCCCTTGGTAGCCAATTTTGAAGTGATCTCGATGTGATTGTGGGAAACTGCATTGAACTCCAAAGGAAATTGCACCGCAAGCTCAGACGCCAATTTGATCATATCGAAGCCTTTTGATTGCGACGCGTTCACTTTTACAACGGGTTCATCTAAGGATTCCAAGATATTAAGCACAGAACTCGTCAACTGTGTTGATGCCAGGAATGAAAGATACTCTGCCAGTTTTTCTGGATACTCTTGCAAGCGCTTAGTTGCTTGCACAGCTCGACGCTCTTCGTAATATTCCACCTCTTCTGTTTGCAAAGCGAATGTAAAGCCCATGTTTTCCAATATCCGAACCGGTTTGATGATCTCTTGAACCGGTGTGAGCTCTTTGAAAATGGTTTTTCCTGTTGGCAAGGCCTTAACGATGGCTCCATTAGCAACACTGGCATATGAAAAGAGATCTTCAGAAAGTAAAATGGGCGGGATTGTTGGGAAGGATCGACCGGTGGCAATCACCAGGATCGCGCCTGCATCCTTAGCAGCACGTAGAGCGTTGAATACCCGATCTGAGATGTAGGTACCAAACTGCAAAATTGTGCCATCCAGATCAGTGGCAATTAATCTTGGAAAATTCATTTATTTTCGTTCTCCGTTCAGCATCAAAAAAGGGCTGTCTTAGAGCCCTGATCAGTATTTCTAAATCACTTGAGAGGGCAGCCGCTAAGGGCGTTAAAGGTAAGCGTGCACCACCAGGAGGCAGGCATAAACACCAGAACCATTATGATGAGGATGAGTGAAATCAAAAGAATTATGAGAATGATGGAGCACCATCCCATTTTTGTGGGTTCAGTAACAACCTCAGGGGACGGAGATGGTGCTGAACTAGGAATTGGGGCTTGCACTGGCTGGTACTGGATGGCTGGTTGTTCAGGAACGTAGGCTTGAAAAACTTGTGGTTCTTCAACGACTGGCGCAATGTAGGGTGCCTGTGTATAAACTGGTTCTTCCCCTCTTTGTTCGAAGACAAAGACAGTACTCTCAGCCAGTGTTATCAGGTCGCCTGTATGGAGTAAAGTAGGTGCCTTGATGCGGACGCCATTGAGGAAGGTGCCATTAGTGGAACCCAGATCCTCAATGTAAACACCATCTGTGCGGGTGATAAAACGGGCGTGCCTGCGGGAAATTTCAGGGTCCGGAACCGGCACATCATTGTTGAGCTCACGGCCGAGAATGACCTCCGGCTTATCCAGAATATAAGAAGAACCTGGGATCGGTCCTGAGCGCATAACGAGAGTTGAGGTCACAATAGGCATAATTGCTCCAGATAAAGGTAATCCAATGGTTTTTATTTTATCACTAAGCCAGTCGCTTCAATCCAGGTACAGTGCCTCCATATTAGAACTGCCGTTCGTTGACGGCCCTGAGGAATGAGATTATCATCAACTTGATGCTTAATCCTAGACAGACACAAGAAAACTGGTTTCAGCGTTTAGGCCGGAAGATCAGGATGGAAACGCGTTGGTTTGCACCTGGAACTGGCTATCGTCGTTGGATGGTTCTGGCGATTTTGGGTGCTATGTTCCTCGGCCTGGGGCTTGCATTAATCATTCTCAATTACTACCGTACAACTGAAAACCCAACAGTTATTCCCATCCTTGAGGTGCTCTCCCTCCGTTTCCTTGCCAGGCCCATTCGCTTCCTGATTTTTGGCGGCCTGGGATTTGCGCTGATCTTCCTCGGCATCTGGGGTGCAAACCGAGCTCTGCTTCGGCCTTTTGAAAAAAATGGGCGACCAGTCTGGGATACGATAAGCCACTATAGGCAGCGCGAGAAGGGAATCAAAATTGTTGTCATCGGTGGTGGCCACGGACTTTCCTCATTACTTAGAGGCATCAAGGAATATACCCACAATGTAACTGCTATCGTGACGGTGGCAGATGATGGCGGCTCTTCAGGGGAACTGCGCAAGGATATGGGTGTGCTACCACCAGGCGACATCCGAAATTGCCTGGCAGCATTATCCGACGATGAAGCGCTGCTTTCGCAGGTCTTTCAATACCGCTTCCGTTCTGGGTCTGGGCTTGAAGGCCACTCCCTTGGGAATCTCTTTATCACTGCGCTGTCTGAAATTACTGGGTCCTTTGAAGAAGCTGTGGCAGAATCCGGCCGGGTATTGGCCATTTACGGCAAGGTCTTACCCTCCACCTTAGCCAGCGTACAGCTGGTGGGAGATTTGCAGGTTCCAGACACTGGTGAAATTGTCCAGATTAACGGCGAATCCAAACTGACAAACACACCCGGTAAGATTTTGCGTGTATGGCTGGATCCCAGCGACACCCTGGCCTATCCACCAACGATTTCAGCGATTCTGAACGCAGACTTGATTATTATCGGCCCTGGCAGCTTGTATACCAGCCTGCTGCCAAATCTATTGGTGATGGGTCTTTCTGAGGCTATCGAATCCAGTAAAGCAGAAAAATACTTCATTTGCAACGTAGCAACCGAGCGCGGAGAGACAGATAATTTTTCAGCCTCTGACCACCTGCGCGTATTGGAACGACATGTTGGCAGGTCACTATTTGACCTGGTGATTTGTAACAAGGATCAAAAAGGGCAATTAGCACAGGATATTAGCTGGGTAAAGGCAGACGAAGAAATCTTTAAGAACTACAAAGTCTATGAAGCCAACCTGGCTGATGACCTTTATCCATGGCGCCACGACTCGAAGAAGTTGGCAAAAGCCATCATCAATCTTTTTGAGGAACGTACTGGTCCGCTTTTGTAGTTGGCACGGTTTAAGACCCTTTTCTATACTGTTGAAAGAGAAAATCAGTGTTAAATTTTAATTAAGGTTCTTACAAGCCTTATATTTCTTGAAATTGTTAACAAGAAGGTGATAGAATCTTTCTGATAATCAAGCAAAAACAATACTAAAAGTATTCTTTAATCTCATGGAGGTTTACATGTCAAAAATTCAAGTTGGTATCAACGGTTTTGGTCGTATTGGACGGCAGGTTCTCAAGGCATTACTTGAACGCCATGCTGACACTTTAGAGGTAGTTGCAATCAATGACCTCTTCGATGCAAAGACTAATGCCCACCTATTCAAGTACGACTCCAACTACGGCATTTTCCCGGGAAAAGTGGAAGTTGTCAACGATAAGGATATCGCAATTGATGGCAAACTATTGAAAGTTTTCTCAGAAAAGGACCCTGGCAATCTGCCATGGAAAGAGCTTGGTGTGGATATCGTGGTTGAATCAACTGGTATTTTCACCGATGCAAAAAGTGATCCTGACGCCAAAAAGATTGGTGCGGATGCACACATCCTGCGCGGTGGTGCCAAGAAAGTAATTATCTCTGCGCCTGCAAAGAATGAAGACTTGACAGTGGTTTTGGGTGTGAACGAAGGCAACTACGATCCTGCCAAACACAACATCATTTCAAACGCCTCCTGCACCACCAACTGTCTGGCTCCTGCTGCCAAGATCGTCAACGACGCGTTGAAGATCCAATACGCCGTGATGACAACCATTCACTCTTATACCAACGATCAGGTAATTCTGGATCAGGGTCATAGGAAAGAAATGCGCCGTTCCCGCGCTGCTGGCCTGAATATGATCCCCACCTCTACAGGTGCTGCCAAAGCGGTTGCCCTGGTAATTCCTGAGCTAAAGGGCAAATTTGACGGCATGTCCATGCGTGTACCTACCCCCACGGTCTCAATTGTTGACTTTGTTGCTACGGTCGAGAAGTCCACAACCAAAGAAGAACTTGTCAAGCTCTTCAAAGACGCTGCCGATGGCCCGTTGAATGGTATTCTCGGATACACAACCGGTGAGTATATGGATCCATTGGTTTCAATGGATTTCAAGGGCGACCCCCGCTCCTCCATTGTTGACCTGGCAAACTGCATGGTCATGGGTGGTAATCTGGTCAAGGTTATGACCTGGTATGACAATGAATGGGGTTATTCCTGCCGCACCTCTGATCTGGCTGCAATGGTTGCTGCTTCTCTATAAGAAGTAGTAATAGCGAGGAAAAACGCAATATCAAACGCCATACCGTTTAGTAGGTATGGCGTTATTTTTGGAAGGAGATGTTTATGTTCAACAAAAAGATGGTTACAGATCTCGATGTAGAAGGCAAGAAAGTACTTGTGCGTGTAGACTTCAATGTACCGCTCAAGGATGGCAAGATCACCGATGATACCCGTGTCACTGCTGCGTTACCTACCATTAACTATTTGCTCGAAAATGGAGCTGCTGTAATTCTGGCCTCTCATTTGGGCCGCCCGAAAACCTCAGAGGACCTTCAATTTTCACTTAAGCCGGTTGCTGATCATTTGGCAAGCCTGGTAAAAGCTCCAGTGCATTTTGCAGCTGATTGTGTGGGTGAAGTTGCTCAGGCAGCTGCTGATGGTCTGAAACCTGGTGAGATCCTTGTACTTGAAAACACCCGCTTCCATCCTGAAGAGGAAAAGAATAACCCGGAAATGTCCAAACAGTTAGCCGCTCTGGCAGATTTGTTTGTAAATGATGCTTTCGGCACTGCTCACCGCGCGCACGCGTCAACCGCCGGGGTTGCAGCCTTTTTACCTTCCGCAGCTGGATTCTTGCTTGAAAAAGAAATTCAATACCTAGGTAATGCCATCGATAACCCGAAACGGCCTTTTGTTGCCATATTGGGCGGAGCAAAAATTAGCGACAAGATTGGTGTCATTGACAATTTATTGCAAAAGGCAGACCATATATTGATTGGTGGCGGTATGGCTAACACTTTCCTGGCTGCCAAAGGTTACGACATGGCAGATTCACTGGTAGAGAAAGAAAGCCTGGAGACCGCAAAAGCACTCATTGAAAAAGGCGAAGCCAAACTGATGCTGCCGGTTGATATGGTCCTCGCGGACAAATTTGACGCTGAAGCAGATTCAAAATTAGTCGCGTCGGGCGACGTACCCGCTGGCTGGCGTGTGTTGGATATTGGCCCTAAGACTGTAAAAGCTTATCGACGCACAATCCTGGATGCAGGTACTGTAGTATGGAATGGACCTATGGGCGTATTTGAATTCCCGAAGTTTGCCAAGGGCACGTTCGCGATCGCGGAAGCAGTTGCCGACAGCAAATCAATCAGTGTCATCGGTGGCGGTGATAGTGTTTCAGCGATCAATAAAAGCGGTCTGTCAGACAAGATTACCCACATTTCGACTGGTGGTGGGGCTTCACTTGAAATGCTTGAGGGCCTGGAGCTGCCTGGTTTGGCTGCACTTACAGACAAGTAATAATGTTGGTCAAGTAATTGGAGGGCGGCGAAAGCTGCCCTCTTTTACCATCTGGTCAAAAAGAAAATCCGTGTTATTGACGCGAAAGAACGAATTCTTAAGCGTGGTAAAATCCAAATGATAATAATTGGATGATTCCGCGCAAATCAGGAGAAACCCTATGAAGAAACACAAATTCTTGATGCTTACAGGCTTTTTGCTTATAGTCTTGCTTGGCCTGAGTGCATGTAAACCTGCCGCTCCTGCAACCCCATCCGCTGTAGAAATTGCTACACGAGTGGCTGAAACTCAGATGGCCAAGGCAACCCAGATGGCAGTTGAACAGATGGCGATCAAGCTGACTGAATTGTCTCAACCGACAAATACGCCAATGCCTACAGCTACACCCATGCCGACCCCAACCCAGGCCCAGCCAACAGCAGCGGCTGGCACACCCGTGGCAGCTGGAACTCAGGCAAGCACTAATCCCACAACAGCTGCGGCAACAGTAAACCCCGCGGCCAACCAAAGTGTCAAGCACTGGGATGAATCAGGTAAATGTTATTTTTCTTTTGAGTTTTTAGGTGACATTGGCGGAATTCAGACGGGAAGCACAGTATCTGTTGGCACAACTTATCAAAAAACTTGGCGCCTTAAGAACAATGGCACCTGCGCATGGTCGATGAATAAGGATCAAAAATCAGATTACTTCCTTTACTTGCGTCCTGAAAGCGGTTACACACTTGATTACCCGAATGGCGTAAAGTTATCCGAAGTTCGCCTTTGTTCCAATACCTCTGATGACATCCAACCTGGTGACATCTGCGATGTACAGATTAATTTCAGAGCTCTCTCCGAAGGAAAGTTCTACGACTATTGGAATGTCACTACTCCACTGGGAGAATTTGTTGGTTACGGCCCAAATGGCAACTGGTCGCTCGGTATCGCGATCACTGCTGCCAATTAGCAGAACATGAGAAGCGCCAGCCAGGCGCTTCTTTTATTAATTCAGGAACTTATCCATTGGACTTGGCGTCTTAAGAGTACACGAATGGAGTTGAAGGAGTCTCTTATGAATCACAAATCAAAGTTCAAAATAACAATAGCCATTATTACCCTTGGATTGTTGGCTGTTCTGGCGGGCTGTAACATGCCTGGTGTAGCAACCAAAACCAATGAACAATACGTCCAGGAAGCAATGCAAACCATACAGGCCAAAGCCACAGAAAGTTTTTTTGCGACGGCTATTGCCCAGATGACTGAAGTTGCCAAACCAGCAACCGCGACCAGCGAGGTTATCGTAGTCACAGCCACGCCGGCTGCTCAGCCTACCCAACCGCCCCAGGTGATAACTGTAGTCGCGACCCCTACAACAAAGCCTGCTGTTTCTACTGTGGTAATTCTTCCTCAGGCAACGGCAACACCAAAACCTGTTCCCTGCTACCGAGCAGAGTTTGTTAAGGATGTGACTGTGCCTGATGGCACAAAATACGCTGCTGGAACAGCCTTTAACAAAATCTGGCGTCTAAAAAACACCGGGACTTGTGAATGGGATTCTCGCTTTGACATCGCCTACGAAAGTGGCGATTTGATGGGCGCACCAAAGTTTGGTGATCTGACCGCTGTGATCAAGCCCGGTCAGATGGTGGACTTCTCTGTCCCGATGGTTGCCCCCTCAACTGCTGGCAAGTATGTTGGCAAATGGATGTTGGTGAACCCCAATGGTGTACGCTTCGGTGTAGGTGATGAAGGCAAAAATCCTTTCTGGGTTTCCATCGAAGTAACTGGTTCATCCACTGCAACCGGAGAAGTATTTAGTTTTACCGCGCGCGCAGCTGAAGCCAAATGGAGTACTGGCGCTGGCACCTTAACATTCCCTGGGAAAGCTGGAGATTACGCCAAGGGTTATGTGCTGGTTGACCCGACTCCCACTCGCGAAACTGGTGGCGAAGATGATGAACCCGCTCTAATCACGGTACCCAATAAGACCGGCACGGTCTATATCATCGGCATCTACCCTGATTTTCTTGTCAAGTCGGGCGATGTCTTCCAGGCTACGATCATGTGTGAAGGTGGAGCCACAAAATGCGATGTTGATATGGGATTGAACTACCGTATTGGCAACAATGGAACCATGACCAACTTAGCAGTTTGGGATCAGTCTTACGATGGCGTAATGAACACCGTGAAGGTAGACCTTTCAGCTCTGGCAGGCCAATCAGTTCAATTCATACTGGCGGCCAGGCAAGGCAATACCACCGAACAGATGAACGCCATGTGGTTACGCCCAGCCATTTATAGACCATAATCACAATTAAATTGTATAGAGGAGGTTGCTAAGCAACCTCCTCTTTGTTGTCCCCTTCATTAATCGTGAAGACATGATAGCGGAGATGATAAAATCAATCAGAGATTATTAAAACGAAAGCTGAGGAATTTATCATGAAAAGAAAACCCATGGTTGCAGGCAATTGGAAAATGAACAAAACCATCTTTGAAACCAGAGATCTGCTTAAGGAAATCAAACCCTTGGTTGAAGGTGTTGAAGATGTCACCGTCATTGTTTGCCCACCATTCGTTGGTTTGGGTATCGCAAAGAGAGAACTTGAAGGTACTCAAATCCATATTGGTGCCCAAAACATGCACTGGGAAGCATCAGGCGCATATACAGGAGAGATTTCTGCGGGCATGCTCACAGATTTAGCGGAGTATGTCATCATTGGCCATTCTGAACGCCGTGCTCTCTTTGGTGAAACTGATCAATCTGTAAATAAAAAAGTACTTGCTGCATTTGAACAAGGGCTCAAAGTAATTATGTGTGTTGGGGAGACTTTAGAGGAAAATCAGGCTGGTACTACTGCTGAGGTTGTAACCAGGCAGGTGAGGGAGGGCTTGAAGTCAGTCTCTGGTAAGCAAACTAAAGATTTGACTATTGCTTACGAACCCGTTTGGGCGATTGGCACAGGGCTGGCAGCCACACCTGAAGGTGCAAATGAGGTTCATAAGAGCGTTATTCGTCCCATATTAAAGGATCTTTTTGGTAAAGAAGATGCTGATTCAATGCTCATTCTCTACGGCGGTTCAGTAAATGATAAGAATGCGCGCGAACTCTTTAGCCAATCAGATATTGATGGCGGACTGATAGGGGGAGCGAGCCTGAAATCAGTAAATTTTGCGGCAATTGTTGAGGCTGCAAGGTAATTTTTTGACTAATGAAGCTTACAGGCGGCTATTGCCGCCTGTTTTTCTATCTGCCGGTAATGCTGTTTGCTCCATAGTAATCAGCTATACAACGGTTGACCCAATCCTCTTTTTCAAGCTGGAGATCCGGTAAACCATATCGGCTCTCCAGACCAGGGATGATGAGGTCTCGTTTTCCAGTAGCCACCTCAGCGCGGATTAGGGCATCCCGTGCGTCCCAACGTTGGGCGTAAGCGGCCAGGCCTGGTAAATTCTTTCTCAAGTCAGATGCGAAGGTAAAGGCAATCACACATGCCATACCAATAAGTATGTAAGGGCTCATCCCAATCAACCTGTGACAGTTCTTGGGGTTATCACTGGCTGGTTTTCGTGCATTGAGCCATTTTCCAATTCTTAACCCCGTCATGAGAATCGTCAACAACGCAAAGAAATAGGGGATGATGATGATGCGGTCATCTGGGTAAGCCTTCATCAAATAGGCTACTGCCGCACAGACACCTGAGCCAAGTAAAAAGTTTACTAAAGCTGATCCCACAAACCAGTTGCGTATAGGTGAGTTGCCTTTTGAATGAGGTTGTTCAGGTTTGTCTATGGCAGTATAGCCGAAATATAGCCCAATTATTAGGCAAAACAGAGCCCAAGTGAAGTTTAATGTCAGTAGCCGACCATAGAGATGGGCAACGTTCCGCAACGTTAATCCAGTTAACTCTACTATGCCAGGCTTGTCAGGTAATATTCCAGAGCGGACAAGATTTCCTGGGGCAAAAAATTCGATTAGGAAGCCTAACAATGCGCCTAAGGTAGCAATTCCAAGCGTTTTTAAAACGACTATTTTTTGTGATTTATTAAATATGCTTATCAAAATACATAAGGTTAACCAAAGAGTAACGTTGGCAATGCTGGCGCTCTCGGAAAATCCAGCAGAGAATAAAGTAGAAATTGATAAAGCTCCTGCTTTAGTAAAAGTCAGTTCAGTCTGAAGAATATTTGATAACAGCAAAAAACTCAGACTCGTAAAGACCAAAGGGATGATGTAATTTACCAGGCCATCGCGCCAGTAAAGATCCTGGTAAAGATTTGGGATGGATTTAAACAACGCAATTAAAAGAACTAACACGAGAATCAAACTTTCAACCCGACTCAACTTTTTCTTGAATAGTTGAGAACTTCCACTTATGGCCCTGGCAAGCACGTACAGCCAAAAAAGCAAAACTGTTGTCACCAGCATGCCGAAAAACTGAGGTGGAATTCTTGACAGAAAATAAGTCAAGGTGATGTAAGCAAAGCGACCAGACCAACCCCTATAAACAGACTCAAAGAAAGAAAGAAGACTTGTATTCTGTGCGCCGGCATTCATGCAGTAATCGTCTGCCATGAAGCGAGCGTAAAAAGCAGGGACGATCATTGCTACAAGGGCGAGAATAAGAAGAATTGCGATGAGAACAAACGTGACTTTTTTTGTCATTTGGTTGCAATGTGTGTACAGTGAAATGTCATGGTATTTATCTGAATTATACCTGCCATAGGTTAGCAAGCCTTGGTTGGGCTATGAGACTAAATGAAAGTTAATCCTGAGCAGTGGAAATAATTTGAATATTGGTAAGCACGTTTTCGGGGTTTTGAACTATTTCGGGATCTGAATTATCGTCCTGGAACAAAGGTATTGTGTGTGCAGACGTTCTGAATTGTTGGAAAGCAGCCAACTGAAAGGCAATATTGTTTGCCTGTTCGGGCAGAGGTTTTGGGCTATAAGAGATACTGAATAACAAGAGTGCGTCAGAAAGACCCCGTAATCCTTTTGGATCTGTTTCATTGTAAACTACTCCGCTGGGTAAAAGCTGAACATCCACTCTGAAAAATCCTGCCTTCGGCATGGTGAAACCAAGCTCTTCAAAACTGCCATCTGGGCGGATGGAGATGCCAGAATCGACCTCTTTAGCGGTTGGACCATATGGACCCTGGAAGTAAAGGTGGTCCGAATCATGATGCACGATGTCAATGATCTTTGCACCCTCGGTTAGGTAGGCCAGCGAAGCCAAGCCAGTCGCTACCGCACAAACACCGCCGGCAGGTGCGGTGACTCCGGAGGCCATTGCACCAAGTTTATACGCCTGAAAAGTATCATAAGAATAGAAACCAAATGCTCTAAGGGTTGATATGTATTTATCGGCTTTGAAACCCTGGTGCAGGTTCTGATAAGCTGACAAATGCTCAAGTGCCAGCAGAATGTTTTCAACTTTGTTTGGGTAAAGGTCATTTGCGCCTGCAATGTAAGTTACAACCGGGCCGATACGTACGTTCTTTTTAACATAATCTATCGTGTTCATCACAGAATTTGAGGATAGAAGCAATACACCCAGATATTTACCTCCATAAGTATTTGCCAAAAGGCCATAGCTTGAAGCTCGCGAAAAGCCATCGACCAGTTGATATGTATGGGCAATTTCAAAACTCATGCCAGGATGAATGGGCACTTTTAGACTTGATGCAAAGGGGTCAACGGAAAAATCATCCTGGATTGGGATCAAATAGAGCATAGTAGCCTGCACTGTCAGAACTGTACCAGTGAGCCCAACCCGCTTATTCTCTTCAATACGGCAGTTGGTACAGGTCTCAAGCTCTGGGAAAATTGACTTTTCTGCTGCTTTTACGTTAGGTGAGCTGGCCACGTTCACAGGTCCAAGTGAGATGAACGAGATAGTTAGGCCAAGCAAGAAGCTGATTAAGCGCTGAAAAAATTTTGGCATTTCAAGAACCAATTATATGGTGATTTTTCTTACGAATACTATGCGAGCTTGTTTGTTAAGGGCAAAGGTTTAATTCCGGGTCCGCTTGTCTTGACATCAGCAATCGAAACCCTATAATTGACACATCAACGTTGAACGAGGAAAGTAAGCTTCAGGAAGGCTTCAGAGAGGTAGCGAAAGGTGAAAAGCTGCCAGCCGGAAGAAGCAGAAGTTCCCTCCGGAGTTGTGCTAGTGAAGCTGTAAGGTGGTAGTTAGCACCGGAATGCCCCGTTATAGGCAATCGAGTGGGCCAGATTTGGCCAACGAGGGTGGTACCGCGGAATTTGACCCGTCCCTTGCATGAAGGGCGGGTTTTTTCTTGCCCGTTGAAGAAATGAGGAAATATGTTGGAAATTGAGAAGAAACTTGAAGAAGAGCGTAAGATCGCGCTTGAGCAATTGGAAAAGGTGCAGGACCAAGCCCAGCTTGACCAGTGGAAGCAGAACCACCTGGGTAAGACTTCAGTAACAATGTCTGCTTTTGGGCAGGTAGTAACCGTTCCCAACGAAGACCGCCCGGCTTTTGGAAAAGCTGTCAATGCAGCTAAGGTCGTATTAGAAACCGCACTAATTGGTAAACAAGCTCTCATCAAGCAAAAGGAACTTGAAGCCAAGATGAGCCAGGGAACAATCGATGTTACCTTGCCCGGCCGTGGTCTGCGGCGCGGGCGCATTCATCCCCTCAACATGACTGCCCAGGAAATTTACCGGGTAGTTGGCCAAATGGGTTTTCAGATTTATCAAAGCCCTGAAGTTGAAACAGATGATTTCAATTTCACTTTCCTCAATATTCCACCTCATCATCCCGCGCGGGATATGTGGGATACCTTTTATACCGAGAATGATAATGTCGTGCTGAGAACGCACACATCACCAGGTCAGATCCACGCCATGCGGGAATATTGCCCTCAACCCATCCGTGTGATTCTACCGGGGGCATGTTTCAGATATGAACAACAAGACCAAAGCCACGAGATTGAGTTCATGCAGGTGGAACTTTTAGCAGTTGATAAGGGAATCACCTTTGCTGACTTGAAGGGAACCATGCAGGATTTTGCCCGCCGGATGTTTGGCGAACAAACCCAAATTCGGTTGCGGCCATCATATTTCCCTTTCACGGAGCCCAGCGCGGAACTTGATGTGGAATGCTTTGTTTGCGGCGGCAAAGGCTGTGGAGTCTGCCATGGCGGCGGCTGGTTGGAGTGGGGTGGCTGCGGAATGGTGCACCCTAAGGTATTGGAATATGGCGGTTACGACCCCGAGGTATTCACCGGCTTTGCGGCCGGGATGGGTGTTGACAGGGCAACCTTGTTGCGCTACCAGGTGGATGACATCCGCTATCTGCGTAACAATGACATTCGTTTTCTCGAACAGTTCTAAGAGGAGAGAGATATGAAAGCAGTACTTTCCTGGATTAAAGATTACGTCAATCTCGATGGCTTAAGCCTGGAAGAGATCGCCTACAAATTAACCATGCTTGGGCTGGAGGTTGAAGGCATTACAGTTGTTGGTTTACCAAAACCACCTGAAGGCGTCAAGCAACAGTTTCGCTTTACTGGCCTGGCCTGGGATCCTGAAAAAATTGTGGTTGCCCAGGTTAATGAAGTTGGCATCCATCCTAACGCGGATAAGCTTACCCTTTGCCAGGTAGACGATGGCCAAGGTGTGCATACAGTATTGACGGGTGCACCCAATCTATTCCCTTATAAGGGGCAGGGACCACTTGCCCAGCCTCTCAAGGTTGCTTACGCCAGAGAAGGGTCCATGATCTACGATGGTCACCAACCCGGGCAGGTGCTCAGCAAGCTAAAGAAAGCTGTTATTCGAGGTGTGGAATCCTCTTCCATGATCTGCAGTGAGAAAGAACTTGGTATTTCTGATGAGCATGATGGCGTTATCATTCTTGATGCGGACGCCCCAACTGGAATACCACTGGCAGTTTACATGGGCGATGCTGTTTTTGAAGTCTCCACGCTGCCAAACATGGTGCGCAACACTGCCATGATGGGCATTGCTCGGGAACTGGCGGCAGGATTCAAACGTGAACTGCGTCTACCAGAGGGATTGGCACTAAAATCTGGTGCTGAAATTGTGAGTAAAGTTGAACTCGAAATTCGCAACCCCGAACTGAACCCCCGATTTATGCTTGGCATGGTGGAAGAAACTCAAGCCAGACCCAGCCCCTACTGGGTGCAGCGGCGTTTGGCTTTGGCAGGCATGCGCCCGATCGATGCACTCGTGGATGCTACTAATTACACCATGCTGGAAACAGGAGAACCCCTGCATGCCTTTGATTATGACACTTTGAAAGAACGCAGCGCTGGGGTAAGCCCCAAAATCATCACCCGCTCAGCCAACCCAGGTGAGAAGCTGGAATTATTGGATGGCACACAACTGGCGCTTGAGCAACAGATGGTGGTGGTTTCAGATACTGCAGGGGCTCTCTCACTGGCTGGGGTGATGGGCGGCGTACAGAGTGGTATCCAAAAACAAACGCGCAAGGTGCTGCTTGAGGCAGCCAGTTGGAACCTGATTAATATCCGCAAAACCTGTAGTAAAACCCGCATCAACAGTGAAGCCTCTTACCGCTTCTCCCGGGGCGTTCACCCCGGACTGGCAGCTCAAGCCCTAGGCCTCTGTCTTCAAAGGTTGGTTGAATGGGGTGGGGGTAGGGCAGTTGATGGCGTTATCGACCAATACCCAACGCCCCCAGAAGATGCTGTGGTCAGCCTTACTCAAAAACGCATACATGATTTTCTGGGCATTACCATACCACTTCCAGAAGCAGAAGACATTTTGACGCGCTTGGGATTTGAATGTCGCATCGTGAATGGTCAGATTACCGCCAAATCACCTGCCACACGCCTGGATATAGAACCAGGACTAGTCGGCCAAGCCAATCTTTTGGAAGAAATCAGCCGGGTCTATGGCTATGATAAGATCCCAGCCTCTCGTATGTCGCACGAATTACCGGTCCAACGAGGAAACCAGGAAGTGGATATGAGCGACCGCATCCGCGAAATATTAACGCAGGCTGGTCTGCAGGATACATTTACCTATCGGCAGACGTCCATTGAGCGTGAGGCGGCCATCTTACCCAATAGGGAACAAAACCCTGAAGAAGAATATGTGCGCATCAAAAATCCCATCACACCGGAACGCACGGTGATGCGCCGTAGGACTCTACCAACCATGCTTGAACTATTGGAATACAACTTAAAGTTCCGGGAAAACCTGGCACTGTTTGAGATCGGGCCGGTTTTCCTGCCGGTCCAAGACCAATCTTTACCCAGGGAGTGTAAGCGTCTGACCATTGGCATGACCGGTGCACGCGATCACTCCACTTGGTTGGATAATGAACCTCGCCCAGTGGACTTCTATGACCTAAAAGCTGTGCTTGAGGTGCTATTCAAGGCGCTACACTTGCCGAAAGTAAGCTTCAGACCGGCCAATGACCCTAGTTTCCATCCTGGCAAGTGTTCCCAGATATTTATTGGAGAAACAAGTCTCGGTGTGTTAGGTGAAATCCATCCTCTGGTCAAATTAAACTACAACTTCAAGGATGCGTCCATTTACGCGGCTGAATTGGATGCTGATCTCTTAATCCAACATGCACAAGGAAATTTTAGTTTCCTATCGCTCTCTAACTACCCAACTATGAGCGAGGATATCGCGGTAATTGTGGATGAAGGGCTTTCTGCTGCTGAATTGGAGGAAGCCATCCGTCAGTCTGGAGGCAAACTACTGATCGGGGTCAGGCTGTTCGATATCTATCGCGACTCTAAACTGGGAGATGGAAAAAAGTCAATGGCTTATCAACTGACTTATCAGGCTTCTGATAGAACATTGGGAGTTAAAGATGCCGAAACCATCCGCAATCGGATTGTGCGCTATCTAACCCATCAGTACAACGCTGTGCTCAGGAGCGCATGAATCAAACCAGGCAGAAAGTAGGCAAAGCCGTAGCGATGGCAATTGCTGCGGCTTTGCTCTTTGGGTTTAACACACCTTTTTCCAAACTCTTACTCAAACAAGTCACTCCAGAATTAATGGCGGCGCTACTTTACATTGGTACCGGATTGGGCATGTCCATTCTTTATATTGCGACTTCAAAAATGGAACAGCAAAGCCGCGAAAAAAAACTGGAATGGAAGGACCTACCCTGGCTGGCAGGGATGATTGTGCTGGATATCGCGGCACCGATTCTATTAATGCTGGGTTTGTCACGTATTTCCGCGGAGACAGCGTCTTTACTGGTGAATTTTGAGATTGTCGCCACAACCATGGTGGCTTTGTTCATTTTTAAAGAAAAAATCACTTGGCGACTCTGGTTAGCAATTCTTTTAGTAGTGATTGCCAGTATCCTGCTTTCTGTGCAAGGAAGTTTGAACGCGCTAACGCTCTCACCTGGCGCGTTGCTTGTTCTTGGTGCCACATTGTGTTGGGGGTTTGAGAATAATGTCACCCGCAGGCTTTCCGGCAAAAATCCCATCCAGATCGTGGTGGTTAAGGGGTTTGGGTCAGGTCTGGGGGCCTTGCTGGTGGCAGTAATTAACCGCCAGACACAAGGGTCCGGTTTGGGCATTGTACTGGCGATGCTCCTTGGTTTTGTGGCTTATGGTCTGAGCATTTACTTTTACATTAAAGCTCAAAGGGAGCTCGGAGCGGCAAAAACCAGCGCCTTTTATTCGACAGCGCCATTTTTTGGAGTTTTGATCGCGTTGATCCTATACCGTGATTTGCCTTCCACCCAGTTTTGGGTAGCCTTAGCAATTATGGTCTTAGCCACCTACCTGACGGCTAAAGAATCTCTGACCCACACCTAATCTTGAATATTACTGAAAGGAAATTAACATGGACAAATCAAGCGTTTTACTCTTGACCCGCAATGGTTTAGGGGAAGGGCCAAGTGAGTTACAAACTTTACTGGCTATCAAGTATTTCAGCCTTCTTTACCAATCCAATCAGTATCCGGGTAAGATAATTTTCTATACAGAAGGCGTACGCCTGGTATGTGACGGTTCCTTAGTTCTCGAATGGTTAAAACAACTTGAAGCCAAAGGTGTAGAACTGTTGATATGTTCGACGTGCCTGGAGACTTTTGGATTAATTGACAAGGTGAAAGTTGGTCGGGTTGGGGGTATGCCAGACACCCTCGCGGCTATCCAATCTGCCTCGCAGGTTATAAGCTTGTGATTTGATGGATGTTAATTTTCTCACTTGATAGGTTTCTAACCTATCGTCTACACTCAAGTGACCATTGTCCAGTTCCTTGAATAAGCTTTGTTGGTAATGTGAATTGGATTCATCTTGAACTCTCTGTAAGAGGTATACATCATCATCGGAAGCTATCAACTCATAATGAGGAAGAGAAGTGAATCGATAAGTAATTAAGTATTTAGCCTTCAGGTTTAATGCAACCTCTTCCGGTTTTAAAGCCGAAAAATCTCCACCTACGGGTAACATGAGTCCAATACCGGGGTCGTAGTAGTTGAAGTCCATCCAGATGTAGTTGAAAACATCCAAATATGCAGTGTTCTGCCACCTGTCTCTTGCATTGTTATCGTAACGAATATACTTGAACAGGTCGATTGTGCGCTTGTCATCGAAAAAAGGATCCACAAATTCAGTCTTAAGAGATCTTATTGAAGCAAAATTAATCATCGTAGAGAATACCAAAAAGATTATTGCAGAGCCAAGCAAATATCTTTTTTGAGCTAGTTGATTTGATGCCATCAAAGTTGCCACAAAAGAAAAGAAGAGAATCGGTGACAGTACTCTCAAATCCCTCAGATCGCCAACATCGTAAAAACAAAGGTGAACTATCACAACTGAAATAAGAATGATTAATTGGGCGGACAAGAAGAAATTTGATTCTCTATCTTTTGGTTCATATCTTTGGTAGATAAGAATAAAAACCAGACAGATTATCCAAAAAAGGAATCCAAGGCGAAGGATAATTTCGATTTTCCAACCCTGGCTGAAATCAAAGAATAGTCTGAGGTTTTGGAGAAGGTGGGAGCTAAACAATACTAACTTCTCTTCAGAAATCATAAATTTTGTTATAAACCCCCAAGGATAAGGCGCTGTGAAAATAAATGTAGCAAGAACCACTATTAAGCTTACCAAGCCATACTTAAGTAAAACTCGCAAGAAGCTGTGCTTCAGCCTGAATAGTTCAATAAGAATTATGGGTAATAGAAAGACGATGTTGCTTAAGCGAAACAGTGTCCAAGCGATTGCAATTCCGAGGTACCATCCTCGAAAATCTTTTTTATCCTTCTTCTCAAAAAACATTGTTGACAATAGCGCTCCCAGCATTATTGAACCAGCAAACATCAAAGGCTCTAGCATCCCACTAATAAAATATACGCTGAAAGAGGTGAACATAAAAAGCATGACCGTCACTGTCAGCGTTTTGACCACTGATCGATTTATGAAGAATGAAAAAATAATGGAAATAGATATGATTATTGCGTTGACCAACATCATCGAAGATTGTTGCCAGGATGTAAAGGAGCCAAAAACGACAAAAGGAATAATGCTAAAGAGGCCGTGCCCGCCAAAGTTCAATAGCTTAGCGTGCGTTTGCCAGCCATATCCAAAATAACCGGTGTTCTGGTTGAAAAGTCCGCGCCTCATGATTGTGGCACTCTCTATCCAATAATCCATCTCATCACTACCCATGAGGTGATAATCATTAGGAGAGCGTTTTAGAACGAAAAAAATCATCCAAAGAACTAGAAAAGGGATACAAGCGATCAAAACTACGCTTACAAATGTCTTTAGATAAGACTTGTTGCGCGGATCGAATTTTTGTTCCATTTTATTGGATTATCCTCTCATATACCCAAAGTTTGGGGGTGTTTTCGATTAGTTTGTAAGAAGACAAGTAAAGTTCGCGGCTACTAATGATGTATCTGGCTAGAAGCGCAGTTACAGCTTCTTCATCTTTCAGTAAAGAGATTTCAGAAGGCCTTGTAACCATTAACCCCAGACCTGGGTCGTAATTTTTCCAATCCAGTAATCCATAAGCCTCCAGGTCAACATAAGCCGTATTCTCCCAACGAGTTTTGGCAGCCGGGTTATAGCGAATTTCAGTCAAAACCTGAGGAGAATCGGAACTATCATAGCGGCCTGTCATGAATAAATTCTGAACCAGGTTATATTCTATGATAACTGGATAGCAGGAAGCCAGCAGAAATATCAAGGCGATGGTAATGGAAAATTTTTTGGAAACTTGATCTTGGGAGGACAAAAAGAAAGAAATCATTGAGAAAACTAACACTGGGGAAAAGACGCGCAAATCCCGGAAAGAACCAATATCGTATAAAGTGATATTCAATATGACAAGCCCAAGCATCACAAGGATCTGAGAAAGTAAAAAAAGATTAATTGCGCGAGTGTTACGCTTGCGGGTGGCAAAAGCAAAAATGCTTAGGAAAATCAACCAGGTAAAAAAGAGAAAGCGGGGCAAAATTTCCAGGCTGTAACCGGCTTTGAGATCGAAAATCAATCTAAGGTTGGAAAGAGTGTTCTCCAGAACAAGGCCAAGCATGTTGTCAGAATTACTCAATTCACCCAGGAAGCCCCAAGGGTAAGTTGCAGCAAAAATGACCGACAGTAATGCCACTGCAGCCCCAATAACACCGTATTTTATGCAAGTAAAAGAAACCTTTTGTTTCTTTAGATCAAGCTCAATAAGGAAAGCCGGAATGATGAGGACGAAATTGCTTAGACGGAAGAGACTAAAGAGGATGACCAGCCAGAAGTAGAGGTGTATATAAGTGCCTTGCCTGGGGCTTGAGCTGGAACATTTGACGCAATAAACAGCAAGAATAATCGACCCGGCGTAGAAAAGGGTCTCAATCATGCCGGTCTGGTAATACAGATAGAAGGGGTAGAACGCAAAAAGAGCAAGCGCAATGGCCAGAGTTTTGCGGAATGAACCGATCAAAGAATACGCGCATGTTAAGCTAATGCCCACAAATAATCCGTTAAGTACAAGGATCATGGCATGAATCTGAGGGGCGATGATTCCAAACAAGGAGTATGGAATCAAACTAAAGAATCCATGAGCACCGAAATATAGAAAGCGGGCATGGTTGTTTAGACTATACCCAAAGTAACCAGCGTTCGGGCTGAATAAGCCCCTTTCCGTTAGCGTGGCAGCTTCTGCCCAATAATCCAGCTCATCGCTGAAAACCAGGTGAAAGTTTAGAGGGTTTTTTTGGATAACCAAAAAGAGCAGGACAAAAAAAAGAAATGGCAAAACAAAAAAGAATAGATTGGCTACTGGTTTGCGCAGATCTATTTCTTGCCTGAGTTGGCTAGGTTTTAATTTTTTCATAATCCTACGGATTAATTTTTTGGTAGAGGCTGATATCCAGGTCGCTACCTATCTTTTCATAACCTGGAAAATCAATAGAAGCAGAACTTATGAGGTACTTCGCTTTAAGTTCTTCTGCTGATGAGCTTGCCAGGAAATCATCAAGCTCATCCACTCTAAAGACCATCATACCGAGGCCTGGGGTAAAGTGAGCATAATCCAGATCTGGATAAATGAAAAGGTCCATATAGATAGTATTCTCCCAGCGATCCTTTGGCGTGGGATTGTATGCTGCCCACTTGAAGGCCTGCGATTTGTTTACAGGTTCCAGCCGTCTGAGCACAGTTTCCTTATACAAAGTTTGGCGGTCAGGGAAGACCACAAATAATAGGACTGCCCAAGCAAATATTGTGTAAATGACTGCAAGTCGTCTTAGCGGCAAGAGACGCCTTTGCAGGATGAACGAGGCAACTGAAAAGAAAAGAATTGGTGCTAGCATGCGAAAGCCACGGAGTTCGTCAAAGTCGTAGAAAAAAAGAACAAATACCAGGTGAGCAACCAACACGGCTAAATGGCCAAGCAAATAAGAACGGTCCTGGTCAAGTGCATCTTTATTAATTCTTAAAAACTTGAAAAACAGAATAACTGACCACAACAGGAAAGCATAACGTAACGCAACTTCCATTGGTTCACCAAAATTTGGAAGTAGGAACTTAAGCGACATGGATAACCCATGCCTGAAGAAAAACTCTAATTTTGTGTTTGACTGCAGCCATTGACCAATGAAAGACCACGGGAATGAAGCAGAAAGCAACCAGAGTATGGCAGTCATTCCAAGCACAATTGCGGCATACTTGACCAAAACTGGCAGTACTTTTCGTTTGAGGGCGACAATTTCAAAAATCAAAGCTGGAAGCAGTAGAAATATATTGGTGATACGCAATAAAGTCCAGACCAATACTAAAAGGAAATAGGCCTTGAAGGCGATGTTCCTAGATTTTCCATCCATCATGGTTTCGAAAAACGGTAGCAACAAAACCATACCGGCAAACATCTGTACTTCAAGCATACCTGTAAAAAAATACAATAGGAAAGGTAAAAAACTGAACAGCAGAACAAGCACTATTGCCAGGTCTCTTAGATATTTGCGGAGAGCAAAAAAGATCAGGAGTGAAAAACAAAGGGTGGCAGTATTGGCCAGCAAGGCACTTGTTTGGCTGTAGCCAGTAAAATTTGCTCCAAGAGCAAACGGAAGCAGGTTAAAGGGAGCATGCGCGCCGTAATTCAGCAACTTGGCGTGTTTGTCCAAACTGTAACCGAAGTAGCCACTGTTCTTATTGATCAGGCTGTTGCGTGCGACTGAGACAGACTCGGCATAATAATCAAACTCGTCACTGTTTATCAGGTGAAATTCGGATAGACTGCTCTGGTTTATCCAGAAAATGCCCAAAAGGAAAATTACTGGAAGCAGGCAAAGAATCACGGCAAATAAAACTTTACCCACCTTTAGTGGGGAACAATTTGGTTGAAAACCCTGAGTCTCCTGCATCGTTTTATCTTAACATGCTTGCGAAAAAAGAGAACCCGATTTTAGAGTTCTCTTTGACCTGTACGTTACCAGACACGCACAAGATCGGGATTATCTGTGGCATGTCGGCCGACTTTTGATAGGTCAACCCATTCACCATTGATCTTAACTCGTACAACATCTGCAGTGAAATCGGTATTTGTGCGCTCATGGTTGTCGAAGAAATATGAACCCACAGCATAAGTGTCTACCGGAATCCCAAGTTTCTCAAACTTGGTAATGCGTTCTGGCGTAAAGCCACCAGAAACAACGATCTTAACTGAACGGCAATACTTGCGAGCTTCTTCGCGCCATTCAGCGGGGATATCCCAGGATTCCCAGGCAGAGTCCAAACCTTTGCGTACATTGCTAACCAACCGAGCATTGACACCAAAGTCCAGAGACGGCTCGCCAAGTGCCTCAACGGATACATCACGCATGGAACCGCTGGTATCGAGACGCACACCATCCAGGCGGTATTTACGGGCTTCTTCTTCTCTGCCAGAAACCAGGCAGTCAATGTGTTGCCTGAACATTGCTTCAGCAACCTCAATTGAAGTGCGTACACAATCGTTGTCAAAATCCACCAACATAATTCTGGGTGTTTTGACGTCCATGATGCGCGAAAACTGCAACATGGCCTCAGGGGAGTCCCCAAGAAAACTGCAGATCGTGGAATGAGAAACAGTGCCTCCACCGGACCCACCCCACCAGTCGCCTTGGGCGTCGGTTGAAACAAATGGCCCGAGGGTAGAAGCGTAATCGAGGTTATAGCGGTTGATGGCAATTAGGTAAGCATAACCGTCAGCCGCCTGAACCTCATGCAGATCAAAACGAGCGGGGAAGAAAAGCATCGGCTTACCCCTGGCGGCGGTCAGGGTTTCATAAACGTTGGTGGCAATACGCGTTGAACGGGCGAGAATGCCAAGGGTTGGGGTTTCAAGCAGGGCAAAATCGCGATAACGACCGCGCACACGGATGACGGGTTTTACAGAGAGCGGGTTTCCATTGTAAGTAGTGGTATTTCCATCCTGGACTGCCCACACCTGTAACTTTTCAGCAGTATTGACAAATTTCCCGTCCTTAAAATAGCCTGTGCATTCCTTGAGCATGGTAAGAGCTTTATCAACGCCACTGATCACGCTGGTTCCTGAACGGCGAGTGAACCACTGCATTTCAACTTCGATGTCCCCGCACGGGACACCTTCAGCAGAAACGCCCATAGGTAATCGGTCGTCATTGCCCTGGTAGGTATAGCCCTCTTCTGCCAAGGTTCTGAGTACCAGGGCAACGTTGGGGAAATATTTGTCACTGTACCATCCGGTACGCATGCGCTCGACATCCAATTTAAAGGTGTTGTTATCGAGTCGTTTTCCGTTGAATAAACTCATGATTCTCCTTTTGGCCGCCAAAGCAGTCGGTTGAGTGCCTAAAATATACCTTCAGTAAAGCGCGGAGGCAAGACCAGTCGGTTTCAAGTTCAATATTCTGAGGCAGAAAACGAATCCAATATTTCTGAATGACTGCTTGCGTGTAGGTCGTTTTAAAAAATTTGAGCTTTAAACTTCAGTGCGTTCCGCAATGTCAGTAATTTCTGGTATCGAGCGCCTGGTAAGTTTTTCTAGCCATTTCTTGCGCATCGATGGACTTCATTAGTAATTGAAGCCTATGATGGTCAGTGTCATGCGCAATCACCATTTCCGAGCCTAGAATCTCAGTAAGATCTTTTTCACTTAATTTGTCCGCAATTGCTGTGATAACAGAAAATTCGCCTTCTGGTGTTTGGCTAAAGCATTTGAATCCTAGCGTGTACTTACCTGCAGGATCCTCCGTGAGATTCTTAAGTACGGCAAGCCCTGAAAAAGGAGCTTTCACTTGCTCTTTAATAACTTCTGTTCCTTCACTTTCCAGAAACGTAGATCTTATGCGTAATCTTTTAACATTGGATGCGTTGAAAGCAGAGACTGCCCTCGGATGTATAACTCCTGAGCCCCAATACGCAAGTTGAAGCAGGTCGTCGCTCGGAATTGAATCCAAATATGTGGCTTCTGGGATAATGCGGGGATCTGCTTTGGCAATTCCTGAAACGTCAGTGTATATATCAACGGTATCTGCGCCAATGAAATTGCCAATCGCAACAGCGGATGTGTCGCTTCCCCCGCGGCCGATTGTGGTAACCCAACCATCCTTATTCAAACCCTGAAAACCGGTTATCACAGGAACCACATTTTGTTCGAAAGTTTTATTGATCAGTGTAGGGTCCATACTTGTGATGTTTGAAGAACCAAATGGGCCTTCCGTTCTCAGTCTTGAGGTAGAGGCACTAAACGCCATCGCAGGTATACCAAAAGAATTCAAGCCATCTGCAAACACACAGGCAGAGATGGTCTCGCCACAGCTAATCAACAAATCTTTGATGGGGGAATCTTTTTGTTCCTGTAGTAGTGACATCAAGGTGTCAGTGGCGTAAGGAGCACCTTTTCTGCCCATTGCTGAGACAACTACTGCTACACGATTTCCTGAATTTTGCTCCCGAGCAATGTGATGATAAGCTAAAGCCCTGTTTTCCGGGTTCGCAACAGATGTGCCGCCAAATTTTAAGACGAAGAGGCCCATTTTTATCGTGTGTTATTTAGCTCTGATGAGATCCATACTTACCATTGTCTCCGCAATTTGCACCGCGTTTAATGCGGCACCTTTGCGCAGGTTATTGGCGACAACCCATAAACAAAGGCCATTCTCAACGGTAGGATCCACTCGCAATCGACCTACCATGGTTGCATCAATTGCTTCTGAATCGATAGGTGTTGGGTAGGTTGAAGTTGATGGGTCGTCGATAACCATCACGCCTTCAGTGCTCTCAAGAGCCTTACGCGCTTCACTAACATCAACAGGCTTTTCACACTCTATCGCAATTGACTCACTATGTCCTCGATAAACTGGAATTCGAACAGCTGTTGGACACACTTTTATGTTTGGATCAAGGATCTTATGGGTCTCATGAACCATTTTCATTTCTTCTTTTGTGTAATCGTTTTCAAGGAAAACATCGATTTGAGGAATGGCATTAAATGCAATCTGATATTTGAATACTGCAGGCTGAACGCCTTGCTTTTCAAGGCTTTGCTTGGATTCACTGCTAAGCGCATCAATCCCTTTTTTACCTGCACCACTAACCGCCTGGTAAGTGGAAACTACAATACGTTTAATTGTATACAAATCGTGTAAAGGTTTCAGAGCAACTACCATTTGAATAGTTGAACAATTAGGGTTTGCAATGATTCCTTTATGCGATTTTAGAGTGGCCGGGTTTACCTCTGGAACAACTAATGGGCAATCATCGTTCATGCGCCAGGCACTGGAATTATCAATAACGATTGCCCCTTCCTCTACGGCCATAGGGGCAAGTACTAAGCTTGCGTCTCCGCCAGCGGAAAAGATAGCAATATCCACATCTACGAAGGCACCTTTCTTGGCCTCTTCGACTTTTACAGCTTTACCGTTAAACAAGATCTCCTTGCCCGCATTACTGGCAACGTCCAAAGGTTTTACATGAGAAACAGGAAAATTCCTTTGTTCCAAGGTCTTCAACATTTCCTGACCAACTGCTCCCAGAGCACCTACAACTGCAACAACAAAATTTTTCAACTCAATTCTCCTTGCTTGTTTTAATTCTTCCGCCTAAATAGGCATCCTGTATCTCAGGGTTGTTTAGCAAATTATCTTTGGTTCCTGCGAGCACGATCTTACCTGTTTCAAGAACACAGCCACGATTAGATATTGAGAGTGCCATACGGGCATTCTGTTCCACCAGAAGGATGGTTGTACCTTCCGTATTGATGCGTTTGATCAAATCAAAAATTGTTCGCACAATCAGTGGGGCTAATCCCAATGAAGGTTCATCAAGCATCAACAGTTTTGGTTTTGCCATGAGTGCACGGGCAATTGCCAGCATTTGTTGTTCACCGCCTGATAGGGTGCCAGCCGGTTGATTGCGACGCTCCTTCAATATTGGGAATAAGTTGTAAGCAAATTCAAAACCTGATTGCTTTTGAGCTTCCGATTTTAGCGTGTAGGCTCCCATGCGAAGGTTTCCTTCTGTGGTCAGGTCCGGAAAAACCTGCCGACCTTCCGGCGCAAGCGTAAGGCCACTCTGAACTCTGATTGAAGGATCAGCTACGGTAATATTTGTGCCGTTTAACCAAATCTCGCCGCTCGTTGCAGGTACTAAACCGGCTATTGTATTTAGGGTTGTACTTTTTCCTGCTCCATTGCTTCCGACGAGGGTGACAATTTCTCCTTCATTAACGGTGAAAGATATTCCTTTTACAGCTTTAATTGCTCCGTAATTTGTTACTAAGTTTCTGATTTCAAGAAGGGACATCTCAATCAGCCTTTCCAAGATACGCGTCAATCACAAGTTCATTCTTTTGAATTTCGCTGGGTACTCCTGAGGCAATTAACAATCCATGATCCATAACGTAGAGGCGGTCACAGAGGTTCATCACCAATTTCATATCATGTTCGATAAGCAAAACTGTGTTCCCCATATTTCTTAAGGTTCTGACAAAATCCATCAAATCAGAGGTCTCCTGTTCGTTCATTCCAGCTGCAGGCTCATCCAGTAAGATAATTTTTGGGCGAGCCGCCAGCGCCCTGGCAATCTCAAGGCGACGCTGGAGACCGTAGGGGAGACTTTCTGCAAAATGATATCGATAATCATGTAAACCGGTCAACTCTAAGAGCTTGTTTGCTTCTTGATCAATGCTCTTTTCATCCTGATGATTTCTTGGCAAATTCAGCATGGATTCCACAAGACTTGCTTTTTTTTGTGTATGCATCCCGATTTTTACGTTGTCAATCACCATTAACTTCTTGAAGAGCCGGATGTTTTGAAAGGTTCTGGCGATACCCTTGCTTGTAATGGCATGAGGTGCCAACCCAGTAATATCTTCATTATTGAATATGACTTTTCCCTCGGTCGGTTTGTAGATACCGGTGATGACATTGAATACTGTTGTTTTGCCTGCCCCGTTAGGACCTATGATGCCAACAATTTCATTTGGAAAGATTTCACAATCAAAATTTCCTACGGCCAATAAACCCGAGAACCGCATGCTCATCTTTTTGATATTGAGTAAGGCTTCTGAACTCATCCAGCTATCTCCTTATCGACGTCCAATTCTTTCTTGCGTTGCAGACTATTGAATAAGTGGATCTGATGGAGGTCGAAACCACCCAAGAGTCCTGCTGGCTTATACATAATTACCAGGATCAACAAAATTCCATAGAGTACCAACCTCCACTGCACAACCCATTCTCCTACAAAAGTTCCCAACCACCTGAGAAACTCTGGTAATACTACAAAAAATGCCGCGCCCGCAATGCTTCCAGGTATCGAACCAAGTCCGCCCATGATCGTCATTGAAAGAATCTGAATGGATTGCGCGAAACTAAAGGTGGATGAATCAATGTAATTAATGTAAGAGGCAAAAAATGCCCCTGCAAATCCAGCTAAAGACGCGGCGATAGCGAAGCCCATCACTTTATAGTGGAAAACATTAATGCCCATGGCTTGGGCTGCGATTTCATCATTCTTTATTGCCTGCAAGGCTCTGCCATGGCGGGAATTCAAGAGGTTTTGCACCAGAATGATAGAGATGACAAGAAAAAGCAGAATTATGAAATATTTTGATGTGGGTTTACTGAGTGGATATCCAAAGATTGTTGAAAGACCAAAAAATGTAGGTTGGGGGATTTTCTTAATCCCAAAAGGTCCACCAGTCAAATCTATCCAGTTTAGTTCGATAATGCGAGCAATTTCACCAAATCCTAAGGTGACCATTGCAATGTAATTCCCTTTGATGCGCAAGGTCGGCATACCAATAAGCATCCCGGCCAGAAAAGATATGGCCACTCCCGCGAGCATAGCAGGAATAAATGAAAACCCCAGTCTGGTCATCACTATCGCTGCAGTGTAGGCTCCTATGCCCATAAAGGCAGCCATACCCAAAACTGCAATGCCGGTATAACCCATGATCACGTTGAGACCAAGAGACAGCAGGGAATAAAGGAGAGTTTGAATACCGATATTAATGAAATAGAACTTGGTCAGCACGAACGGGTAAATAATTGCAATGACCAGGAAAATGACTGAAACCAAGAATCGATGGTCTGCCCATAGGTTGATTAATTTCTTCATGAGTTTTCCCTAGACTTTCGTAAGAATCTTCTTACCAAACAAACCAGTTGGGCTAATAATTAGGACAATAATCAAAATGACAAATGCCACTGCGTCACGATAACCGGCAGTAAGGTAACCTGCCACGAAGGTCTCAAGAATGCCAATGACCAGACCTCCGATTAAGGACCCATGAAGCACTCCAATGCCACCAAGGATTGCAGCCGCAAAAGCTTTGATGCCAATTGAGAAAGACATACCTGTGTCAATTGCCCCAGCATACCAACCAATCATGATACCTGCGAAGCCGGCGCAAACAGTACCAATGAAAAAAGTAAGTGTGATGATGTTGTTGACGTTCACTCCCATCAGTTTTGCAGCCAAACTGTTTTGAGAGATCGCCCGCATAGCTTCACCCGTTTTCGTGAAGTACGTCAGGTAAGTTAGCAAACCCATCATGACCAGAGCGGCTGCAAGGATGAGCAGAAGGAAGGGATTAATGACCACATTACCCAGCGGAAACGGCTTCAATTGATAAATGAAAGGCACAGAAATTGTCTGAGAACCAAAGACAATCATAATGATGTTGACAATAACTGTGGAATATCCAACGGTACAAATGAGGGCAGCAATATCTGAAACTTGACGTTTCCGAATTGGGTTCAGTGATGCCCTTTCCATAAAAATTGCCCCCAAACCCGTGATCAGTAAAGATAGAAGAATCGATGGCCAAAAAGGAATACCAATTTTTTCAAAAAATAGAATTAAGAGATACGAGCCACCAACCATGAATGCATTGTTAGCAAAATTGATGAGCTTAATGACTCCATAAACCAGACTGTAACCTACTGCTACCAAAGCATAAATGCTTCCGATGGCCAGTCCATTAATTAGTTGTTGCCAGAACATAAACAGTCTCCTGACCAATCTTCCTTGGGATTATAAAAGGATAGGCAGAAGGAATAATCACTCCTTCTGCCTATGAGTAAGGCTAATTAGTTACTGGGAGCCCATGGAGAGAACTCACCGTCTTTAACCATGAATGGAGTAAATGGTTTACGCATATCTCCATTGTCTTCAATGGTGATATTGGTCTGGAGACCAGGGAAATCCTTGATCTCGTGCATGGCTTTTACAAATTCCTCGCGAGAGGTTCCGCCAGATACTTTGATGGCTTCGAACATAACCCGGATTAGGTCTGTAGTGTTGAAAGCATGGGTTTCCACTTTCTTATCCCATCGTGTTTCGTATGCAGATTTCCAAGCGTTGAAACTCTCGGTATTACCATTGGTTCCGAAATAACTGAGAATGATCTGACCTTCAGCATTTTCGCCAACATTCTTCAAATAAGTTGGATCCTGAAGGGAGTTATTTGAGACGATTTCTTTGGTGATACCAAGATTGCGCATCTGGTTCACAAGCA
>CAYMNM010000002.1:0-48870 GCA_964391795.1 uncultured Anaerolineaceae bacterium | reverse complement strand
ATACTAATTCAATCAAGGGTACAAAAAGACTGTGGTGATTGGCCACAGTCTTTTTTTGTTTCTGGTTTAATTAATTATCGGGCGCCGGCAAGCATTCCAAGGATTGTATCTATGATCAACGCGCCGGATTGCGTTCGGGCAGGCGTACTGCCAAGGGGGCTGGATTTTGTGAGGGCAGCCATGATCGCCTCAATGCTGGATTTTCCGCCTTTTTTGGCCACATAGTAAGCCAGACCAGCAGAAAGCAGGCTTCCCAAATCTATCCCTTTGGATTTGGACTTCTTTTGAGTATTCGAATTGGAAGTGCCTGATAGCAAATCACCAAGCAAGTCATCAGGGCTTGATTGCTTTCCCTGTTGAGTGGAAGAGCTTCCGCTTCCTAAGAGTCCACCCAATAAATCACCAATCAAATCACCTGATGTGTCTTGCGTTGGTGCTGTATTTTTGGTTTTAGGGCGCCGCAATTGACCTTGACGCTCAGCCTCCTGAACTGGTTCCTGGGTTTGCCCGCCTAAGAGACCGCCCAGAAGGTCGCCAAGCAAATCATCACTGCCTTGATTTTGCGATTGCTGTGGGGCAGATTGTGTTTGACCACCACCAAGCAAGCCACCCAGAAGGTCGCCAAGCAAATCATCACTACCCTGATTTTGCGGTTGCTGTGGGGCAGATTGTGTTTGACCGCCACCAAGCAGGCCACCCAGAAGCTCACCAAGCAAATCACCACTACCAGAGGCAGCTTGGTATTGAACACTGGGTTGTGTAACCGCAGCCGCCCCACTGCGCATTCCCATCAATGAGTTAATCAAGAGACCGACATTCTCTGACGTCATATCTTTGCCCTTGAAATCCTGAGAGGCCTTTTTTAGTCCCTGAGCGTATATTTGGGCTGAGCCGCTGGTCGATTTGCTTAGCGCACGACTTGCAGCCGCTAATTGTGCTGAAGGGGTTTTTGTTTTAGCCCGGGAGGCAGCTTTGGTAATGGTTTGGAATGTCTGGACCATATGGTCACCATGGTCATGATTAAAGGTATCTGCCTCGTTCAGGTTGGTTTGGTTTTCTTGTAGGGTATCTGTTACTGCTTTAAAAACAGAAATAAGATCAACTTGTGTCATTTTTCTCCTAGTCTTTTGATAAACCTTCGGGTAGCTTGGGTATATTCAGCGTTTGGCCGGCCCGGAGTAAGTTCATGTTTGGTCCAATAATCTCAATGTTGGCTTCGTAGATCAGACGATAATACGGTTCTGATGCCTTTCCGTAGTATTTGAAAGCAATCCCTGAGAGCGTATCTTTATATCCAACCAGATGGGCGGCAAGGAAACGCTCTCCATTTACCTGGATTTGGCTTGAAGCGATAGGGGAGTGAGAAGCGTTCAAACCTTGGGTAAAATCTGAAACATCGTGGTCAGCCTCTGCAAGTTTTGAGGATAGTAAATCTGACTGCGAATCAAGATTTGAGTCCACCTCAGTCGTGTTGCCCGATATAGCGTTAGATTCTGGCTTTTTCTTTCTAAGCAAACTACCAAGTTTCGTAAAGACGTTCTTTTTGTCAGTCATATCCCTTCCTACGAGTAAAAGTTACTCTTTCATCTTAATAAATATTTAATGATTATAAGCAATAACAGAACATAAGGGAAATGTGTATCACGATCGCAAAAAGGTGTATTGTTAATATATTAGTGTAACATGCAAAAAATTGACACTGCAAGGCTGGCATGCTATAATTCCCGAACTTTTGTAGAGAAAAGGCAGACTATGTCGAGCTTAGAAATTCGAAACTTACACGTGGAAGTTGCAGACAAAAAAATCCTTAAGGATTTCAACCTCACTATTAAATCTGGTGAAATACACGCTCTTATGGGCCCAAATGGCACTGGAAAATCGACCCTCTCATATGCAATCATGGGTCATCCCAGGTACAAAGTTACAGAAGGGCAAATATTACTGGATGGTAAGAATCTGTTTGAGCTTACGACTGATGAACGCGCAAATCTGGGTTTATTCCTGGCATTCCAATATCCTGTTGCCATTCCTGGGGTCACATTAGCTAATTTTATCCGCACCGCGATGAATTCAAAACGCAAGTTTCTCAATAAGAGTGACAAAGGCATTTCGATTGTTGATTTCCGCAAACAATTAAAGGCTAAGATGGACTTGCTGAAAATGGATTATGCCTTTGCAGGCAGATACCTAAACGAAGGTTTTTCTGGCGGCGAGAAGAAACGTGCAGAGATATTGCAGATGGCCATGCTGGAGCCACGGTTTGCCATATTAGATGAGACGGATAGCGGCTTGGATATTGATGCGCTTCGCATAGTTTCGGAGGGTGTCAACACCCTGGCTGGTGACCACCTGGGTGTTCTTGTGATTACGCACTACCAGCGTATGCTAAATTACATCAAACCAGATTACGTCCATATCCTCTATGGCGGCAGGATAGTGGAATCTGGAAAAGCCGAGATGGCGCTAAAGTTGGAAGAAAATGGATATGACTGGATAAGGCAGAGGTATGGTTTCTTACCCAAAAATGCTGAAGATGAGGCTGCCTGATGTCGGAAAACTCACAAGATCAGGTTCTTGCCTCTCTGGGAGAGAATTACCTTTATGGATTTCATGACCCTGATGAGAGCAGTTTTAAAACCCACCCAGGGCTTGATGAAGGCGTGGTTCGCCAGATTTCAAAGTGGAAGGAAGAACCGGAATGGATGCTGGAATTCCGGCTCAAAGCTTACCATCATTACATTCAAAGGCCGATGCCCAAGTGGGGGCCTGATGTTTCGGGTTTAGATCTAGATAACATTTATTACTACGTCCGTCCCAAAGAAATTGACCAAAAAAAATGGGAAGACGTGCCTGAAAACATCAAGAACACTTTTGACAAGTTGGGAATCCCTGAAGCCGAGCAAAAATTTCTATCAGGTGTTGGCGCGCAATACGACTCGGAAATGGTTTATCACAGCATTCAGGAGAAACTGGAATCTCAAGGGGTGATATTTCTCAGTATTGAAAATGGTCTCAGACAGTACCCTGATCTTTTCCGTGAGTATTTTTCCACGGTTGTGCCCATCCAGGATAACAAATTTAGTGCTTTGAATAGCGCAGTATGGTCAGGGGGGTCTTTTGTTTACGTGCCAAAAGGCGTCAAAGTCGATTTACCCTTACAGGCTTACTTCCGCTTGAATAATGCCAATATGGGCCAATTTGAGCGTTCGTTGATCATCGCGGATGAAGGATCCCAGGTACATTATGTGGAAGGCTGCACAGCACCGCTTTACAACGAGGAATCATTTCACAGTGGTGTGATCGAGATCATTGTCAAAAAGGATGCCAGAGTACGTTACACGACTATTCAAAACTGGTCGACCAATGTTTACAACCTGGTAACACAAAGAGCCGTTGTCCATGAAAACGCTACCATGGAATGGGTGGATGCCAACCTCGGCTCAAAAGTGACCATGAAGTACCCTTCCTGTTTTCTCAAGGGCGAAGGTGCTCATGGCGAGATGCTATCGGTAGCATTTGCCGGTCCAGGCCAAGTACAAGATACTGGCTCAAAGATGATCCACTTTGCTCCAAATACCAGCAGCAAAATCACCTCAAAATCAATATCCAGAGGGGATGGAAGATCTTCTTATCGAGGTCTGGTGAAAGTGGCCAAGGCCGGTTTAAATGCTAAATCAAATGTGGCATGCGACGCGCTTTTGCTTGATCATGCATCCAGATCTGATACTTATCCGACCATTGATGTAAATTCACGTGAAATTAACATTGGTCATGAGGCCACAGTAAGCAAAATCGATGAGGACCAGCTTTTTTACCTGAATAGCCGAGGTTTAAGTAACGAGGAAGCCACAACCATGGTTGTCTCTGGATTTATTGAACCACTTGTTAAAGAATTACCCATGGAATATGCCGTGGAAATGAACCGTCTGATCCAATTGCAGATGGTGGGGTCGGTGGGTTAACATGAAAGATCAAGCCTATTACACTCGGCCCGTATTTGATGACACCATGCTCAATGTGGTTGTAGGCAGAGCGTTGGAAGCCCATGCCACCGATAAAACACTGTTATATCTTGATAAGGCCGGCAAAGCAGCCCAGAAGCTTGAATTTCCAGCGGCAAAATCAGAGTCCTGGCGATGGACCGACTTTACTGGCATGGACCCGTCTAGCTACTCTGAAATAGCTCAAAAACCAGCCAAATTTAGCTTTAGCGGTAACGCCAAAAACCTCATTTTTGCGGATTACAACCATGTTTTGATTGAGCATCCTGAGTTACTGAATTCCTACTTAGGCAAGGTTATACCAAGCGACGTTGATCGCTTTGCGGCGTTGGCCGCGGCTTACGCGAATCAGGGCTTTGTCCTATGGGTCCCAAAAGATACGGATGTGCAGGAAGCGTTGGAAGTGGCCATAGAATCAACTTCACCTGGATTACAGTTCAGACAATCCCTGGTCGTGCTTGAGGCTGGCAGCCGCTGCCAATTGACCATCAACAGGCAGAGTGACTTCAAAGGCAAGAGCCTGAGTTTGGAAAATCTGGAAATTATCGTGGCGGAGGGTGCCCATTTAGACTTGATTGAGGTTGTCGATCAAGACTTCGGTAATTCATCAATCACTCGTGAAAAAGCAAAATTGATGGGAAATTCGCGAATGAATTGGATCTACGGGTATTTAGGTGAAGGCCACGCCAAACATTTTATTGACCTTGATTTGGCTGAAGAAAATGCTGATGCACGGGTCCGCGGATTTTACTTTATTGGTTCAAAAGAGGTGATTGATCTGGATACCCAGGTGAATCATTTAGCGCCAAATACAAAAAGCGATCTGCTTTTTAAAGGTGCTGCCACTGGCAACGGTAAAGTAACTTGGGAAGGCATGATCTATGTTGACCCGATAGCGTTAGGTTCAGACGGGTACCAGGCGAATCGAAACCTGGCACTCTCTCAAGAAGCAGAAATACAATCAATTCCTGGTTTGGAAATTTGCGCCGATGATGTAAAATGCTCTCATGGGGCTACAGTTGGTCGGATTGATGCTGAAGAACTGTTTTACCTTGAAAGCCGTGGAATGCCTAAGGATATTGCCCAAAAATTGATCGTAAATGGTTTTTTTGCTGAAGTAATCGACGAAATTAAGGATAATAAACTTCATGACCAACTCAGTGATCGGATAGAAGAGAAATTATTGGACTTTTTGGTAGAGGAAGAAGGTTAGATATGCCATCAGGAACATTTATGAGACCTCCGGAAATGGAGAGAATCTACGAAATCGGAGAAAAAATCGAGGTCAATTGTGACCACGAAGATAAAGGCGAACGGGTACGCGGTTGGCTAAGGGGAACAATCGTTCAGGTTGAAGGCCGCATGATAGCCGTCCAATTTAAAACCAATATATTTCTGACGGATGGATGGATGGTACCCGATCAGATACTTTGGTTCCAGACAGATTCGAACATGATCAGACCTATACAGATATATCCGCTACACGAGAAGGTGGTGCGAAAGAAGCCAATTGAGAAGGATGATCTTTAGAGAAAACAAAAACAGGCCCAAGCCTGTTTTTGTTTACCTCAGAATGTAACAACTTCAGTTAATTTGCACCGTTTCTGCTCGAAAACACACCAACCATGCGGATGATATCAAAACCTTCCGCAAAGGGGCGTTCAGCCAAAGCGCCATGCCGTATGGCGGTTGCCCGAAGGATCTCAGCGTTAAAATAGTATTTGTTGGCGTAAGTTTTATATTGAGAGAGGGCTTGCAGTTTCGTTTCAACAGCTTGTTTACTCACTTCCACTAAAAAATCAGGGAAGAAGCCATAGCTTGACCGCAAGACATCGTAACCCAACACGGTTGTACCTCTGAATGCTCTTAGCGCTTCCTGGGTTAGGGTGCCATGATCCTGATGGACATCCTTGGCCGTGTGCACAAAAACAATTTGTGGTTGGTACTGCTTGCGCAAAGCCAGCATTTGTTCCAACACTTCCTGGCGGCATTCTGGGAAGCGGCGTGTCTGGAACTTACCCAGTTCAAACTGGCCGTCCAGAACCCCAAGGGTGTGCATACTGGCAGCATATTCGCTTACCAAGTTTTTCAGGTCAGGATTTTGCTGATTATCTGAAAAGGTATAGCAATGCAGGTCAGCGCTACCGGCAATTTCGGCAATTAACGCGCCACATCCAAGTTCGATGTCATCCGGATGGGCACCCAGGAACAGAAGGGACTTTCCATAAAATGTCATATTCATAAATGGCTCACTTGGTGGCAATAAAGCCGCTGACTACCTTGGTCATGACAATCTGACCTTCTTCTCTTATGTGTTTTTCAGCCACGGTCTGAATTTTTGCCATCACATTTTCAAATTCTGCATGCGTGTCAAAGAGGGAGTTCCACAACTTCCTGTCTTCTGACATTGAAGCCCGGGTATAAACCATGTAAGGCTCAACGCTGGTAAAACACAGGGGATTCTCAAAAATGTGTTGTTCGCTTGTTGAGAAGAGTGTTTGCATTGTGCCGAAAATCTCTGAGGAATATCTGGAAGAACCTGGCATTGGGGGAATGGCTTTACCAGTCGCCTCGCGGATAATTTCATAAAAGACCTGCTTATTGGTAGGCATGGGACCTGTAGTGAAGAGGCGGCCACCAGGTTTAAGAACGCGGTGGATTTCGGAAAGCGTGAAGGGGATATCCTGCGCGTAGTAGATGGCAAAACAGCATGAAACCAGGTCAAAATGGTTTGAAGGCAGATCGAATGGCTGGTTAAAGTCCATCCAACGATATTCAATCAGGCTGGCGGCGCCTTTGCTTACCTCACGAGCCTCTGCCAGGAGAGTCTCTGAAACGTCAGTTCCAAGAACTTCGCATTGGCCTTTAAGTTCCTTATCGAAAGATGTGCATTGTTTACCGGCCCCACAAGCAAGATCCAATATCTTTATGTTTGGCTTAAGTTGGAGAGTCTCCAGCATCCAGGCATCAATGTCTTTAGCGCCAAATTGATTGTGGATATTTATCCGATTTTGCAGGTCGGTGTTGGTCTCTTTAAAGTCGATTTTCATGCGTACTCCTTAATGACCCAAGTATAACGGACGGAGAAAGACTGTCAAGAAATCAAATGCCGGGGTTAGCAAATTCGCGGCAGCAATTCAGCGGATAGCATGTCCAAGATCCGGGTTGTACCAAACGTAGTCCTTAACCATACTTTGCCGTTGGACTTCTCAAGCACGTAGCCGATCAAAGTAGCGAACCGGCCATACTTGTGGTTCTGGAGGGCGTGCAGGGCTTTTTGGGCTGACTCTGACGGAAGAATCAGGATTAACTTGCCCTCGTTTGCCATGTAAAGGGGGTCCAGTCCGAGCATGTCGCAAACCGACCGTACAGCGCGATCAACAGGAATTTGGTCCTCTTTGAGTTCGATTGAAACACCCGATTGTTTGGCTATCTCCACCAGAGTGGTCGCCAGGCCACCGCGTGTGGGATCGCGCATCACGTGCACATCCGGCACGACCTCGAGCAGTGAAGTAATCATGCCATTGAGGGGGGCGACATCCGATTGTACGCTACTGGAAAATCCCAGGTTACCCCTTGCCTGGGCGATCGCGACACCATGATTGCCAATTGGACCCGAAAGGATCACAGCATCCCCAGGCTGGGCAAGATCACCTGCTATCTGGTGATTGCCAGACAGCCAGCCGAAGCCGGCTGTGCTGATGAAAAGCCCATCTGAGTTACCACGTTCGGTGACTTTTGTATCCCCTGCTACAATTTTGACACCAGCCTCCTGGCAAGCTTCTGCCATGGAGGCAACGATTATTTCCAATTGCTCGATGGACAGACCTTCTTCGAGGATAAAACTGGCAGTTAACGATTCCACCCGGGCGCCCATCATGGCCACGTCATTAACCGTACCGCAAACAGCCAAGCGGCCAATATCCCCGCCAGGAAAAATAAGTGGGCTGACTATGTGCGCGTCCGTTGAAACGACCAGTTTTTCATCATATCTGGCAGGGAGGATGGCTGCATCGTTGCCAGGGTTGAGAATTTCGTTGCCAAGATGTTTTTGAAAAATCTTTTTGATTAACTCGTGTGTCAGAGTGCCGCCACTGCCATGCCCAAGCTGGATTGTCTCATGATGAGAAAGCGGAACTGGGCAGTTGAAAGCCTGTAAATTCTTAGAAACCTCGTCCATTAGTTGCCCCTTTGAAAGCGGAAATAAGCGTTGCAGGTTCCTTCAGATGAAACCATCGGTGCACCCAGCGGTTTGGTTGGTGTGCAAGCCGTGCCAAAGGCAGGGCATTGCGGTGGATTGATCAGACCCTGCAGAACCTTACCAGCCTGGCAAACGGAGGATTCTGATATGGTCAACGCGTTTAACCCAAACTGTTTGATGGCGTCAAAATGCTGGTATTTTTCATTCAGGCCAAGCCCCGAAAGCGGAATGAGGCCAATACCTCGCCATTTCCGATCCACCGGTTCAAAAACCTGATTCATCAGTGCTTGCGCTGCTAAGTTGCCCTCCTGGTTTACCGCCCGGCTGTAAGCGTTTTCAACCTCAGCCCGACCTTCTTCCAGTTGCCGCACGGCCATCAGAATACCGGTCATCAAATCTACTGGTTCAAAACCAGTGACCACAATTGGGCAGTGATACTGTTTCGCTATTGGCAGATATTCATGAAAGCCCATAACCGCACAAACATGGCCTGCAGCCAAAAAGGCATGCACCAAGCGGTTTTCACTGGCCAGGATGGACTTCATGGCAGGGGGAACCAAGACATTGGCCGGCAAAATGGAAAAATTGTTTATGTCATTACGCTCGGCGTGTTTAATGGTGGCAGCAATGGAGGGGACTGTGGTCTCAAAACCAATCGCGAAGAAAACTACTTGCTTCGCTGGGTTGGCCTCAGCAATTTTTACAGCTTCCAGAGGAGAGTAAACCACACGCACGTCTGATCCGTGTGAGCGAGCTGTCAGTAAGTCACAACTGACACCAGGCACACGCAGCATATCTCCAAAGGAAGTGAAAATGACATTCGGATCTGCGGCAAGCATTAAGGCATTCTCTATAGATTCGAGGGAGGTGACACAGACCGGGCAGCCTGGCCCGTGGATCAGGCGGATTTCTTGCGGTAAGAGTTGGTCCAGCCCATATTGCAGGATGGCATGGGTTTGACCACCGCAAATCTCCATGATATTCCAAGGTCGGGTTGTAGCAGCTTTAATTTCAGCCGCCAATCGCAAGGTGAGGGCAGGACTGCGGTGGTCGATTGGGAGTGGGCTAGTCACGCGTTAGCTCCGGATGTGTGGCATTAAACTCTTCGATTTGCTTGAGCAAATCCAGCGTGCTTTGAGCCTCTTCGTCCGAAAGAATGTTAAGTGCAAAACCTGCATGCACCAAGACATAATCACCGATTTGCGCTTCTGGTGTGGTGGCAATACAGACTTCCTGCTGCGCGCCACCCAAATCAACCTTGGACATGGGTGTGCCTTGAAGGTCGTAGATTTCTATGATTTTTCCTGGAATACCCAAGCACATAATTACCTCTTTGATTTTGTTAACGCTATGGCAACCTGGCCTAAAGCTATACAGGCATCATTCGTTGGAACTTGATGATGCACATAAACCTCAAAGCCTTCCGATTTAAGGAGAGACCAGGTATGGCTTAACAAAAATTGATTTTGCCACACACCGCCTGATATTACCACTTTGTTTATTTGGTGCTGCTTTCGCAAAGATAGTGAACACGCAAGCGAAACCTGGGCGATAGCATTGTGGAATTTGGTTGAAATCAGACCCAGCGGCAAACCCTTATGTAAGTCACGCAGAATCTGGGGGATTAATACGACCTGGTTGATGACTTCTTTATCTACCGGGATCTTGTAGAAATCCTGCAATTCGGCATTGGCAATTTGTTCAAGCGCAACAGCGCTCTGTGCTTCATAGCTGACTGAATGGTAAAGGCCAAGTAGTGAAGAAACAGCATCAAATAGCCTGCCCATACTGCTGGTTAGTGGGGAATTAAAACCTTGTTGGATTTGTGCAGTGATGGTTCGTGCTTTTTCTTCACCTAAAAAATCGACTGGAGGATATTGATATTTCTGGTTGGCAAGCGAAATGCCAGCCTCCAAAAGGTAAGCCAGAGCCATACGGGCGGGCTCGTGAACGGCTAAATCTCCGCCAGGTTGTGGCACTGGTTTCAAGTGATAGGCGCGCTCAAAGCCCTGGCAATTACCCAACAAAATCTCTCCACCCCAGATAGTGCCATCACATCCAAAACCCGTTCCATCGAAAGTCAACCCGATCACAGTTTCTTCTGGATCCAAAGAATTGTCTACCACGCAGGCAGCCAGGTGAGCGTGATGGTGTTGCACCTGAAATAATGGAAGGTTTAGAGAAGTGGCAAAATTCTGGGCGTAACGGGTTGAGAGATAATCCGGGTGCAAATCGCAGCAGATGAGCTCGGGTTTGATACGATAAAGCGACTTATCATGGTCCACAGCACGCTCATAAGCTGTAAGCGTTTCCAGGTTTTGAAGATCTCCGAGATGATGACTGAGGAAAGCACGCCCCTGTCTTGCCAAGCAAAAAGTGCTCTTCAGTTCTGCCCCAGCCCCCAAGACTTGAGGTCCGTCAGGCACTTTGATTGGCCTGGTGCTTACACCACGTGCCCGGCGAATGGGGTATTCAACATTCTCATCCAGCGCTATTACCTGAGTAAGTGAATCGTCGATTGCGTGGTGAATAGGTCGGTTGTGCATCAGAAAGCCATCTGCAATCGCAGAAAGCCTTGAAATAGCCTCTTCATTCGCATAGCAGATGGGTTCTTCTGATAAATTTCCGCTGGTCGCTACCAGCAAATCCGGAAAACCTGGGGCAGGTTCAAGCAGCAGGAGGTGAAGGGGTGTGTATGCCAACATCAAACCCAAACGGTTTTGATCCGGCGCGACATAAGATAGGACTTGTAGACCAGGACCAATCGGTTGAAGCAAGACGATCTGCGCTGCTGGCGACTGAACCAGGCGCGTTTCGGTTTCACTGGTGGATACGTATGGCGTGACCACTTCCAGATTGAAGCCCATGACCGCCAGGGGTTTTCCACTACGGTGTTTGCGTTGTCGAAGCCGGGCAACAGCTTCAGGATTGGTGGCGTCACAAAACAAATGGAAGCCGCCCAAACCTTTTACAGCCACTATTTTTCCGGCCTGGATGGATTCACGGGCAAGCCTGATCGCGTCTTCATTTTTGGCCGAGTGATCGGAACCGACCTGAAACCAGACATGTGGTCCGCAGGTTGAGCAGGCGATGGGCTGGGCATGGAAACGCCGGTTGGCAGGATCATGGTATTCTCTGGCACATTCCGGGCAAAGCTCAAATTCAGCCATCGTGGTGTTGGGTCGGTCATAGGGAATGGCTTTAATGATTGAGTAACGCGGACCGCAATGTGTGCAATTAATGAAGGGGTAGCGGTAGCGCCTATTTTCAGGATCAAACAGTTCCCGTTTGCAATCCTCACAGATCGGCAGGTCGGAAAGCACCGGTAGAAATTCTTCAGAATTATCAGCACTGCTACGGATTTCAAAAGTGTTGTAAGGGTGATCAGGCAGCGTAATGATCTCAAATTGTTCCATGACAGCTTGCGGTGGTGGATTTTTTTGAAGGTCAGAAATAAAAGCATCAATTGCGTCTGATGAACCGGAAAGCTCAATCTCCACTCCATGGGATGAATTTAGCACCCAGCCCCCAAGGTTATACTTGATCGCGTAAGTAAAAACAGTTGGCCGGAAGCCAACGCCTTGCACAATTCCAGTTATCTTGATGTGTTTATTGATGAAGGCCTCGCTCAGGAAGCTTTGGTTTTGGCAACTTCAGCCTTTAACCAATCCATCCAGCCCTCAAAGCCTTCACCGGTCTTCGATGAAAGCTCAAAACATACCAACCCAGGGTTCAGAGCTGCCACGCCTTGCTTGAAGTAGTCCATTCGAAATTCCAGGTAAGGGAGGAGGTCTATTTTGTTGATAATGAGCACATCGATACCACGATAGATGTTGGTGTACTTATAAGGTTTGTCATCACCTTCAGGAATGGACGCGATCAGGATGTTTTTATGGGTGCCGAGCGCGAAGGCAGCAGGGCAAATTAGGTTGCCAACGTTTTCAATAATCACCAGGTCAAGCTGGTTAAGTGGCAATTGATCCAGTGCCATTTCGGTCATCACAGCATCCAAGTGACACTCGCCACCTGTATTGATCTGTACAACAGGAATACCCCTTTCGGCGATTTTATCCGAGTCAATTGTGACTGGGGCGGTATCCCCTTCTATGACACCCAGGTGGATTGAATCTGGTAAATACTCAATCGTCTTTAGAAGGAAGCTGGTTTTACCGGCACCAGGAGATGCCATCACATTTAGACCCAGGATATTGTTCGCATCCAGGCTTTTTTGATTTTCAGCTGCCAGTCGGTCATTTGAGTCCAGAATTTTGCGGACGATTTCAACTTTCCGGTTCATCGCTCTCCTCTGTGACAATCTCAATGTTATCTATTTGCATTTCGTTACCGGAAAAGATATCAAGGTCAAAGCTTTTGCATGTAGGGCAGGGAATTAGATCCTCCAGGACCTCAAATTCGTGCCCACACTTGTTGCATCTGAATTTTGCAGGCGGACGGTTAAAGTGTAAGATAGCTCCTTCGCAAAGGGTTCCTTTGCAAATATGATCCCAATAGAATTGGACCGAATCATCCACAATGGATGAGAGATGTCCAATTGTCATAAAGATATCAGTAACCCTTTTAGCTCCATGCGCCTGTCCTTCTTCAATAGCTATTCGAAGAATATCTTCGGTAACAGCAAGTTCATGCATTAAATGATCACTCTTTCTGGGTGCGTGTAGATATAATACTGATGCCCTCTCAAATATCCAACCAGGGTAATACCAGTTTTTTGTGCGATCTGAATTGCCAGGGAAGTTGGTGAGGTGCGAGATACCAAAATTTGGACACCGAGGCTCATGCTTTTTGCGACCATTTCAGAACTTATTCGTCCACTAATCAGTAAGAGCCGTGCATTAAATTTTTTTCCTGATTGAAGATAGAGACCTGACAATTTATCAATACAATTGTGTCTGCCAAGATCTTCAACAAGGATATTGATATTTTGTCCATCTGAAAGAGCAGCACTGTGGAAGCCGCCAACTGAACCGTGAAGTTCCTGCAAATTATTAAAATCCCGATAAAGCTTGATGAGATCTGAGCTTTCCAGTTCGTATGCTTGCATGCTGCTATTGCCACTGTGCTGTAGATCAACTGCAATACCTGTGGAGGTTCTGTGAAAGTGGGTGGGTTTTTCAACCGCTGAGTTTAAGTGAATTGATAAGGTCTCTTTGTCGTCACTCAATGCAATATTATCAATTTGTGTGAGATCAGTAATGATGGCTTCGTTCCAAAGGAAACCAACTCCAAGAGCTTCCAGATTATCAGGAGAACAAATGAAGCTTAGCCATTTTTCGTCGTTCACAATCATTTGACAGGCGTGTTCTACCACAATCGGCCGACACAAGGTCTCAAGCTTATGAGAGTCATGATCATATTTCCAGATGGTAAAATTCTGAGAAGGTTCAAGCATCTTGGCACCGTTACTTAGTAAAATTTGTTCATAATTGTAACGCCAGTTGAAACCAGAAAAAATCTAAAGCCTGTTTCTTTGTTTATGAAGAAACGAAAGCAAGGATATGGACAGTTTTAGGCCATGAAAAATGTAACACTCGACAAAGATTCAAGAAGAAAGCTGAGCGTTGCAATCCAGGCCGGCGGTAAATCTCGCCGCATGGGCCAAGATAAAGCAGTGCTTGAATTGGGGGGGCTTTCAATGATCCAGCGTGTGGTGCTACAAGTTACCAACCTCGCTGATGAAGTGTTTGTTGTCAGCAACGAACCTCTGGGGCTGCAAAATTTAGGCTTACCAATATTTGGTGACCTTTTACCAGTCCAAGGGGCCCTTAGTGGTTTTTATACAGCTTTTACATCAGCAGAAACAGAATATGTTGCAATGCTGGCTTGTGACATGCCTTTTGCCAGTGAAGCAATTTTTAATCGTTGTTTTGAAATCCTGGTTGAGACCGAAGTTGACGTTGTGATGCCTAAATCTGGAGGGTATCTATTTGAGCCATTGCATGCGGTCTATCGGTGTGAGCCTTGCAAGCAAGCCGTACTCAACGCCATTAACAGAGGTGAACATAGACTCGTTTCTTGGCTGGAAGATGTTAAGGTGATATTTCTTGAGCCTGAAGAGTGCAATCGTCTTGATCCAACAGGATTGGCCTTCTTTAACCTTAACACTCGTGATGATTTTGAAAAGGCAACTCTTTTGATTGGTCGCGAACAAAATAAAGACCAGCCTTGTGTGTAAGGCTGGTCTTTGATCATTTACTTGAGCGAAGCTAAATAATAGCTTCCAGTTTTACTGCAGCAACCTTATATTCTGGAATTTTCGCGATTGGATCCAATGCGGCTTTGGTCAACTCGTTGACGTTGGCCTCAGGGAAGTGGAAGTTGCCATAGACCAAACCTTCAGGAACCCGATCCGTAATCCAGGCTTTGGTTGTAATAGAACCTCTTCTGGAAGTTAACCTTACATCATTCTTTTCTTCAGAAAGGCCCAAACGCTCAGCGTCGATAGGGGATATTTCAACCAAGGCTTGACCGTATACTTCCATCAGTTCTTCAACACGGCGGGTCATCTCACCACTATGCCAGTGGTACAAAACGCGGCCGGTGGTCAACATCATCGGGTATTCATCATCTGGCATCTCAGAAGGGTCAAGGTGCACAGCTGGAATAAAGCTTCCTTTTCCACGGGTGAATTTGCCAATGTGGAGTATAGGCGTTCCAGGGTGTTGCTCATTGGGGCATGGCCAACAAAGTGTTTCACCATTGTTCAAACGGGAGTGGGTTACACCACCATAGGAAGGTGTAAGTGCAGCGATTTCAGCCATAATGTCCGAGGAACTGGCGTAATCCCAACCAGAGTGGGGTGCATCTTCGAACTTGCGATCAATTCTTGTAATCACACGTTTTGCCAGATCAGATGTGATCATCCAATCCTGTCGCGACTCTCCACGGGGAGAGATTGCCTCACGAACCATTTGAACTCTTCGTTCCGTGCTTGTAAAAGTACCAGTTTTTTCCGCAAAACTGACACCAGGCAAAAGAATGTCAGCGTATTCTGAGGTTTCAGTTGGGAAGATTTCTTGTAAGACAAGGAAGTCCAAGGTTTCAAGACACTTACGTATGTGGTTGGTATCGGGATCCGTCATGATCGGATTTTCACCCAGAATGTACATTGCTTTTGTAGTGCCCTGAAGAGCCCCGGGGATGATTTCGGTAACAGTCTTGCCAACTTTGTTTGAAAGATCGACACCCCAGGCAGCTTCGAACTTTTGGCGGGAATTATCAGCTGTGACGGCTTGATAGCCTGGATATACATTTACCAAACATCCCATATCACAGGCACCTTGCACGTTGTTTTGTCCGCGCAAGGGATTCACGCCCGTTCCAGGTTTACCAAAGTTACCTAAAAGCATTTGTAGGTCAGCCAGAGCAAACACATTGTGAACGCCTACGGTATGCTGGGTGATCCCCATCGCCCAGAAGACTGCCATAGGTACGTTTTCCTGGATAATATCCACAGCTTCATTAAGGGTTGAAACAGGAACCCCAGTGATCTCTGAAACTTTATCTACTGGATACTTTTTCAAATTCACAAGGAAATCTGCGTAGTTTTCAGTTCTTTCTTCAATGAATTGTTGATCCTGCATGCCTCTCTCAACCATGATATTCATTAAGCCATTGATGAGGGCGATGTCAGTACCAGGGCGGTGCTGTATGTGAAGGGTGGCAAATTCGCATAGGTCGATCTTGCGTGGGTCGGCAACAATCAGCTTAGCACCACGACGATAAACGGCCTGTCGTATTCGAGAGCCAAAAACCGGGTGTTGTTCTGTGGTATTTGAACCAATCACAAAGATTGTATTAGCGTTTTCGTAGATATCCTGCATAGAGTTTGTCATTGCACCTGAACCTAATGCGGTCGCTAAACCCGCAACAGTACTGGCGTGACAAAGCCTGGCACAGTGATCTATGTTATTGGTGCCAATTACCTGGCGGGCAAACTTGTTCATCAGGTAGTTCTCTTCGTTGGTGCATTTTGCAGAAGAGAGAACACCAACACTGTCAGCCCCAAATTGTTTCCTGGCACTTGCCAATTTATCCGCTGCAAGGTTTAGAGCTAGTTCCCAATCCACCTTAACCCAAGGCCCTCGATCACTTTTGGATGGACGGTCTTTTCCTTCAAGGAGGTACTTGCGAACCATTGGCTGGGTTAATCGGTCAGGGTGATTGACAAAAGTGGTTCCAAAACGACCTTTAACACACATGTGCATACCGTTGGCTGGGGAGTTCGGATTGGAAGTAACCCGAACAACTTCGTCATTGACAACATTCAAATCATATTGACAACCAACGCCACAATAAGGGCATGTTGTTGTGACTTTCTTGTCTGCTTGAGGCAGATCAATAGAGGGTTTATAGGTCAAAGCACCGGTTGGGCAATACGCAACACAAGCTCCGCAAGATTCACACCGGGATTCAAGTAGCGGGTCACCAGCTCCAGGGGTTACATAAGAGTCGTACCCACGTTCTGTAACGCCCCAAACAAACCGACCCTGAATCTCTTCACATGCTCTGACACAGCGCGTGCATAATATGCATTTATTTAAATCAACGTGAATAAATGGATTGGGGTCTGAATCGACTTTGTACCTAGGTTTTTCGGGCATGTAATCTTTGGGGTCAAGTCGGTACAACCTTGCCAGTTTGAGTAATTCGTTATCGGGCTGTTCTTCGTCCGTATTTCTGTCGTAATAAGCACTGAGCAGCAGTTCAAGAACAGTCTTGCGGGCTTGGTAGAGCTTCTCGTTCTCAGTCTCGACAATCATCCCCTCAGAGACCTTGGTCGTACATGCTGGCAAAAGCCCGCGTGCTCCCGTGATACTAACCAAGCACATACGACAAGCGCCAGTTGGTGAAAGGTCTTTTTGATAGCAAAGCGTTGGGATTCCAATTTTTGCTTCTCTTGCCGCTTCCAAAATTGTCTGGTTGGGCTCGGCTTCAACTGTTTTACCATTGATTGTTAATGAAATCATGTTTTATCCTCTAATGCTTACTATTTAGCTTGTTTACGAAAAGCGCAAGGCAAACATCGTCCAGAAGTCATAACTGGTCTTCGTTACGTCGATGATAACGGTTTTCTCTGCTATTTGGGCAGGAGCTAAATCATCAACTGGAATTATGCTATCGGCCAATTTGTGTTCCTTGTTTCTTTACCATTTAATAAACTTTGATTGCATCAAATTTACAGACCTGGTTACAGATACCGCAGCGAATACAGATCTCAGGGTCAATGTGGTGAACTTGTTTCCGCTCTCCACTAATGGCGTTTACAGGGCAGTTACGCGCGCAAAGGGTGCACCCTGTACAATTATCAGGGTCTACTTCAAAGCGGATAAGTGAGCGACAGACCTTGGCAGGGCAACGTTTTTCATAGATATGAGCCTTGTATTCATCCATAAAGTGCTTCATCGTCGAAACCACTGGATTGGCAGCGCCTTGTCCTAAACCACAGAGAGAGTCTTGAATAGTCTGTTTGCAGAGGAGATCCAAGCGATCAAGGTCCTCGGGTTTACCTTCTCCTTTGCAGATACGCTCAAGAATTTCAAGAATTCGGCGTGTGCCTATACGGCAGGGTACGCATTTTCCGCACGATTCATCCTGGGTGAATTCCATAAAGAAACGCGCAATATCAACCATGCAGGTATCTTCGTCCATTACAACCATGCCGCCAGAACCCATAATCGAGCCGGCTTGACCAAGAGTCTCATAATCGACAGGTAGGTCAAGGTATTCAGCAGGTAGACAACCACCCATTGGTCCGCCAGTTTGAACTGCTTTGAAACCTTTACCACCTTTGATGCCTCCCCCAATGTCAAAAACGATATCCCGCAGGGTTGTACCGAAAGGAACTTCTATGAGACCGGTGTGGGCTACATCGCCAGCCAAAGCAAAAGTTTTAGTTCCTTTGCTTTTTTCGGTTCCCATGGTTGAATACCACTCCACGCCTTTGAGCAGGATCTGGGGGACATTTGCGTAGGTTTCAACATTATTGATGTTCGAAGGTTTTCCCCAAAGACCTTTTTGAGCTGGGAATGGAGGTCTTACCCTGGGTTCGCCACGTTTACCTTCAATTGAGGCAATCAATGCGGTTTCTTCACCACAGACAAAAGCGCCAGCACCCATGCGAACTTCGAGGTCAAATGAGAAATCAGTTCCCATAATATTTTTGCCAAGCAGGCCAAGGTTACGAGCCTGTTCGATGGCAAGGCGCAAGGTAGATACCGCAATGGGGTATTCAGCGCGGCAGTAAATGTAACCCTGCGAAGAGCCGATGGCATAAGCGCCAATGACCATACCTTCGATAACTGAATGAGGATTTCCTTCCAGAACCTTACGGTTCATAAACGCACCGGGATCGCCTTCATCAGCATTACATATAATGTACTTCGGGGAACCAACTGCCTGACGAGCAAAGCGCCATTTGAGACCAGCAGGGAATCCCGCGCCACCGCGTCCGCGAAGTTTGGCATCAATGAGCGTCTGAATCACATCCTCCGGGGTCATCTCAGTTAGCACTTTACCCAAAGCCAAATACCCATCAACCGCCAAATAGTCGTCGATGTTGCGGGGATCGATTTTTCCAATCTGGTCGAGAATGAGGCGAATTTCCTTGGGTTTGGGTTCGCTTAGTTCTTCATCTGCCAGGTCGCGCATGACCGAAGCATATTGCTTGAGCTCACGACCTTTGATGAAATGCTCAGCAACCAACATTGGCACTGTATCGACTGTTATGGATGTATAATGAGTGCCTTCTGGATATACCAGGATATCAGGGCCATCCTTGACAGGATCGCCGATGCGAGGTGTATCAATAACCTGCACCTCATCAAGCAAGTTGAGTTGTTGAAGTTCGGCAATTATTTTTTCTTTGACCTCGTATGCGCCTTTTTTAATAGCGATGGGGTCAACGGAAACGAGCACAGTTGAACGATAGTATGGCATCTTATATCACTTTCCAATTATGTGTCTGCGATTTTAGGGTTTGAAAACTTTATCTGCGATTACTTTACCTTCGCAGACTTGTTCTTGCATCAATTGATCTACAAAGCTGGGATGTACCTTGCCATAGAAAACTTTTTCGGCTCCTGGTAAGGTAATCTGAACCAAAGGATCTTGTCCTTCAATTCCCAGGTTGCCAGTTTGTTTCACGATTGTGTTTCGCAGGTCGTGGGTTTCAATAAAATTAAGAATTGCCTTGAGAGTTTCACGGGCACCAGCAGCAATACCAACCGTTCCCATGCTGACAACAATCTCAGTTTTTCCTTCGTTAACTTTCAATTCGCGTACCCGCCGGGCTTCCTCACGGAGGCGCTTTAGATCTTCTAGTGATTTTATGGTTGGCATGTGTACTCCTTCGCTTTTTTACTTACTGAATCTACACCATCTCTGATCAATTTCCGGAGAAGACGAATTACAACCGGTTCAGTGAATGAGATGCTGTCTAATTCCTTTTTTATTTCAAGATCGTCCATATAAAATACTTCATCATTAATCTGGTAATGAAACACCCAGTTTACTTCCGGGCTGCCTATCAGGAGGGTTAACCAGGTTTCAGCAAGATCTCCCAAGGGCATACGGTCGATGTGGCTATGCTGAAAAGTAACCTTGATACTTGTACCGATACCAGGCGTTGAATCAATGGTTAAGTCGCCATTACAGCCCTCGGCCGCAGCCTTCAACAAGGGCAATCCCAAACCAACTTTTCGCGTAGTTCGACTAGTCACAAAGGGGTCAAGAACACGATTGACGGTCTCTGCATCCATACCTTTGCCGTTATCGACAATCTGAATGGAGAGATTGTCTTTTACCATGTCTTCGATTACGGATACCTCGACCCTACTGCCACCCGCAGACACACTATTCTCTGCGATATCAAGGATGTGAAGTGATAACTCTCTCAAGCCGGATTCTCGATTTGTAACTTTTCTTTGATCAAATTGGGGAATTTTTGAGCTTGCAGGCGACCATGATTGACTTCATCAATAACGACCACCGGAGCTTGACTACAAGCACCCACACAACGACACACTTCAAGCGTGACTAACCCATCGGCGGTTGTTTGTCCTGGCTCAATGCCAAGCACTTGCTTGGCTTTATCGATAAGTTGGGGAGCACCACCTACATAACACGCTGTTCCAATGCAAAACTTGATAACATGCTTGCCACGCGGTTCTGTTGTGAAGAAGGAATAGAACGAAACCACTCCATGCACTTTGCTGAGAGGGACGTGCAGCTTATTAGCAACATAAGCTTGCATGGGTTTGGTAATGTACCCAATTTTTTCTTGCAAAGTATTAAGCACGACCATGGTTGCTCCTGGAGTATTGGAATACTGGTGGATAACATCGTCGATGATCGCTTTTTGGGCAGAGTTCTGCAGAGGATCAGGTATCTTGGAGGGTTCGGACATTATTTAAAGCTCCTAACGGGTAATGGTATTTGTGAAATATTTACCAAATAGTTTACTCTCCAGACTTAGATTGGTCAATGAAGTATTGCATATATTGAAATTTTGGAATTAGATATGGGAGATTGCATCCCAAATTGTGGAAAACCGATTGTCTGGGGCATCAAAAAGAACAGCTCCCAGCATATCGTTGATGTAATGCACATCACCCCCCTGGATAAAGTGGTATCTTGAAAGTTCAGGGTATTGGGTCAATACTTTTTGAGGAGTGGTAAAGCGTGAAATTTCTACGATTTGCGTGGGAAGTTCAGGCGGTATTGTGCCAAGGCGCGCGAGAATGCCATTTTCTTCACGTTCGATGTGTGCTGGGAAAAATTTTCCACCAAGTTGCAGAACGTGCTTGGCTGCATCTTCAAGGCTTAGTCTTGTTGCAGTGGAGAGTAGGTGTGTATCTTTTCGAATGAATTCACCCGCTTCGTTAACCACTAATTGGATGCCAAAAAACTCTTCGTTGTTGGTCAATGGGGGAAGGTTCTGGTCAACAATCTGCTGAAACCTGGCCAGTTGCGATAGATTTGGAAAGAGGCAAACAAGATGGATTTCTTCAGCAGTTTCCAGTTCAATACCTGGTAAAACAGTCAGGTTTTTGCCCTCAGCTGCTTTTATCACTGCAGCAACGTTTGCGCTGGCGTTGTGGTCTGTTATGGCAATCAGATTTATACCGCGTGCCAGGGCTTCTTCCACAATAATGGGTGGAATCATCTCAATTCCAGCACAAGGTGATAGCACCGAATGTATGTGGAGTTCTGCTCTAAAGTGAATCACTTTCCGCCTAAATTATGGTGTTATTCCCATGGTAAAAAGTTTACCTGCGACCTCATAATTTCCCTTGCTGGTAAGGAATAGGTTGATACCTTCCATATTTGCCCGTTCGATAGTGGCTGCTTGTGGTATCGCGTTTTCGGTAATGATGATAACTGGGATGTCAAGCAATTTAGCTACTGCCACGATATTGATATTGTTAATTAGCGTAATCCAAATCGATTTTTCTCCGCCACCACTCATAACGCAACTGAGCAGATCAGATTGATAAGCGGTCTTAACGTGAATGTCATCAATATTTTCACAACTTGTCAGGGGGGAAAGATCCAATTCCTTTACAATCTCAACCAGTTTCATTTGCCTCCAGCTTTCCTTGCTGATTGTTCCATGGTAGATACATCACCATAAAGAGGTTGGTACCACGATCTTTGGATGAGACCAGACTCATATCGTTGACGCAGGATCGAATGTTTACCAGCCCCATACCGGCGCCAAATCCTTTAGACCGCACTTCTTCTGAGGCCGTCGAGTATCCAGGTTGCATGGCCCGCGCGATATCTTCAATGCCTGGGCCGTCATCGTAGGCTTCCATGGTAATTTTTTGGGTCTCTACTTCCACCTTTAAAACGCCACCATGCAGAGTGTGGATGATAAGATTCATTTCCGCTTCATAGGCGGCAATCCCGCACTGTCTGGCGATTTGTGGTGTAGCCCCAAGCCGGAGTAAGGCTTTCTTTATGTTGTTGGAGGCCGCCCCACCGTGCTGAAAATCATCTTTCTTAACGTTGTAACGTAGGATCAGACTTGTTCGATCGGAATTGATGTCTTCGAAAAGGTGTGAAGCCCGGTAGCGGATCACCTCTTCTGTCTCATAATCATCCCGTAAAGCCGCTAATAACCCGTCTGTAATATCTCCTTTGGTCAAAAGTCCGGTAAGTTTTCCTTCAAGATTAACAACAGGTAGACGCCCAACATGGTGTTTCTGGAAAATCTTCAGAGCTTCGACCACTTGGTCAGTATCGCGAACGGTCATAACATTTGTAGTCATGTAATCTGATACCCTGCTATCGACATTTCCATCGCGCAAGGATTGGATTAGATCTTCGGTGGATATGATACCTACCAGTTTATCCCCGTCGACAACTGGTGCGCCTGAAATGTGATTGGCCTTTAATTTATTTAGGACAGACAACATGGTTTCGTCGGGGGAGAGCGTAATGAGATTTTTTGTCATGACCTGGTCGATGACCAGTTCATAAGCGAGTTCCTCTACACGCGTAATTTTGGCGGCATCAGCATCAGTGAATCTTGTGACTTCCGCCATCATGACCTCATTATGCGGGGTCGAATGGTCGGTCCATTGGGATCTCGCAGCTTGGAAGCCCATGGCAGGCTAACCGAGCGGAAATCTCATATAAACCCAGTTTGGAAGAAACAATCGGAAGTTGTTCCGCGACCGCAAGATTGATCGTATCCTGGCTCGGTTTTTTACCTCGGGCAAAGATGATTAATCTAACATCCGCAATCAAGGCGGTACGTACAACTTGTGGATTGGAGAGCCCTGTAATCAAAAGAGATTCTGACTGTATTGAGGCCAATACATCGCTCATTAGATCACCCGCAAAACCGCCACTAATGACTGTGTCAAGGTTGGTGCAGGGTGATAATAAGACGCCATCTACGTACGAAATGATTTCAGCAATGTTCATGTATTCCTCGTTAGTCTCGAACCTGAAACTAATTCTATCCTAAAATGGACATGTTATACTAACCCAGTATCTTAAGAATCACGAGGATTGTATGGCTAAGATTGTTCGCAGTGTCAAGGGTACCCGGGATTTTTACCCTGAAGAAATGGCAAAACGGCAGTGGATTTACAACTGCTTAAAAAAAGTATCCGAATCCTTTGGTTACCAACATTATGATGGGCCATGCCTTGAAACCCTGGAACTTTACGCCGCAAAATCCGGGGAAGAATTGGTTAAAGAACAGTCTTTTGTTTTTAACGACCGTGGTGGCGATCAAATTACACTCAGGCCGGAATTGACACCAAGCCTTGCAAGGATGATCGCGGAAAAACAGAATGAATTGAACTTACCTGTGCGTTGGTGGTCTTATGGACCATTTTGGAGGTACGAGAGGCCTCAACGAGGGCGCACTCGCGAGTTTTTCCAGTGGAATATAGATTTGATTGGCTCAGATAGTGTGGAGGCGGATGCTGAACTAGTGGCTGTAGCTTGCAGCTTCATGCGCAATATTGGCTTGAGCCCTGAACAAGTAAAACTGCGATACAACGATCGCGAACTCATGGATCAGGCTTTTTCGGATCTGGGTATCGACCCAGCCAGTAAAAGCGGTCTGCTGAAATTGGTCGATCGTGTCGATAAACTGCCGATTGAAGTTTGGGATGAAAAGGCCGTTGAATTGGGATTAAGTTCAGAACAATTGGTTGCTTTAAAGAAACTCTTGGCAGATGAAAGTTTATGGCAAAAGTCTGAAAAACTCGTCAAGTTTGTTACTCTAATTCGTGAGATGGGCCAGGAGGAATACCTTGAATATGACCCTCGAATTATTCGAGGACTGGATTATTACACTGGCATCGTCTTCGAAGCACATGATAAGAATCGAGAATTCCGCGCCATACTTGGCGGAGGTCATTATGGGAATCTGGTGGGGGATGTGGGAGGGGATCCTTTGCCCGGTGTAGGCTTTGCCATGGGAGATGTAGTTATCCAGATAGTACTCGAACATTTTGGCTTGATCCCTGAGATGAGTTCGGAATCAAAAACGATATTTGTATCAATTTTTGACCCCAGCACACAAGCTGAGTCACTACACGTAGCTTCTTTATTACGAAATGCAGGGATTAAGGTTGTGACAGCGCTTGGTAGTGAAAAACTGGGTAAGCAACTGAAGTACGCCGACCGAATTTTCGCTTCGAAAGCTATTGTGTTAGGACCTGATGAACTTGCCAAGGGTGAAGTGGTAGTTAAAGATCTGCAGACGCATGAGCAAACCAGCATACCAACGAATGAACTGGTTGAATTTCTGCTGAAAGCTTGAAAATTCGCTTGCAGCGGTAAACTCGCTGTGCTAAAATATGCGCCTACATGGTGCCTATAGCTCAATGGCAGAGTACTTCACTGTGGATGAAGATGTTGAGGGTTCGACCCCCTCTAGGCACCCAGTTCTTTTTCCCAATCTTTAAATCACAACTTGTTTTGTTCTTGCATAATCAATAAACGGATGCCAAAAATATGGCATAATTGTGGCGACGCATTGAAAGAGAAGAGTAAATAAACCTCTGCAGCACAGGGAGCCTGAATCAGTGGAACCAGGCCAGCATGTTGATTGAATATCACTCTGGAGCAGCGAGCTGAAATCACATCATTAAGCGAGCCGGTGGCGCACCGATAGAGGCGCAAATGCTGAAAAGCTAACTGAGAGCCCGTTGAAACGGGAACCAGGGTGGTACCGCGAGCATAAACTCGTCCCTGATATGGACGGGTTTTTATTTTAAACTCCCAGGTTACGGGAGAAAAGAGGCAGAATGTTTAAACCAGTAACACCGAAATTTAACGCCAATTCACTCGAAGAGGGCAAGATTAAGTTTTGGAACGAAAATCAAATCTTCAAAAAATCCTCCGATCTTCGCCGAGATCGCAAACCTTTTGTGATGCACGAAGGTCCTCCAACTGCAAACGGGAAACCAGGCATTCACCACGTGATCGGGCGGGTTTATAAGGATATGTTCCCAAGGTACAAAACCATGCAGGGCTACTACGTTGACCGGCGCGGTGGATGGGACACACACGGACTGCCCGTTGAAATCGAAGTTGAACGGAAGCTCGGTTTCACAAATAAGGCCCAGATTGAGGAATTTGGTATTGCGAAGTTTAACGAGCTTTGTAAGGAATCGGCCATGAGCCGCATCCTCGAGTGGGAAAAGATGACCGAACGCATTGGTTATTGGGTGGATTTTGACCGCGCGTATATTACGTTTAAAAATGAATACATCGAATCGGTCTGGTGGTTGCTCAAACAAATATGGGATAAAGATTTGCTTTATCAAGGCCACAAAATCGTGCCTTATTGCCCACGTTGTGGCACGCCTCTCTCAGACCATGAAGTGGCTCAGGGTTACCAGGATGCTGATGACCCATCTGTTTATGTTCGCTTCCCTTTAGTCGATGAACCTGGTACTTACTTCTTGGTTTGGACAACGACACCCTGGACCTTACCAGCTAATGTAGCCATAGCTGCGCACCCGGATGTTGATTATGTTCTGGTTACCCGGGAAGACGGCGTGGAAGACGAAAAACTAATACTTGCCAAAGATTTACTCCCAGCTGTATTTGGCGAAACTCCCATGAAAGTGCTCAAAACCTTCAAGGGTAAGCATTTGAAAGGGAAAAAATACAACCCGCTTTACAAGTTCCTACCTTTTGAAAAAGAGGGTCATTACATCGTTTTGGCGGATTACGTTACAACCACTGATGGTACTGGATTGGTTCACACAGCCCCGGCTTTTGGTGCAGATGACTATACAACCGCTCAGGTAAATGACCTGCCCTTCCTCATGACGATCAACGATGAAGGAAAATTTAAGCGTGAGATTGGAGCCTGGGCAGGCGTATTTGTCAAGGACGCGGACCCAGACATCACCGAAGACTTAAGGCGGCGTGGATTGCTTTATAAGTCCGGCAGGATGACGCATACCTATCCTTTCTGTTGGCGCTGCGATACACCCTTGCTTTATATGGCCCGGCCAAGTTGGTTCATCCGAACCAGCGCAAAGAAAGAACGTTTGGTTGAACTTAATCAGGGAATAAATTGGATTCCTGAAAACATAAAGAATGGCCGTTTTGGTAACTGGCTTGAAAATAATGTTGACTGGGCTTTAGGCCGTAACCGCTTTTGGGGAACGCCACTTCCCGTGTGGGAATGTCAGAGCTGTCACAAACAACTATGCGTTGGCTCTTATGATGAACTAAGCGAACTGGCTGGTAGAGACCTGCACAGAATGGACTTGCACCGTCCTCAGGTAGATGAGGTGACTTTTTCATGTCCATCGTGCAAGTCAGGTGTCATGCAGCGTGTCAGGGAACTGATTGATGTCTGGTTTGATTCCGGCTCAATGCCTTCAGCGCAGTGGCACTATCCCTTTGAAAATCAAGCAGATTTCAAACACCAATTCCCAGCTGATTTTATTTGTGAGGCCATTGACCAAACTCGCGGTTGGTTTTATTCCTTACTGGCAGTCAATACATTGGTATTTGATGAAGCACCATTTAAGAATGTAATCTGTTATGGGCATATCCTGGATGGGGAAGGCAAAAAGATGTCCAAACATCTTGGCAACATTGTTGACCCCTGGGAAGTGATTAATGCACATGGTGCTGATGCTATTCGCTGGTACATGGTAACTGCCAGCCCGCCCGCAAACTCACGCCTATTTAGTGTTGATTTGGTAGGCGAGGTTGTGCGAACTTTTATGTTGCCATTGTGGAATACGTATTCGTTCTTTGTTACCTATGCCAATTTGGATGGATGGACCCCCGATAATGCCTTCATCCCAAAGTATAGTGACCTGGATGACTGGTTGCTGGCAACGCTCAATCAGTTGGTGAAAGATGTCACTCAGGCCTATGAAAATTACGACGTAACCGGGGCAACCAGGCCAATTACCGTTTTTGTTGATAATCTATCCAATTGGTACCTGCGGAGATCACGCAGACGTTTCTGGAAAAGCGAATCTGATGCAGATAAAGCTGCAGCTTACGATACTCTCTACACAGCATTAAAGACCCTTTCTCTTTTGTTGGCTCCAGCGATGCCTTTCTTTGCTGAAGAGCTCTATCAAAACCTGGTACGTTCTTTCGATACTACTGCACCTGAATCAGTTCATCTTGCTGATTGGCCCAAAGTTGATGAAGATTTATTGGATGAGAAGCTGGTTAAGGAAATGTCCGTGGTCATGCAATTATCTTCACTTGGTCATGCTGCCCGGAACAAGTCCAGTGTGAAAGTGCGTCAACCTTTAGGTGAAGTGGCATTTGCTTTGGGAACAGCGGAAGAGACAGAAGTTGTAAGCAAGTATTCTGACCTTTTAACTGATGAACTTAACGTTAAAAAAGTTCGGCTTCTAAATAATGCCAACGAAGCAGTAAGCTATCGTATCAACCCACTACCCAAACAACTGGGACAAAAATATAAAGGATTGGCTCCTAAAATTCGCCAGGCAATCATGGATTTGCCATCTGAAGAAAATGCGAAACGCTTGCTGGAGGGTTTAAACCTTGTTGTACATGTGGATGGCAACTACTATGAAATTTTGCCTGAAGAAGTGGAAGTGCATTCTGAATCGCAGACTGGTTTCTCTGTGGCATCTGATGGCCCTTACCTGGCAGCCCTGGATACGACATTGACAAGGGAGTTGACACTTGAGGGTCTCTCCCGTGAATTTGTCCGGCATGTCCAATCGCTTCGCAAGGACGCTGGTTTCGAAATTTCTGATCGTATCTGGATACGTTACCAGGCAACTGAAGATCTTGGTGATGCTATTGAAGCCCACCGCGATTTTATTATGAACGAAACCTTAGCCCTCAAGTTGGAAGCAGGCCAAGGCGATGACCATTGGGTGCAGCAGGATGATGAATTTGATGGCAATAAGCTGTCACTCTTCATTCGTAAACCTGCTTTGTACGGGGAGGATCGGTGAACCAAAATTCAAAAAAGATTCTTTTGATTCTTCCTATTGTTGCAGTGATCGTATTTTTTGATCAATGGACAAAAACACTTGTCGAAAGAACCATTCCGATTGGCGGAAGCATTTCGCCAGTTAAATTTTTGGGCGATTTTTTACAGATCCTGCACTGGAAAAACACAGGGGCAGCCTTTGGAATTTTTCAGAATGCAAACCTCATTCTGATGTTCCTGACCAGTATTATTATTCTTGTCTTGAATTGGTATTACTTTTCAATGAAAGAATCCAATCTGCCTATTCAGATTGGTTTATCCCTGGCGATAGGCGGAGCGATCGGCAATTTAATTGACCGTATTACGCAAGGGTACGTAACCGACTTCCTTTCATTAGGGCGATTTCCGATTTTCAATGTGGGAGATTCTGCTGTTACTGTCGGTGTTGGAATCATGGTGTTGGCACTCTTGTTTGAAGCCAAACACAAGAAACCGAGCTCTGAAGACGCGACTGAGCTAAAGGATGAGGATGCCTGAGATTCGCGATTTTGCCTGTTTAGGAGATGAGGCCCCGCGCCTTGATAAATTTCTGTCGGATTCGTTGGAAAATTTTTCACGCGTACAAGTTCAGGGTTTCATTGTTGATGGCAAAGTACATGTAAACGGACAGGTAAAGACCAAAACAGCCTTCCGGCTAAGTGTTGGTGATCTGATTGAAGTAGAGATCCCTGATCAAGTTACTGAAGAGCTTCTTGGGGAAGAAAGATCACTTGATATCCTTTACGAAGATGATTTTGTATTGGTTGTCAATAAACCTTCTGGAATGGTCGTTCACCCAGGAGCAGGAAACTTGACAGGCACTCTTGTAAATGCCGCAATTGCTCATTGCCCAACCATCAAGGATGTAGGGGAGCAAAATAGACCGGGAGTGGTTCATCGTTTGGATAAGGACACCTCAGGTGTAATCATTCTTGCGAAGAATGAAGAGGCTTATCTTCATTTGGTGAGACAGTTTAAGAGCCGAAAAACAGAAAAAACATACATTGCCCTTGTGGATGGAGTTCCACCGACCTCCACCGGTAGGATTGAGGCCAACATCCACCGCGATGAATATTTCCGTCAAAAGATGGCAGTTGCTTATGAGGGCGAAGGGCGCAGAGCCATCAGCGAATACGCAACAATTAAAAACTTTGAAAACCATACTTTGCTTGAGGTAAAACCCTTGACTGGCCGCACCCATCAAATTCGGGTGCATCTGTCTTACCTGGGCACTCCTGTTGCTGGGGACAAAATTTATGGACGCAGGAAATCTTCGATCCCTGGAAAACGGTTCTTTCTCCATGCCCAAAAACTTAGGATTGAAATGCTGGATGGGAAGATACGCGAATTTGTGGCCCCTTTGCCGAGGGAGCTTGAGGACGTTTTGACACAACTGGAAGGTGAATGATGGCAGAAAAAATCTACGACTTTCGTTCTGATACGGTAACAAAGCCAACCAAAGCCATGCGCCAATTGATGGCAGAAGCTGAAGTTGGTGATGATGTGTATCGAGATGATCCGACAGTAAATATTTTGCAAGAGAAATCAGCCCAACTTCTGGGCAAAGAAGATGCCCTTTTCATCACATCCGGAACCATGGGCAATTTGCTGGCCGTCTTGGCTTACTGTCAACGTGGGGATGAAGTGATTATGGGTGAGAAAGCCCATACTTTCCTCCATGAAGCAGGCGGTGTATCCGTATTGGGTGGTGTGGTGATTCATACTGTTCCGAACCAACCCGATGGTACGCTTAAACTCGAAGATCTAGAGGGAGCTCTACGATCTGATGACATTCACGAGCCCCCCTCACGCATGGTTGTTATTGAAAACACCCAAAATTCTTGCGGAGCGGTTGCGCTATCAGTTGAATACACAAATGAAGTGGCTGCATTTGCACAGAAGCATAATTTGGTTTTCCACATTGATGGAGCGAGAATGTTTAATGCAGCTGTAAAACTGGGTGTAGCGCCTTTTGACCTTGTGAGGAAGGCTGATTCAGTCACATTTTGTCTGACAAAAGGTCTGTGTTGCCCGGTTGGTTCCATACTTTGCGGTACACATGAATTTATTGAACAAGCACGCAGGTTGCGGAAAATTGTGGGTGGGGGCATGCGCCAAGCAGGTATATTAGCAGCTGCTGGAATCTATGCATTGGACCACATGATCGAACGGTTGGCGGAAGACCATCAGAGGGCAATCAGGCTGGCCGAAGGTATTGCAGGCCTCCGGGGTTTGAGTCTGGCGAAAGGTTCACCTCACACAAACATGGTTTTTGTCAATGTGAAGGAAGATTCCCGTTTTTCGAGCCGAGAATTGCGCGAACAATTACGCAACCTTGGGGTATTGGTGAATGAATCTGGCAAGAATGAGTTGCGATTTGTTACCCATCACGACGTGGATGATGAAGCGGTCGGGCATTGCCTGAACGCTCTGCAAAGGTTGCTTTAGCCATGGCATGTTAAGTGCAGCCTTGAGGCTGGGAGGAAGAGCGACGTGAAATATTTACACAAAGCTTTAATACTTTCAGTCGTTGCTGGACTTTTTTTTCTTGTGTTTTCTTTTTCCTGGATTGAAAACCCTATTCAGGCGGCTGCCTTGTATGAAGATGAACCTTCTCAGACGCCGCCAGCAGATGTGGAATTCAGACAATACCTTCCCATAGTTTCTAAAGCCCCACCACCTCCTGTACCTATCGGACCAGTAGGTGGCAGTATCACCTCAGTCTTGGTTGATCCAGTAGACCAGAAAATGGTTTATGCTGGCTCTTTTGGAGGCGGAGTCCTTAAAACTGTGGATGGCGGAAACACCTGGTTTAGAAGCGGAACTGGTATGCCGGCTAATGCCGCCATACAATCCTTAGGTTTGATCCCAAGCGCACGTAATATTGTTTTTGCGGGCACGCATAGCGCTGGCCTTTACCGTTCAATTAATTATGGAGAAACGTGGACAAAAGTTGGTGAAGCGTTTGGTACGAATGTGGTTTATGGAATTGCTTCTGATCCTAATCGCCCTAATGTTGTGTATGTTGTCACCAGGGTCAACGCGAACCTGTGTGGTGAATTCTTTCGAAGCGAAGATTGGGGAATTACATGGACGCTTTTGCTGAGGAGTAACTTCAACAATAGTTGCGCAGATTATTGGTACGATGTGGAAGTCAGCCCCTGGAACAGTAATATTGTTTACTTACCTTTTCACGAGCATGGCCTATACCGTAGCGTCAATTATGCAGCTTCATTTTACCCATCATATATTGGTAATGGAACATCTCGTTCAGTGGCATTTGATACACTTTCTGGACGCAGCTACACCGGGTTTGCAAAAGAGACAACCATCTTTATCAGCGATAATCAGGGGGAGACTTGGTCACCGACAGGACTGGCAAATGTAGAAGCTTTAGAAATCTATCTCGGCCCGCTTGCCCAAGATCGCCAAAGGGTGTTGGTGGCCACACTTTCTCATGGCGTTGTTTATTCAGATAACAATGGTAGAAATTGGAATTTGACTAACCTGCAAAACACCGTCAAAATGGCCTATGACATCGCTGTCTCGAACACAATCCCCCAACGTTGGTTTGCTGGGACACATGGGGCCGGATTATTTATCTCAACAAATAATGGAATTACGTGGACCTTGGCAGGGACGGGTATTATTGCTTCAAATATCGCCAGCTTGACTACCAGCTCTCAATTGCCCGGGGAGGTCATTGCCGCGGTTTATGGTCAGGGGATCATGACCACTTCTGACGATGGTGAAAGTTGGGAGGAACTAAACAATGGCTTGGACTCGACGAATGTAACCTCAGTATACGACTTGGATGGTCAACTTTACGCACTTGCCGATACTGGTGTTTACCAATTTGATGGAACAAACTGGCAGAGCCTCAACATGCCCAAAGTGGCGACGCCCAACCTTGAGGCCTATCTTGATTACAGCTCAAAGACTTTTTTGGTTGATAAACCACTGGCAGGCGCAATGTTGAGCTCCAATCAGAAAACCCTGCCCAGCCTGCAAAAAGGTGGCGTTTTACCAGGCAATACACCTGTTACCCGATTGGTGAACAAGGTGGGGCAGCTCTATGCCGGCACAGCCGGCGATGGGCTTTGGGTTAATGAGGGGTCCGACTGGCGGCAAGTGGGGTTTGAAGGTCAACGCATTGCTGATATTAGCTTCAGCCATGATGGCAGCCAGGCTTTTGTGGCGGCTTGCACCGGAGATGAAGCATGCTCGGTTTACACTCAAACAGAATTTGGTTGGCTGGAATTAGCCAATGGTTTGCATAAACAGGAATTAACCGACCTGTTCATTACACCAGATGGAGAGTATTACGCATCAGGTGCCAACGGTATTTATCGTCTTGAGAAGATTTCAGGTGAATGGCAGATCCTTCTGGAATCTGAAGGCATGGTGACAGGGGTTTTCTCTAACCAGAAAGGGACAAGACTGGTGGCCACAGGAGAAGGTATGGCCTGGTATAGCCTGAACCTTGGCATAACTTGGCAAAAAATTGAAGGTTTGGACCAAAACCTAATCTATACCTCAGCATTATTTACTGATGATGGTTTGCTCATCCTTGGATCAAATGCTGGGGGAGCTTTCAAACTGGAACTACCCACACCATAGCAAGTAAAATGATGGCGATGTTGACTCAACAAAAGGAGACCTTCTAAGATGCTCATCGTCATGTCTGACCTGCATTTTACTGAAAACCAATCTTATCAACTTGGAAAAATCAAGATTAACCACAATTTGCCACCATCGGTTTATAAGGCATACTTTTCCGAAATCATTGACCTGGTGCACGATAACAATATCAAACACATCGATTTGGTACTGGCGGGTGATATTTTTGAAATTAATCGTAATAGCTTGTGGTTGAAAGACGAGTTGAGGCCTTACATTGACTGTAAAGACGTTGAAGCTAATGGCCGTTTTGAAAAAATACTATTAAAGATTATGCTTGGGATTTGCCGTGACCCTTACGTGGCAGAAACGCTGGATATTTTCCGAACGCTGCAGGAAAAAGCAGATGTTCCTGTCAATATCCACTACATCCCTGGAAATCATGACCGCTTGTTGAACAGCTCTCTCTTGATAAGGCACTTGACACAGGTTGAGTTGGGCATACCCAAGAGCGACCTTCCTTTTGAGCATCAATTCATTTTAAGGACGAACAACGAGGATCGCGTGCTGGTGCGGCATGGGCATGAGTATGACCCAGCCAATTTCAACGTGTCTTACAAGCTGTCAAGCTCCATTCCTACTTTCATCGAGCCCGAGGAGTATGGCAAGCCTGTGCTGGGAGATGTTATCACTTGCGAATTTGCTGCCAAATTACCCCTTATCTTCAGAGAGTTCTATTCGGATGAGAACATCGTGGGCATGCCGGATTTGGGGTTGATTTATCGCCGTTTGATTGAATTTGATAACGTAAGGCCAGGAAACGCCTTGATGAATTTCCTTTTCTCCACGCCCGGGCTTTCAAAGGCCGACGTCTGGAAGTTGACTGAGCCTGTTTTTATTCGTTTGTTGAATGAGTTCGCAGCAATTGAAAACATTGACTATTACCTCAAAAAGTTCAGTGGTGCCAGCGGAGTAATGGCACAAATTTTTGGCTTGCTTCTTAAACTTAGACCCTGGAGATATGGACTTCCATACGGATTGGGTAGGGCTTTGGTTCTGCCTGTCTCAAACAAATCCAAACTTGGCTCTCCGATAGCGATGGTAAGCAAGGAAGAGTGCTTACAATCAGGCAAATCATCCATCCAATGTATCGTCAGTGGGCATACACACTTTCCAGTTGTGGAGTTAGTTCAGGTCGAAGGGGATCACGAAAAATACTATTTAAACTCCGGAACTTTTCGGAATTTGATTAGCTCCACACCGGATATGAGTGAATTTGGACGTATTCGCTCTAAAGCCAGAGTGCTGATTTTTGAACCTGGAGAGCGCAACCCTGAGTATTATCGACCAACGGGATTATCGTTTGATTTCATCTCCAAATATGGGTTCGGTTCAGAGCCAACTCTCAGATACACTTAATAATCCAGTAATTTTGATAGTTTGCCTGACAAGTGTGGCTCAACCTTGAGCTATCAGACCTTTAGCTTTTTGGTAATTCTTCCTGCTGACGTAGACGTAGTAAACCATGCCAGGTTTTTTACCGAATTTGTACATGGCAACATTTGATTTGGCATAGGCTCGAGCGTCTACAAATGACCCTACCGACCCGCCACTTTTGACGGTGACGACTTGGTGACGAATTCCAGCTTCTTTTAGTTTGTCGGTGATTTTTCTGATTCCCTCTGCAGATGTATCAACGGACAACCTTTTCATGAAGATACCCATAATGACATCTTCAGTTAGCAGGAATGACAAGACTAAGATGATGACAGGGATAATCAACACGTATTGCATGGCAATCTCCTTTACCATGCAATAATTATATACAAGAAAAAGAGTTCAGATCTACTGAACTCTTTGGGTCAAGTTATTTCCTGGGTTTGTTGGGAATAGCAGGCGCATCTGGGTTGACTACTGAACCGCGCAAAGCCATGATAAGGTCAGCGCGTTTGAGGGCTCGTTTGCGATCGATTTCAACTGATTTGGCCTTATCATCAGAAAGTTTACGCAAGGCTTCAACCCACGAGGCACTCGAGACCGGACTGTGATTCACTCGCCAGCGCTCGACCTTAACAGCCAGTTCATCCGGGTTTGCGAGTTCCAGATAAGTGCGCTTGACATGCACGCCGTTGGAATCAAATTCGAATGCTTTTTCCTCGTATCTGGGCTTAATCGGGCAGATTTGCATACAAGCGCCGCACTTGATACAGAAGTAATCCGCCAAGGTCACTTCCCCATCGTTATTGAGATGTAGGGCACTGGTGGGGCAAATCTCAGTACAGGCTACACAGCCAGGCAAGCAGCGTTCCTTATGCAATTCTACTGAACCTTCCCAAGCCTGATGGACTTCGAAAGCACCGTCACTGGCAATTTCACATTGGCGGCAATGGATGCAATTCTCAAAATCCACCCGCATGGTATCGCGCTTTTCATCGTAGGAAATTACATCTACCGAGCAGTTATCAATGACAAAATCCTTTAATCTGAAATCGAAGAATTCCTTGTGGAAAACGGTCTTGTCAATAAATTTTGGGAAAGCTTCGTATTCAACGACCGGTATTTCCTTTTTTCCATTGATGGTAATGGATATCGCATGAGTGGGGCAGGCAACTACACAGGTGCCACAATTTACGCACTTGGTTTCATCTACATCCACCGATTGTTTTTTGACCATGTGGCCATCTTCCAGAACCGCGTCCACATGGGTAAGAGCACCCTTGGGGCAGACCACAGAACAGATCTCACAGCCAACACACTTGGTGAAATTCCATTTCATCCAATAATCGCGGGTAATCATTCCACGGTGGATGGTCATTTCGTGGTCGTTTTTAGTTTTTTGAGCTATACCTCTACCTGTCATCAATACTCCTAAAGCTCGTTTGGTAATGTGTGTAGTTCAGCCAGACTGAAGACCGGACCATCTTTGCAGACGTATTTAGAGCCAATGTTGCAGCGACCGCATTTTCCAATACCGCACTTCATGCGTTTCTCAAGTGAGGTATAAATGTCTTCCGGTTTGAAGCCAAGATCCTCAAGAATTGGTAAGGTAAATTTGGTCATAATGGGTGGCCCACAAACAATGGCTACAGCATTATTCGGATTGGGTTTTACTGTACGAACTGTGTCAGGAACAAAACCTACCATGTAAGGCCAATTAGGTTCAGGGTTATCAATGGTCTGGAAGAGAGCGATTTCGTGGTTTTCATGCCAAAGCTTCAGGCTTTCTTTGTAAAGAGCATGGCCTGAACTACGTGTTCCGTAAATTACAGAAATTTGGCCGTAATCATTTTTCAGGCGAGACCCTGTAATTTGCATCACAGTTGCGTATAGTGTTGAGAATGCGGAGCCGCCACCGATGAAGATTAGGTTTTTGCCTTTCCACTGTTCAAGCGGGAAACCATTGCCAAGAGGGCCGCGAATGCCAACCGGTTCGCCAATTTTCATTTGGTGGAGGGCAGTGGTCACAACACCCATGCGTTGGATGGTGAAACGCACAAATTCGCCTTCCCATGACGCATTTGCGATGCCGATAGCGGATTCACCTTTGCCAAATATGGAAATCTGGCAGAATTGGCCAGGATTGTAAGCTTTATAGAAGCTTCGACAATCCTCTGAATTGTCAAAGCCAAGTTCAATGCTACGAAGTATGCCATCCACTGACTCGGGGTAGGAGCGCATCAGGTGCATTGGGATGGGGGTGTAAGGGCTTGATAGGTTGTTATGCATGGGTCACCTCCACAGGAAGTTTGCCAGCTTCACGCAACATAGCGCGTATGTCTAATCCAACCGGACAATAGCGCACGCAGCGACCGCAACCCGTACAGCCAATCTGGTCAATTTGATCAATCCAGTAACTGTACTTATGCATCAGGCGTTGTCGAGTGCGTTCTTTACGGCTTGGCCTGGGATTGTGGCCTGAAGCTTCCCGGGAATAAACCGAGAACATGCAGGTATCCCAGTTACGGTAGCGTTTTGAGCGAGCAGCCTCATCAGCGATGTCAAAGCAGAAGCAGGTTGGGCAAAGGAAGGTACAAACGCCACATCCCAGGCAGGAACGCTGAACTTCTTCCCAGTAGCTACTTTCGAAGTTTGCGTCGAGGGCAGCTTTAAGACCTTCAGTTTCAAAGGCTTTTGGCATGCTATTCGTTGCATGGTTCTGTAGTTCTGCAGCCTTATGATCTTCTTCTTCGTTCGCAAGGGGTAAACCTTTGCAAAGTTCTTCACCTTTAGGGGTCAGGGCTTCCAGGTGGAAGGCTTCGCCGATATCGGTCATCATAATGTCTGAACCTTCGCGATTGAAGGGTCCCCCTCCGACCGTTGTACAGAAGCAAGTCGAGCAGGGTTCATCACAGCCCAGGGTGATAATCGCTGTAGAATCGCGGCGAGCTTTCCAGAAAGGATCCTGGTACTCTTGGGTATCAAAAACAGTGTCAAGGAGGGTCATAGCGCGGGTGTCACAGGCATGCATCCCAAAAATCAATTTTGGTTTGGTATCCAGCGCTGGTTCAGTGGCCTGACCGTCTTTGGTATACCTGAGAAGCTCCTCAGATTGCGGGAGAAAATGGGATTTTGGTGGGTAGCGGGTGTTGTGCGGATATTCCAGGCAGAGTTGTTCAGCCTTACCCTCATAGGGCAGAAAAGCCGAAAAATTTGAATATTTTTGTGCAGCAATTACCTGGTAATCCTGTGACCACTTTTCGAGCACTTTGGGGATGTCAGTACGGGAGAGTATATAGTTCATGATTATTTCCTCAGACCACAAAGCGCGTCTTGTCGTCCATGGAGAAGGCCGCAAAGGGCGGCTGGGTTTTGTCATCCATGCCGCAAACGAATTGGTATTCTTTTTCCATGTCGGTATTTAGTTTTTCAGTAAGATAGGTCATGCGGATGTCCATGGGGCAGGCACGTTCGCAAGCTCCACAATCCACACAGCGACCAGTCTGGTGGAAGGCTCGAATGATGTGCCAGGTTTGCATACCGGCTTTGCTGACCATGCTCTCCGTCCAGCGCGGAGCACCATGATCCACGAAACATTCAGCACAGTAGCACATCGGGCAGGCTTCGCGGCAAGCGTAACAACGGATGCAGCGTTCGGCTTCATGGGTAAACCAATCGTAACGCGCCTTTGAGGTCATGCCAGCAAAGGTTTCCACCTGGCGTTTTGCTCGGGCGGGGTCTTTAGCTGGAACCGGGTCTCCGATAACGAGATCGGCACTGATGGGATTGGGCTGGGAACAGCGCGCACAAGAAACGTGCAACAACTCTTTGGGTTCAAACTCAAAGACGCCTTTGCTGGTGTTAACCGTGATTTTTTCAGGGGTCATCTCGACGTCTGAAATTTCTTCGCCACAACGCTGGGTGATCTTGCGCCAGTCATAGATGCCAGTGCAAGGCACGCCAAGCATGATAATGTTCTCACGTGGATGCTGGCGTTCAACAATCAGGTGATTGACAGAACGATTTTCACAACCGCGTACAATCATCCCAATTTTGGTTTCATGTGGATAACGGGTCAGAAACTTGGCGAGGTTGTTTTGACAAAGATTGTTGTAAACAAAGTCTTCGAGTTGATCGGATTTTGTAAAGAAGGCTGGCTGCGGATGTAATGGAGCGTTTTCCTTGCGGAAGCCGATGAAGACATCCACAAGGTGCTCGTCAAGAAGGCGTTTTGCTTCTGCCTTGAGTTTCAATTCAAGATCAATCATGCATGCCTCCTTCAAAGCCTGGTTTACGAGTGACCAGTACTTCGCTCATCCCTAGATCTGTTAAGTCCTTTTCAAAGGCAGACAATTCCTTTTGAATGCGGCCTGTATCCTGCAGGTCCATCCAAACAAAACGGATGCGGGAATGGTCAAAACCAATGTGGCTGAGGAGGTTATGGAACTCTGACAACTGACGCCGTGCGCCAAGATTGCCTTCTTTGAAGTGGCAGAGTTCGGGTTTACAACCGCTAATCATGACACCATCAGCACCTCCCTGGATGGCGTTAAGCACAAAAAGGGGGTTGATACGCCCCGTACAGGACGTTTTTACAAGGTGAATATTCTCAGGCAGGTTGTTGTCAACCCAATCCTGGTCTTTCTTGGCGTAAAGGCACCATTGACACTGAAAAAGAACGATATTTGGTTTCTGATCTATCATTCAAGACCACCTTTCGAGAGATAGCCCCAGAGGTTATCCATCAAGGCCTGGTCTGTGAATTCGTTGGTTTGTCGGATGGATGTGGATTTGCAGACTGCGGAACAAAGCCCGCAAGCCATACACTTACCAGAATCCACTTCTGCGATTGGGATCATGCCTCGATTTGGAACACGCATGACTTTAATAGTGATGGCTTCGTAAGGGCAGACTTCCACACAAAGACCGCAGGCAATGCAGGTCTGGCCATCCACTTGAGCTGTTTGAGTGGGGGTTTTGATGCCAGCATCCAGGGCTGCCTGTTTGACCGCGTTAATTACACCGGAAATGTGGATTTTCTGCGGGCAGGCAGGGTAGCAGATGTCGCAAGCGGTACATTGCCAGGTTGTATCATCGGCAAAGGCTAATGCATCTTCGTCAAAAACAGCTTCGCGAATGAGACGACGGGGATTGTAATTTGGGTTCGTCTTTTCCTGGATCATGCATTTACTAACGCATGTGCCGCAGGAATAGCACATCAGAAGATGTTCCCCTCCGGGAGTGTCTTTGACGCGTTGGGATAAGGTATTCCTGAGTGTCGGTTCGCTCATTTGGCCTTTACCTCGTTGAGCATAATGCTTTGGAATGCATCCGCGCGGTTGAAAGCTTGCTGAACGTGCGGAATATTGGGAAGTTTCGTAATACGCTTGGCCATATCCGGACGCATACGTTCAATTTCATCGTGCAGTTTTTCAGGGCCCAATTCATCAAGTGTGGCCTGCATTTCGTTGATGACACGGGCATATTTATCACCTTCCGCTGCACTAATCCACTCAACACGGAAGCGACCGGGGGACATACCCATGCGATCGAACATACCCTGCAAGCGTGTAGCACGTTTGGCACCGACTATTTGCCCTGTGATGTAGTGGCAGTCTTGAGGGTGGCAACCTGAGTAGAGAACGGCACCTGCGCCCAAACGATAAGCTTCATAGATGAAGTCGGAGTCCATACGGGCAGAGCACATTACTTTGATGCCGCGTTCATTGGCGCTGTATTCGAAATGACTGGTACCAGCCAGGTCAGCACCGCCGTAAGAACACCAGTGACAGCGCAAAGCCAAAATTTTCTTTTCTGGCTCAGTAGCGAGCAATGTACGAATTTGAGAAATGATCTCAGCATCGGTGTAATGCAGTTGTGTAATCGTATCAGTTGGACATTCAGCAACGCATCCACCGCAGCCATGGCACTTGGCGGTGATGATGGTTGGGGCCTTGCCCTGGGTGTAGTCCACAGCACCATACGGGCAGGCGCGTTCACACATGCCGCAGGCTTTGCCCTGCGCACTCAGGCACTTCTCCGGCCAAACAACTGCGACTGTTGGTTCAATTTGCCACTGGGGCGAATGCAGGATGCGTGAGGCACGCGCGGCCGCAGCTGAACCCTGGGCAACACTGGCAGGGATGTCTTTGGGTCCCTGGCAAGCGCCAGCAAAGAATATTCCATCTGTTGGGCTGTCCATAGGTCGTAGCTTGGGGTGATATTCCATGAACCAGCCGCCAGGTGATTGGGCCACATTGAGGACCGAACTCATGTGGTTCTGATCCGGTTGCGGAATGGCAGCCTGATTGAGCATAACCATGTCGTACTCTCTGGATATGACCTGGCCGAGCATGGTATCTTCTCCATGGACTGTGAGATTGTGTGTGTCCGGGTCTTCAGTGATCATAGCTGGTCTACCCTGAACAAAACGGATACCCATCTCGCGAGCCCGGTCATAAAACTCCTCGTACCCCTTGGAAGGCGTACGAATATCGATGTAATAGACCGTGATTTCTGTATCGGGGTGCATCTGCTTGGCTAGAATGGCATTCTTGATTGAATACATACAGCAGAAATTTGAGCAGGATGAAACGTAGCGTTTGTCCCTGGAACCAACACAATTGATAAAGGCCAGGTTTTTTGGTGCTTTTCCGTCGCTGGGACGAATGAGAGCGCCGTGGGTGGGACCAGCTGAGTTATTTATGCGTTCCATCTCCATGGAAGTGATCACGTTGGGGAAGCGCCCAAAGCCGTATTCAGCCATGACTGATGGATCAAAATGACTGAAACCAGTAGCCACGATAATAGCACCAATTTCCTCCTCCACGAGTTTATCTTCCATGCTGAAATCAATGGCTTCAAGCGCGCCGCAAGCTTCCACGCACTTGTAGCAGTGGATGCAAGCATCCATGTCAATGTTATAGATCAGAGGTACGCTCTGGCTCATAGGGATATAAGCAGCCTTGCGTGGAGCCAAATTCATCTCAAATGAATTTGGTACTTCCACCGGGCAAACTTTAGCACACGCCGCGCATCCATTACAGCGATCCGCGCGTACATATTTGGCTTTTTCGCGAAGGGTTACCTTAAAATTGCCTACGAAACCTTCAACTTTTTCAACTTCAGTAAATGCTTTGACTTCAATGAGGGGCTGACGCGCCGCGTCAACCATTTTTGGTGCAAGAATTCATATACTACAGTCCATCGTTGGAAAGGTCTTGTTCAGCTGCGCCATGACCCCTCCAATGGTTGCTTCCTTTTCAACGAGTACAACGGGAATATTTTGTTCAGCGAGATCGAGCGCGGCGTTGATACCTGCTACACCGCCACCAATCACCAGGGCTTTCTTGGAGACTGGCACCTTGATCATATCCAATGGCTGCAAGAAAGACACCTTGGAAATGGCTGAAGCGGTTAAATCTTTAGCTTTTTCAAGAGCGCCTTCGCGGTCGTGACCGTGAGCCCATGTGCACTGCTCGCGAATATTGGCCATTTCCATAAGAAAGGGGTTCATGCCGGCTTCAGCTACACAAGCACGGAAAGTAGGTTCGTGCATGCGTACCGAACAGGCAGAAACAACCACACGGTTGAGACCGTATTTCTTGATATCATCTTTGATGAGACGTTGGCCACTATCAGCGCAAGCGTACATCGTCTCGGCTGCATGGGCTACACCGGGCAACTTACCTGCAAATTCAACTACCTCAGCCGGTGGAATAACACCTGCAATATTGGACCCGCAATGGCAAACATATACGCCAATTCGCAGGTCATCCTCGTTGATAGGTTCCTGGGATGTGATTTCGATATTTTGTTCTGTCATCGGGGGTCCTTGGCTTTGGTTGGAATGACAAAACTCTCCTCAATCAGTTCTTTGCGCTTTCTTTGAGAGCGCTGATCAGGGGTGTTCAAAATCAGGGCTTCTTTCGGGCACCACTTTACACATTGCGGGCCATCTTCAAGGCCTTCGCACTGATCACACATTTCTGCGTTTTTGGTGGCAGGATTGATTGAAATGGCACCAAAGTCGCAGGCTTCCACACACCAGGCGCAACCATCACATTTAACTGCGTTCACATGGATAATCCCGGTGTTTGGATCCTGGGAAAGAGCGTCGCGTGGGCAAACAATGACGCATGGGGCGTTCTCGCACGTGCGGCAGGCAATAGCGGTAATCAGTACTTCATCCACACGCACCGTGCGGATGCGGCTGCGGTAAGAGTTGTATTCACCTACTTTGTTGTGAGAACAGACGTACTCACAAAGTTGACAGCCCACACATTTGGCTGGATCACAATCGATATAGGCGTGTTTAGAGGTTGTCGTCAGTGCCATGCTGCTCCTTATACTCCGATTTGTTCAGCGACGTCGGCCATACCGAGGTCAATTAGGTGTTGTTTAGGTATCAAACCTTCTTCTGTCCAGCCCTTGGCTTTGTAGTAGATAAGCTTGAGATAGTCAAGCTCTTCCTGAGTAACGTGGGTGCCAGCACTGGCCCCTTCCGCAAAATCCTCGTTTTTCCAACGCCATGGCAGATCATCATCTTTGGATGTCCAACCCTCGCGAATATTGAAAGCTTTTTTCATTTCATGGGAACGAATGCCAATGGTATCCACAGCGTCATAATCAAAATTCCAACCAGTAGTGGCATTAATTAGGGAAGCAATTGCCGGCCAGGCACCTGCTCGATCTGCCTTGCCAGTGAAGCACCGGCGGATGAACTTGCAGAGCGGCAAGGTATCGTAAACGGCTGCGTATTCTTCTGAACGGGCAGCCACTTCACCACGGGTTTCATCAACTGTGAAGCGATCCGTCTCTCCCTTGATATCTGGGTCGTAGGCTGCGGAACGGTTGTGACAGCCGCCGCGCGTACCAGTAGCCAGGCCAACGGAGAAGGTCTTGAGGGCACGGGCATCGTACCCCGGGCATTCCAATCCTTTAATATTCATAGCCCAACGGCTGGATTTGGTGCCGCGTTCTTCGTCGATTTTGGCCGAGGCGATGCGTGTACCTTCAGCCAAGAGATTGCCAATACCTTCGCGGTCGCGGATCATCTCGGCGACAGCCACAGCTCCTTCTCCATTGCCAAAATTGAGCTCAATACCGTCGGGGAATTCTGCGCATTTGAAATCTTCTTTCTTCAGAACGCCGCGCTCGTAGCTTTCCATAGCCCACGAAATAGTCACTCCCATGCTCATGCTGTCCATGCCAGATCTATCTGAAACATCAACCAGTTTTATGCAGGCTGACATGTCTGAAATGCCAAGATTGGAGCTGTTTGCTTGAAGACTTTCATACTCAATGCCGGTCATGGCACCTTTAAACTCACCAGTTCGTACCATAGACATCTGCTCACAGGCAATAGGGCACTGAGCGCAGGCAACTACTTTAACTTTGTAGTGCTCATCCAAAAATTCGCCAGAAACCAGATGTGCGCCTTCAAAAACGCCTTGTTGGTAATTGCGAGTAGGCAATAAGCCGATTTTATTCATCGATAGCATGTTGGTTGAAGTACCAAAAATACGATATTTTTCAGTATCCTTACCCTGAGATTCTTTGGAAATATTAAAGGACATGTCCATGAGGGTTTTGGGATCAAAGACTCTAACGCCGGATGTGCCTCTAACAGAGAGAGCTTTGAGTTTCTTGGAACCCCATACTGCACCTTGCCCAGTACGGCCAGCTTGGCGGCCGTCGTTGGTTACATTGGAAAAACGAACCATATTTTCGCCGGAAGGTCCCAACGTGCAGGAACGAATCTGGTCATCACCAAATTTATTGCGAATGGCTTCTTCTGTTTCATAAGTATCTTTGCCAAGCAACCACTTGGCATCCAGGATTGAGACACGGTTATCATCAACAAAGATGTAGACCCAATCATCGCTTTGATTGTGGATCACTATGCCGTCCCAGCCTGCTCGCTTCAGAGCGATAGAAAACCAACTTCCTGAAAGCGAATCACCAATGAAGCCAGTCAGGGGGGATTTTGAAGCCATACCAAATTTGCCACCCACCGGAACAGGAGTACCGGTAAAGATGCCATTGGCAATGCAGATGGGGTTATCCGGGCCTAAAGGGTCGCACTTTGGAGTGATGTTTTCCCAACATAACCGCGTGGCCATGCCAGTTCCCCCAATCCAGAGCTTATACCACTCTTCGGCTTTGTCTTCCACCCAATTTTTCTTAGTTTTTAAATCAATGTGCAGAATTTTGCCACTGTATCCGTACATTACAACTCCTTACTGAGAATCACCACAATGTGTACCGTTCTTGTCATGTTTGAATATTATAATGGTTTTCTAAAATATTAGTCTAAGAACATTCACGAACACGCCTTTTGTTAACAAAGGTTCTTACTTATTAGGCCATTCATTCTGAACACTCCAATTTTACCCAATAACGCAAAAGAGTAAGGTAATTTTTACCTTACTCGCAGAAATTGGTCAAAAAAACGATTGGTTTGTTTTAGAGACAGCTAGACGATAACCCCAAAAAAAAGTATGGATTCTTACGCTATTGCCAGGTGGTTCTACCTGTTCTTTACGTAATTATCGAAAAATTGACGGGTACGTGAAATGGCAACCAGAAAATTATCTGTTATGTTGTGGTTGTCGTTTTCGTAGATAAAAAGTTCATGGGGCATGTCTGCCAGTTCCAACTGTTTGCCCAACTCCTCGGACCAGTAATACGGGACCTGTGTGTCGCCCTTCGCCGCCTGAAGTTGCAGTGGACCAGAAAGATCCTTGATATAAGCCGAAGGTGAAATAGAATCCCAAAAAGCAGGGTTTTGATCAGGTGAACCGTACTTAATAAAGATTTCACTGGCCCATGAGCTTACATTACCGCGAAAACCTGTACCTGGTGAACTTGGTGTTGAGGCAGGTGGTGTTTGGGTGGAAACCGTAGGGGTTGGGGTTGCAGGCCGGTTCCAACGGTAAATAAGCGTTGAGTAAGGTGCCACGACACCCGACCAAATGACGCCGGCTTTGATGTCTTTTGAAACTACCATCGCACGCAATGTGATAGCGCCTCCCATGGAATGCCCAACCATACCAATTCGTTCTGGGTCAGCGTCTTGATAGGCTTTTACAGATGCCACTGCATTAAGAACATCCACGGTGTAATCTGGGCTACCGTATCCACCACCCACAGGTCTTGGCCCTTCTGATTTGCCATGTGCCCGGTAATCTGGTTTAAAGACAATATAACCACTTCTGGAGAGCACATCCATGAAAGCAACATATTTTTCAGTGGTGACGTAGGTTGCCAGGTTCGAGTATCCGTGGTTCAGGATGATGGCTGGCCAACCAGTTTCAGGCTTAGAACCATTTGGAATGGCCATGTACGCGTAGATCTTGTAACCTTCTGATAGGTAGGACACAACAAATTGGTCGTATGTGGCACGCGCAGGCAATGTTTCTTCAAACGTAATTTCGCTGCCCGGGTAGCTCCATTGGCGATTTACTTCGATTTGAAGCGGATGTGGTTCAGTTGACCAGATATTTGGTTTGGGCGTTATTGTTGGGGTTTGCGTAGGCTGCTCTGTTGGGACAGAGGATTCAGATAATGTTGTAGCGGTACCAATTACTGGTGTTTGGAAAGCAGGTGTTATGCCTGGATTAGTAAGTTGCTTTGGTACGGAAATACCAACGCAACTTGTTATGAGAGTAATAATCAATATCAAAATTGAAATTCGGAGTACTTTCATTAGAAATCACCTTTGGATGATCAGATTGTTATTGTTTTCAGGTTAAAAACTGCTGGCCTGATTTTGAACAAATTTTGTTCAAGGTTTTCAGTATAAATTGAAAATGATGGCGTTTGCAAACGCCACCTTATATACCCACGATCAGGGTTCTTGGAACAGAATTGAAACTTTTTTCTTAGCGAGAAGTACTCAGCTTGATTATGTCGCCTTTGCTATTAAAAGTCAGCCGGGCAAAGGAAAGATGATTTACCTGTTTTAGTGTGACACTCTTTTGCAGCGTTACGTAATACTTTTGGCCTTCATCTTGTTTCTCAGGCGCATATTTGCGCCCCTTGATCGCGTCTGTGGCTAGAGTGAAATTAGTCAGTTGGGGATTGATAGCCATCTTTGCGTCACCCAGGTTAGGCAAATAAGAGTTGATGACCTTCTGCACCTGGGCCTTGATTTCTGCTGGCATCTCACTGGGTTTGACAATAGTTTCTTCACGTGAATCGCTAAGTGTTTTGATGACCGGGCTTTTGGCAGGGCGGATTTTTGGTTTGGCCAACTTTTTAACACCAGCTTTGCTTGCCAGAGGATCTCCATAGAGTACGAATGAGAGGATGGTCTTTTGATCTTCGCCATCCAGATAACCTTGGTTTTGGGTCATGGATTTTGCCAGGTTGATTTTTGCCCGCATAAGGGCGTAACCGGCAGAGTCACCGGACAACAAAAAACGCCAATAGTCCTGTGCAAGAAGGTCGGCTGCGATCAAAGGTTTGCTAACTGAGCCGTAGGCAATCGTGGTGGAACCAATGAAAGCACGTGTGCCATGCTCCAAGAAACTAAGACACATGGCATTGTTACTGTTCTTGTTAATAATATTTCCGCCATAGCAGGCTTCACTGAGGACAAATTCTGGTGAAGGTGCTTTATCAGAAAAGAGCTCTGGAACCAGGGCAATCGGGTATTCAGGACCTTGAGTCTGAAGGCGAAAATCCTTTTGGCCGTACCATTCTGCCGTGTCCTGCATTCCATGGAGGTTGAAATAGGCATATTTTGGATTGGACTTCTGACCATTCATGAAGTTACTTGAGTCGACAGGTGGAGAATGGCGAACGGCAGTTTTCGGATTCAGGAGTTTGAAAACTTCAGAGGATGGAATCCGCCATACCTCGGCAGTCAAGCCCATATTATCATTGGTTTGATTGAGGGTTATTGTGGTTTGAAGACGCTCAAAAAGTTGTAAAAACCAGGAATTGAAGATGGAACCAGATAAAGACTTTTTATTTTCAACTTTTAGATCATACTCGTTGTTTAAGAATCGCAATTGTTCAATTAAATAACCGGCATCGTTGCCTTGTTCATCCGGTAGACGACCGACCGGCCATTGCGGCAAAAAGTAATTTTCTTCGATAGTACCGTACGGATTATCAGATGGAACAACACTGTCGGCATCATCGGTTGGGTTTGGTAACATATGGAAAGGCACGATTTCGCTTCCCCCCACGATCAGCAGGGCGCCAACCATCTCGCCTTTTAACCCTAATTTCTTATCCAAACTTACCAAAGCCTGTTTCATGCCAGCCGAATCGACATTGCTTAAAGGTGTCAGTCCGATTTGCTGACAGATAACCGGGTCATCTGGAACGTAAACTACAGCATTCCAACCAGGCAGAGCCATGATTTTTAGGGTAAGAGATTTCATCGCGTCTATAACGACAGTAGCAGTATTATCTCCATATTTGGCGGCCAATTTTCTACGTGAAGTAAACAAGACATAGTTTGGATAGCGTCCATCAGCAGTTGTGATCTCATCCTTGCGGATGTGTTTGGCAATGTGGTCAAACTCCTTCTGGATTTGGGTAAGTGTTTGAACAGTTTCCTGACCGAAGGTAGCTACAGCTTTGTCGTTAATTACCTGAACCTGGTTTTGTTGGCCTGGGTGGGAACGGATGTATTGTTCAGACGGAATCTCTGAATAATCCACATCCGGATTGTTGACATAATCAGGGATTTTCGTGGCCAATTTTAGTTTCTTGGCTGCTTTTTCAGGAGCTGAAACCGCTGGCGTTGATGAGGAAACGCCTGAATTCAAGCGGTTTAGTCCAAGCTCACCGGCTATAGAAGCTGGAATAGGTAGGTCCATAACCACTCGCAAATCTTCAGGCCAAAGCGGTCTGAAATTGTGCTTCGGTCCAAGCAAGCGGTTAATAACCTGACCGGAAGTATCATGAGCTGCACACCAATGCATTTTTTCTACGCCGGCTGAGTCTTTTTCCTGTTGCATATCTGATAAGGCTGACAAAATCTTAATTTGCAGGCAATCCGGCCATTTTGTAAGGTAAATGCCTGACAAGGTTGACAAGAGGGTTTGGTTGCCCGACTTATAAACCAATAGCATATGCATGACGGCAGGCAAGGGGTTTTCGGGCTTGTGTGCCAAAGCAGCCAAAACCTCCTTTTCAGCCGAAGTTAGATCACCTGAGCTCATTGCCTGGCGAGCGGCCAACATAGGCTTAAGCCATTTTGGAGGTTTTGGGATAATGGCAGGATCATTCGACAGAAAAGCTAAAGCTGCTTTTGCTTCTGGGGTATCACTTGCGTTACCAAGTAATTGGACGTATAGACGAGTGGCTTCAAGAAACTCCGGGTCCAAGCGGCAAAGTTTTGAAAGATTGGATCTTGCCAGGTCCTTATCGCCCAATTCTGCGAGTATTGAAGCATAAACAAAATTAACCAGCAGGTCACCGGGATAATTCGCCAACCATAGCAAACAAGCTTGCCTTGCAAAAGGCAACTCTTTTTTTCGTAAAGCAGTTTGAAGCAGGGTTAACATTTTTTCCCTGCTTACGGTTGGGATTCCTTTGTTGTTAGAAGTTGATAAACTCATTTGCGTCTCGTACTCTCCTGCAAGTTACTTACCAAATTTATGGCCATG
>CAYMNM010000001.1:0-57101 GCA_964391795.1 uncultured Anaerolineaceae bacterium | reverse complement strand
TACCTATTTAACATCTTGAGCCAAGCTTAAGAGTGCCTAAAGGTGGATAGCCCTGCCAGCCAAGGGATTATTGTGTCTGCAGACAATCGATTTCAAGTTGCATTGATCAAAACATGATTGTTCTGTGAGAAAGGACAGCGATTATTGCCAATCACCTAAGTTGAAACCCCTTAGGTTCTTGATCCAGCAGATTAGGTGCAATTGCCCTGTGCGGATGACTTGATTTCGATCTGTGGATGTGATAATATCTTTGCATTACGAATACTTTTCAACCGAAAAGTGGGCTCGACCCCACTTTTTTGTTTGAAAGACGGTGAAGTTTTGGAGTGAAAAATTTATGAAAAGCGAATTTGCCTTAGCATTCAACGAGGTCCTGGAAGAAAAACAGCTTCCAAGAGACACCATCATGAGCGCTCTTGAAGGGGCCATGATTTCAGCCTACCGCAAATCAGTCGGGGCATCTACTGCTCAGGATGTCAAGGTCAACATAGATCTTGACAAAGGCAGTGTTACCGTCTTTGCTGAAAAAGAGGTTGTGGATTCTGTTCTGGATAACCGGACTGAAGTCGCGCTCGAAGAAGCAAAAAAGATTGACCCGGATTGCCAGGAAGGCGACCTGGTGATGGTGGAATCGACTCCGGAAAACTTTGGCCGCATCGCTGCCCAAACTGCCCGACAAGCCATCCAACAGAAAATTCGCGATGCAGAAAAAAGCCTGCAATTTGAGAATTTTGGTAAACAAGTTGGCGAAATTGTGTCAGGTGTTGTACAGGCAGTCAACTCCTACCAGGCAACCATCGGTCTTGATTACAAAGCCGAAGGCACGATGATGCGTAAGGATATGATTCCGGGTGAACGTTTCCGTATTCATGACCGCATTCGCGCCTATATTTATGAAGTAAAAGACTCTCCTAAGGGCCTGCAAATTTTACTTTCGCGTGGGCACCGCAACTTCTTACGGCGTTTGCTTGAAAATGAAGTGCCTGAGATTTACCACGGTATTGTCGAAATCCGCTCGATTGCTCGCGAACCTGGGCAACGCGCAAAAGTGGCTGTTTCAGCTACTCAAATGGGTATTGACCCTGTAGGCGCCTGTGTTGGTCAGCGTGGCATGCGCATCCAGGCAATTGTGCGCGAGCTGCACAATGAGAAAATCGATGTCATCGAGTGGAGCCCTGATGCTTCGATTTACATCAGCAAAGCCATTAGCCCCGCCCGTGTTACCGGTGTCTACCTAAACGCAGCCAGCGGTGAGAATAAAACCGCTACTGTTGTAGTGCCAGAAGACCAACTTTCTCTCGCCATTGGGCGTGAAGGACAAAATGCAAGACTGGCGGCCAAACTGACCGGTTGGCGCATTGACATTATGAGTGTATCTGAAGCAGCTTATAAAGCAGTTGCCAAATTGCAGGAAGATCCCAAGCTGGCTGAACTTGCGCAGAACGAGGTTGATAACATCACTCGTGTGAAGGATCTGCTCACTAAAAAAGAAGAAGGCCGAGCACTTTCAATTGATGACGGCATACTGCTTGCCAAATTCGTTGATCGCGTTGAACGCCGTGGCGAAGCTGAACGAAAGCAAATTGAAGATGCTAACCTGGCAAAACTGCGTGAACTTCGTGCTTCCATTCACGCAAGCGCTTTCGAAATGAATTTGCAGGATGTGCCAGAGATTAAGGAACACATCACAAACGTTCTGCAGGAATCCGGTATTTTGACTCTTGGCGATCTCTTGTTGCAAATCAAGATTGACCCAGAGATTATCCTGTCTTTCAATGGAATTGGACCCAAGGCATATGAAGAACTGCTGACCCTGGCTGATTCCATCAAATTCCCGGAACCTGAAAAACCTGTTGAAGTTGTTGTAGAAGTACCGGAACCTGTTTTAGTAGAAGTTGAAGCTCCTGTTGCAGAGGCTGAACCCGAATTAGAAACTGAAAAACCAGAGATTGTTGAAGTAGTTGCGCCTGTTGTTGAAGGACCTGCTGAAGAAGAGAAGACCTTTGAGGAACTCTTCAAACTTGAGACTCTCAAGCATAGCCAGGAACGAGAACACGAGGTGGTTGAGGAAGATGACTTTGGCGCTGCATTAAGCGGCAAAGAAACAAAGAAGAAATCCAAGAAGAAGAAGGGTTATACTGTAGAGTATGATCCAGATCTTGGAGAAGACGTCGTACATCGCACGCACAAAGGCGAAAACGACTGGGATATCTATTAAACATAATAAGACCTTAGGCGATGGCCACTAAAAAAGCCGTAAAAGTCAGGCGCATCCCACAACGTACTTGTGTGGGATGCCGCCAGACGCTTGAAAAAAGAAGCCTTATTCGACTGGTGAGAACCAGCGAGGGCGTGAAAGTGGACCCGACAGGGAAAGCAGCCGGTCGGGGCGCCTATTTGCACGATCAGCACAGTTGTTGGGAAAAGGGCCTAAAAGGGGCTCTCTCCTCAGCTTTGAAAACTGAGATTAGCGCTGATGATTTGGGCAGCCTGAGGAAATATATGGAATCATTGCCCCCTACCGGTCCAAACCCGGCAGAGGGAAGCAGCTCGGGGCTTGTGTGAAAAACTAAGAATTCACTGGTGCCCGGGGAAAAATACGATTTGCACTATGTGCAAGTTTGGAGGAAAAAATGGGCACAGAAAAGAAAATCCAGTTACCTTATAACATTACGGTCCGCGATCTGGCAGGCATGCTCAACGCAAGCGCCGTTCAAGTGATTAAGATTCTCATGAATAACGGGGTCATGGCAAGCATTAACCAAACCATTGACTTTGACACTTCCGCGGTCGTTGCTACCGAACTTGGTTTTGAACCGGAATTAGAAAAAGAAGAAGAACTGGTTGAAGAAGTGGGTGAGTTGCCCCTGTGGCGTAGACTTATCCTGGGTGAAAGCCCAGATGATCTTGAGAACCGACCTCCGGTTGTCACCATTCTTGGTCATGTCGATCATGGAAAAACCTCGCTTTTGGATGCCATCCGACACACGGATGTCGCTAGCGGAGAAGCAGGCGGTATTACTCAGCACATTGGTGCTTATCAAGTGAATCATAAGGGTCACGCAATCACCTTCTTAGATACGCCTGGTCACGCTGCCTTTTCTTCCATGAGAGCACGCGGTGCACAAGGCGCGGATGTTGTCGTGTTAGTTGTAGCAGCGGATGATGGCGTTCAACCTCAAACCCGTGAAGCCACCAACCACGCCAAAGCTGCCCAAGTGCCGATTATCGTTGCCTTGAACAAGATGGATAAAGCCGATGCCAACCCAGATTTTGTAAAGCGCCAACTTGCTGATATTGGCTTGGTACCGGATGAGTGGAATGGGGATACCTTTGTTGTTCCGGTCTCAGCAAAATCGAAAAAGGGCCTGGAAGACTTACTTGAAACAATCAACCTTGTGGCTGACAACATTATGATCAAAGCTAATCCCAAGGGACGCACCATCGGAACTGTGGTTGAGGCCTCCCTGGATAAAACAACCGGTCCCATGGCAACATTATTGGTACAAAATGGCACCCTCAAAGTTGGAGACATTGTTGTTGCCGGTGAAGCTTATGGAAAGCTGAAAGCTTTGATGGATCAGTATCGCAAACGTGTGCCCAAAGCAAGCCCATCATCACCTGTACGGGTTATGGGTTTAAACGCCATGCCAGAAGCGGGAGATCTCTTCCAAGTGGTTGCGAATGAAAAAGAAGCAAGATCAATCGTAGCAGAGCGTAAGGCAGCCCGTGAACTCAAACAACACAGCAAGCGTTCTACACTTGAAGAATTGTTCAGCAAGGTTAAATCTGGTGAGGCGAAGGAACTGAGACTGATTCTGAAAGCAGATGTGCAAGGTTCGCTTGAGCCCATCCAGAATGAACTTGAGCTTTTAAACAAGAAACAAAAAGATATCAACGTGAATGTGTTGCATGCCGAAACAGGCAATATCTCTGAAAGCGATGTCATGCTGGCAGCTGCTTCGGACGCGATTATCCTTGGTTTCGACGTGGATGTGGAACAAGGTGCCCGAAAAGTGGCTGAACAGGAAGGCGTAAGCATGCGCCTCTACAAAATTATTTATCGCTTACTGGAAGATGTTGAAAAAGCACTCAAGGGCTTGCTTGAACCTGAAATGGTTGAGAAAACGATTGGCAAAGCCAATGTTTTGGCAATCTTTAAGGTTTCCAAGGGTGGCACAGCCGCCGGTTGCAGAATCACCAGCGGTGAAATTCGGCGTAATGCACAGGTCCATTTAATGCGCAACAACGAATCAGTTTTTGATGGCGAGGTTCTTTCCATTCACCGCGAAAAAGATGAAGTCCGTGAAGTGCGCGAAGGCATGGAATGCGGGATCACGCTTAAAGGCTTTGAAGGCTTCCAGATTGGGGATGTGATTGAATGTTACATCATGGAGAAATTTGGCGGATAGGTTCCGCAGGGAGTAAAGATGCCCACAGAATTAAGAATGAGAAGAATAAACGAGCGGGTTAAGGAAGTACTTTCCGTAGCCCTCTTGACCAAAGCTGAAGACCCACGTCTGGCAACAGTCACAGTAACCGATGTCAAGATAGACCGGGAATTAGACTTTGCCAACATCTACGTTTCCGCATTGGGCGGATCAGAGGTTAAGGAAGAAGTTATCGAGGCATTAAATCACGCCCGAGGTTTTCTGAAATATGAAATTGCCAATGAAGTTGAATTGCGGGTCATGCCCAAACTTCGCTTCTTTTGGGACCCAACCCCAGAACGTGCCCAACGGCTTGACGAATTGCTGATGCAAATTAAAGCAGATGAGAACCAAAAGCCCGCGGATGGCACGCAGAGGTCATCACCTTTAAACGACTAACCAAAAAATGTCAGGGTTTCGTTATAATAAGAAACAGGTATCGATGACTTTCCCAGGCGACACAACTATCAAGCAAGAAATGGCTGCTGCCAGTTCGTTCACTGTCGTTTCACATATCCGCCCGGATGGTGACGCTATTGGCTCATTATTGGGTTTAGGCACTGCACTAAAAAATACTGGAAGAAAAGTCAATTTAATTCTCCAGGATATTCCTGGAACCCGATATGCTTACCTCCCTAATTTCGCAAACATTTCCAATATGATGCCTGAGGACCCTGGCTATCTGATAGTTGTAGATTGCGGTGATGAATTTCGAACTGGTGAAATCCTTACGGGTCTGATACCAGATTTGGTTATCGACCACCACAAGACTAATTCGAATTTTGGCAAAGTAAATCTGATCGAACCAGAAGCCGAAGCAACGGCGCTCATGCTCACGCAACATTTACCGAAATGGGGTCTGGAGATTGATCAGGAAGTGGCCGCATCTCTATTGACTGGCATCATCAGTGATACCATCGGGTTCAGAACTTCGAATATGCGCCCGGTCTGTTTGAAAGTTGCTGCAAACCTTCTTGAAGCAGGCGCGGATTTACCCTCGATTTATCAAAATGTATTGCTTACACGTTCACTGGAAGAGTTACGCTATTGGGGTCAAGGCCTTTCCAAATTGCACTTGGAGGATGGTCTATTGTGGACCAGCCTAACACTCAAGGACCGCAAAGAGTCGGGCTATAACGAAAATGACGATGCAGACCTGGTCAACAACATGACGACTGTTGCAGAGATGCTGATCGCAGTGATCTTTGTTGAGCAATCCGCGATCAGAACCAAAGTTAGCTGGCGCTCACGCAATGGGTACGATGTTTCAGTGTTAGCCCGGGAATTTGGCGGTGGTGGACACGCGGCTGCTGCTGGAGCGGATATTGATGGACCACTTCAGACAATTATCGACAGTGTATTAACTCGCACACGCGGGTATCTGAAAGAAACAGGGGAATCTAATTCAAGGTAGGAATAATATGAGCGATCGCTATCAATCAGAGGAAGCAAACCTGGCAAGCCGGATTTCCGGTGTCCTGGTCATCGACAAACCCACCGGCATGACATCACATGATGTGGTTCAAATTGTCAGGGCAGGTACCCACATCCGCAGAGCAGGGCATGCTGGCACCCTGGACCCCAGGGCATCAGGCGTTCTCGTAGTTTTATTAGGACCTGCTGTGCGCCTGAGTGAGTACGTATCTGCTTCTGAGAAGCGATATCAGGCAATTGTGCAATTTGGGATTACCACCGATTCTTACGATCTTGAGAGCCCAATAAATAAACGCATGCCTGTTGACATCACTGAAGAAGAATTGAGCGAAACCCTAAAGAACTTTATTGGCACCTTTGAGCAAAAACCTCCAACTTATTCAGCTATCAAAGTAGGTGGTCGGAAAGCTTACGATATGGCCAGGAGTGGGGAAGAGGTTCAGCTGGAACCTCGGGAAGTGACTGTGCACAACATTGATTTGCTTGAATGGGATGCCCCTGAAGCAATTTTGGATGTGCAGTGTTCCTCCGGCACCTATGTGCGCTCGTTGGCTAATGATCTGGGAGAACAACTCGGTTGTGGGGCTACCCTAACCGGTTTGCGGCGCACCAAGAGCGGTCAATTTGGGTTGAGAAACGCAATCCCGCTGCGAAAGCTTCAAGAATCTTTCATGAGCGGTGATTGGTATCAGTATCTCATTCCTGCATCAGAAGCTCTTAGTGACTGGTACAAAGTTGATTTGGCAGAAGCCGACGTGGACAACATCAGGCATGGACATCGTATTCCCGCCAAAGAGCCGATGGAAGCCGGCAAGTGGGCTAGAGGCGTCGACGGTGAGAGCGAGTTGATTGCTCTACTGGAATATATCCCTGAAACCCAAGAATGGCAACCTAAAAAGGTTTTCTTTCAGTAGATGAGAAACAAACATTCCCTGGGGATTATTCCTTCGAACAATAATATGGTTACAGAGAATGACTGAATTTCTCAGTGCTTTTCCAAGTTCCAAAACCGGGCCAGTCTGGTTAACGATCGGCAACTTTGATGGATTGCACCTTGGTCATCGGGCGCTTATCGATCAATTGTGTTCAAAAGCGGCCGAAACAAAGGCCCAATCTGTTGCGATCACTTTTTTCCCTCATCCGCGGGTTTTCTTTGGTGTCGAGAAGAATCCTTACAATCTGATGACCCAAAGTGAAAAGAACATAATGTTCGAAGAATTAGGGCTTGACCAGGTAATCACATTGCCATTTAATAAGGTCTTGGCTGCGACAGCTGCTGAAGATTTTTTATCTGACTTGATTTCACATTTTGATCTGCAGGGAATGGTAATTGGACCGGATTTCACCCTTGGCAAGGATAGGGAAGGGACCATTCCGGCCATCCAGGTGTTTATGAGACGCTTCGGCATTCAGGTATTACGAGAATCTCCATTTTTGTACAACGGAAATGTGATTGCATCAGAAGCAATCCGTAATGCATTACGCGAAGGAAAGCCCGAGCTTGCAGCAGCAATGCTCGGCAGACCCTATTCGATGAGTGGAAAAGTGCAGGAAGGAAAAAAACTTGGCCGTAGGTTAGGTTTACCGACTGCTAATCTAGCGATTGAACCTGAGAAATTTATCCCGCGATATGGTGTTTATGCCAGTCGAACGCATCTGGATGGAAGCTTTTACAACTCAGTTTCAAGCGTTGGTGTTCGACCAACAGTAGAAGAAAATGCACGTCCCAATCTGGAGACTCTGTTGTTGGATTTTGAGGGTGACATCTATAACGAACAGATAAGTGTTGATTTTATCCAGTTCATACGCCCCGAATTGAAGTTTGATTGTTTGGTCGACCTTAGCAAGCAAATAGAAGAAGACAAAGCAGAAGCCCGGAGGATATTGATACATGGATCTTGAGCGTAGAGTATACAGATTGAGCCCGAGCCAAATCAGTGCCGAAACCATTGCAGTGACCTTTGCCAAGACATCACGCTCACCTGAGCCATTTGACGTCATTGCTGCAGAACTGGATGATGAAAAGTCTGCCAAGTTCAGTGAAAAGTGGATTGTAGGTTATGGTCACTCAAGCGTGGCAGAACATGCCGTCATACACCTGGCCATGGAAAATGTATCGCGGCTGGCGATTGAAAACATTGAAGGTAATCGGCTGGCCTCATATACAGAAAAATCAACACGCTACCAGGAATGGAATCCAAAAGCCTTTGTTATCCCGGATGAAATTAAGAACAGCGAATTTAAATCAGATTATCTCCAATTAATGGATCTGCTTTTTGGTACCTATGCCCAAGCTCTCAAAGCCTTGAAACCCTGGTCTGAAGCAAGAACCCCAAGATTGGAAGGTGAATCTGAAAAAGCCTGGGCTAATCGCGCCAGGGTCAAGGCTGTCGATGTAGGTCGTTTCATACTTCCAGCAGCCTCGATGGCCAACGTTGGGGTGACAATGAACGCGCGGGTTCTGGAATATGCCATCAAGAAAATGCTCAGTTCTGAGCTGGCTGAAATCCGCATGGTTGGTGCCGAAACCAAGTGTGTTGGTATGCAGGAATTGCCTACCCTAATCAAATATACTGACCCGATTGCTTACTACAATGACGTTAGAAAATCCTTTACAGGACTTTCTCACGCAATCGATACAATCAAAAGCAACGAATGGTGCAAGTTATTGGATGTGGATCCTTATGGAGAAGCAAAGATATTAGCAGGTGTTCTTTACCGATTTGGGGATGACAGTTATTCTGTTGCTCTTGACCAAGTGCAGAATATGGATGATGAAGCTAAGCAGGTTTTAGCTAGCAAACTCTTTAAGCACATGGGCAAATATGACCAAACCTTGCGCGAGCTTGAGTACGCAGATTACACCTTTGACCTGGTGATGGATCAGGGCGCGTATTTTGAGTTCAAAAGGCACCGTATGATGAGTCAGACACCGCAAGCCCTTGGTACAAATCTTGGATATGCAATCCCAAAAGGTATTACAGAAGCTGAATTTGAAGAGAATTACATAACTGCCATGGAAATGGCAAACAGGCTTTATAAGAAAATTGAACCATTCAATGCTGCTGTCGCCTCTTATGTGGTTCCAAACGCCTATAATCGACGTGTTTTGTGCCGTCTGAACCTCAGAGAGGCTTTCCATTTCTGCAAACTGCGCAGCGCCAGCAATGCGCATTTCTCTATCCGTCGGATTGCCAGAGGCATGTATGAGAAAATCGAAAATACTCACCCAATTCTTGCCGCCTTTATGAATCTGGATGAGGACGAAAGCAGCCAATCAATTACGGCTGACTACTTTAATGACGTAGAAAAACGCCCGGCCAGTTGAAACCAAATAGATTTCATACAGAATAACTGACATGGTCATCCTACCAATTCTGGCATTTTTTGCGTTTTGGTTCTTCTCAGGAAACACCCGTCGCGAACCCAACTGGAGGGCTGCCTTCATCCAGGCCATGATCATGTGGTGGTCTTACATGGTCATCAGTACTGAAATTCTGAGCCTCTTTAAGGCAATAACCAGGATCGGACTATCAGTTGCCTGGTTACTTGTGATTGCAGCTTTCATTCTATGGTTTATCGTTCTTTTCAAGCGTCGTTTCATTTTCAGATTACCTTTGGTCTATCACCACGCTTCAAGACTGGTTCTGGCCTGGGACGTGGCAATAGCCATCATCGTTCTTATACCCCTGATGATCGGGTTTATCGCACCGCCCAATTCGCAAGAGGCCATGAACTTTGGCATGACTCGTGTGGCGCACTGGGCTCAAAATCAAACACTGGCGCATTTTGCTAGCCAAAATGAAAGTTTGAATAGTGCTCCTCCCGGCATCGGGATAGGTTTGCTGAATATGTATGTATTGGCAGGCTCTGATCGCTGGTGCAATATCATTCCCTGGTTTGCTTATCTTGGCTGCATTCAGGCTGTCATTGCGATTGCGCGCATGTTTGGAGCCAGGGCAGCAGGAACCCGCTATGCAGCTGTTTTTGGGGCGACTTTGCCGATTGCGCTGGCTTTGGCAAGTGGTTGTCTGGATGATTTGCCAGCAACTCTATGGGTTGTTTCATTTGTCATGATCGTATTTTTCTTTAGAGAAGATAATAACTTTAAATTCAATGTCATGCTGGCAAGCTTTGCAGCCGGCCTGGCGTTCCTCACAAAACCGGTCACAGTATTATTATTGCTTCCATTTGGCATCTACCTCTATGCAATGCAGATTGGTAAGATTGGGTTTGTCAAAATACTCCAACGTTTAGTATTGTCAGCTGTAATCCTGCTTGGATTGGTTTCCGGTTTTTTTATTCGGAATTTTGGCACTTATGGCAGCGCGTTTGAGGTTTCAGCAAACACAACCGTCTTAAATGAGGAGTACACGCTGCAGGTGATGGCCTCCAATTTGCTAAGAAATTTTGCACTGCATGCAGACTTACCTTTTTTACGTGCTGAAACTTGGCTGCAAGGTGAAATACTGAACCTCCACACCAGGATTGGGATGCTTGTGAACGATCCGAAAATCACATTAGGTGGTTTTTTTAGTATTCCTAAGATGAATACGTCTGAGATGAGTTCCGGTAACCCGCTGCAAAGCATTGTTATCGCTGTTGTTATTGTGGCAGTGATCGTAACTCTGATCAAACGCAGAGACGAAAATTCGCGTTCCATCATGATTTTTACAGGCTTGCTGCTTAGCAGCTATCTTGTATTTAACATCCTTCTTAAATGGCAGACTAATGGAAGTCGGTGGCAATTAGCTTACTTCTTTCTATTTGCGCCTATTGTAGGAATTCATTTTGATAAATTGGATCAACAAAAATTTCATTGGGGTTCCATTATCAGCGGCCTACTTGTCTTGGCTTCAATACCCTGGTTGGTTTCTGTGAATGAAAGACCACTATTCCCGATTGCTGAATTTACTCAGAATCCTTCCATCCTTCGGTCTTCAAGAGAGCAGATGTATTTCAATACTGAACCGGAAGATTACGAACTCTATATCAAAGTCAGAGAACACATTGGAGGCCAATCCATACCCCAGGCCCTCGGTCTGGATTCGAAAGGCCCTTTCATGGAGTATCCACTATGGGCGATGGTGAATACAACTGAAGGAAAGGCAAGAATCACATATCTTAATGCAGATGGACCATCCTCCAAATATCTGGATCGCAATTTTGAACCAACCGCCATCTTCTCAATGCACTGTGAGGAGTTTTCTCAAAGAGAAAATTTTGTTTTGCTGGAGAAAAACCAGGTTGGTGCTTGTTTTTTCATTATTAAATAACGATATAATTCCGCTATTAATGGATGAAGTGAGGTAACTATGAAAAAGAGACTACTTGTGATGTTGATTTTTACTCTGCTTGCTTTATCAGTTCTGTCAGCATGCAACCCAAAAAAAGAAACCCCTGCTCCTTCCCCTGTGGTTGAAACAGTACCTGAGGCTTATCCGATCAATGAAGCACCGATTGCCACGACAGTTTCGACTGCTTATCCAGTCACAGCTCCAGCAGAGGATTTGGCCAAGACGGGTGTCTTAACTGATGAGCAGGTACTTGCACTGATTGAGACCCAACTCAACGGGCATCACACAGTGGATTTTTTGCTTTCGAAGAAACTGACGGCTGAACAATGGGTTGAGGTTATCAACAATGAATATCACAATGATGTTCTTTTTACTGCGAGCGAATTGGAGCAAGTTATCGCGTACCTGATTGCCAATCAAAAATAAACTGCATTTCGATAATAATTAAAGGGCTTGCGTTTATTTGGCAAGCCCTTTAATTATTATGGCATATAAGACTTATGAATAAGTTCTAGTAGCGTGTAGCTTAATGGCTTTTGCTACAATTTCCGCAGTATTAGAAGGTAAGTATTGAAGAAAGGCGCGGGCCAAGGTTTCAACATGACGACCCTCTGTATCTGATAGAACCTGTCGAATCAGATAACCTGTTTCCACGGGTGACTTTTTTGCCAGCTCCTGTATGAGAGTTTCCAAATTATCCTGCTTAAGATCGTGGTCTTGCAACAACGGGCTGATCAAATTGAAAAGCCTGGGCAATTGGTCTGCGGTGGCAGTAGGCAAAAAGAGAGTTAACCCAATCAGTCCAGTATTAGCCAGGCGCTTGTTTGATGACCTAAGTAAAGATTGGAGAAATACCAAATAACCATCCTGATCGCAAGTTCTTATCGGTATCGTGGCCTTGGAAAAAATGGTTTCAACGACTGCTTTATCAAGTGGACCTTCAAGCCAAATAGTCAAATAATCTTTTAGTGAGTCCATGGATTCAACAGGGGTGTGTCCGAGGATGAATGCTGCAAGAATACTACATTCAAAGTGCATGTCCTTACGCAAGGCATCAGCCAGGGGAAAAATGGTCTGGGTTTTATCTTTGAGATATTGTTTAAGCCCAAGTTCTATCTCAGGTATGACTTGGGGAGGAAGATCATAAAGCAACATGAACGAATTTGGGATGCGCTCTTCATGCTGGTGATGCGACCATTGATGATAGAACTCCAAAAGGTTCTTATATTCACTCACAAACTCGGTGGGAATCTCTACGAAAACACCCAGGTGGGCGATTTGCTTCCTCAGACGAATAAGATCTATTGAGGGCATGATCCCTATCTGAGAGTTATCAGATTTCGTTTGGTCCCAAGCAAAACATTAATAAGATCTGGCAAAGTAAGCCTTTTTGTCTGTCTTGCGCCCGCTAAAGAAGCAGATGCCTTCGCCTTCACTTTCAGCATAGCAACGCAGCGTGGCTTTAGTAATTTCCTTGACCTTAGCTTCGTTCTCTGCGTCATCAGACCACCAAACTTTTGCCCAGCCTTTGTTCTCGACAACGTCTTTGAATTCTTCGAAGTTATCCACCTCAAATATGTGCTCATCACGGAACTTGGTGGCTTTAGCCAGCATATTTGCCTGGATGGTCTCCAACATTTCAGGAACGTAGATTTCAAAGCCCTGCATAGGTAAGAAAGATTTTCCTTCTTTACCGGGAATATCGCGCCGTGCTAAAGCCAAAGTATTGTTTTGGACATCTTTCGGGCCAATTTCAATGCGCAATGGTACGCCCTTCATTTCCCAATCGTTGAACTTGAAACCAGGTGTGACCCCCTGGCGATCATCAACCTTGATACGCACGTTGGGTAAGCCTTTGACAACCGCATCCACAACATCCATAACAGCCTGTTTTTCTTCTTCTTTGCGGAAGATAGGCACGATAACGACCTGGATGGGTGCCAGGCGTGGAGGCAGTACCAAACCCTGGTCATCACCGTGTGTCATGATAATGGCACCAATGATGCGGGTAGAAACCCCCCAAGATGTTGTATAGCAGTATTGCAACTGGTTATTCTCGTCCAGGAACTTAATATCAAAAGCTTTGGCGAAATTTTGGCCAAGATTATGGGATGTGCCAGATTGCAGCGCTTTGGTATCGCCCATCATAGCTTCAATGGCATAGGTGACCTTCGCGCCGGCAAACTTTTCAGATTCGCTCTTTTGGCCGGCAACTACGGGGATGGCAGCTTCATTACGGGCAAAGTCTGCATAGATTTTCAGGATCTTTAAAGTTTCTTCCTGGGCTTCTTCAGCGGTGGCATGCGCGGTATGGCCTTCCTGCCAATAGAATTCGAGGGTGCGTAAGAAGAGTTTTGTCCGCATTTCCCAGCGCACAACGTTGCCCCATTGATTAATCAATACAGGCAAATCGCGGTAGGACTGTATCCATTTGGAGTACATGGTTCCAATGATCGTTTCTGAGGTTGGGCGGACGACAAGGGGTTCTTCCAGTTCTTCACCGCCGCCGTGGGTTACCACAGCTAATTCAGGTGCAAAACCTTCAACATGCTCCTTTTCTTTTGTCATAAACGATTGAGGAATCAAGAGTGGGAAGGCAGCATTCACATGCCCAGTTGCCTTAAAACGCTTGTCGAAGGCATCCTGGATGTTTTCCCAGAGTGCCCACCCGTATGGACGGACAACCATGCAACCCCGAACTGGGGCGTAATCGGCCATTTCCGCACGTAAAACCAATTGGTTGTACCATTCTGAAAAATTATCAGACTGAGTCGTTAATTTTTTCTCGTCCATACTAACTCCTAAACAATAATGTTTTGCATAAATTCACTGCTTCTTCGTTGTTTTGGGCAAAATGCACTAGATTTTGGTCATGAGCCCTGATAAAAGCTGAATTATTCTTAAATAAGGCGTAGAAACTGGCTTGCCATTCTTTACCGATCAAGATCAACGGTCTCGTGGCAATGGATTTTACCACCATGAGGTTTAATGAAAGCATAATTTCCACAAGGGTGCCAATGCCACCAGGCAATGCTATCATGGCATCAGGCTGGCGGGTTAAAACTTCCAACCTACGATTTAGGTTAACCGTGCGGATTTCAGTTTTTACCCAAGGGTTTACTCCAATCGGACGCCATTTTTCAATGTCTGCGCAGGACACACCATAGGTGTGCGCCCCAGCCTCAGAAGCACCACGGCTAATGGCTTCCATCGTGCCACAGTAACCACCGGTCATAACGTCAAAACCAGCATCGGCAAGTAAAGACCCAAGCACTTGGGCTTCCTGGTAGGCCAAAGTACCGGGCTCACCCTGGGCGCTTCCAAAAACGGCAACAATCACACTTGACCTTCTTCGTCATTTTCATCCCATGAGCGCTGGTAGTTATGGTGCACTTTGCTGAGAATAGCCTGTTCAAGGTCAATTTTGCCCACCTGTGCCAACTGAAGAAGATAGAGGGCCACATCAGCAAGTTCTTCGCCCAAAGCCTCTTTGTCTTTGAGATCGTCACTCCACTGAAAAAGTTCAAGCACCTCGTTGGCTTCAAGTGAAAGCGAAATAGCCAGATTTCTGAGGGTTTGCGGCCTTTTTGTGCTGAGTTGGTCATCCCAACCTTTTGTGTGAACCAGATCAGTCATGATCTGAGTAAGTTCTTTGATGTCCATTGAAGAAAAATTATACCTGAGAGATTTACCCGCTACCGAGCCCACTTTGCTAATGGCCAAATATGAGTTCCCGCCAGATTTCCCAAGGTGAAAAATTGACAGTTTGCAAGGTTGGCTGCGGTGTGGGAGTGGGGGTAACGCCTTCCGGGGCTGAAAGAATTATGGGTACATCACCTGAATTGATCTGTTTATTCTTTTCCCTGGCCCATTCTTCAAGAGCCTGAGCGGATGTGGCATAAGCAATCTGAGCTTCCAGTTTATCTTTGGTTTGTTGTAGTTGAACCTGCCGGGTTTCCAGCATGGCTTGTTGAGCTTCCAAGGCGTACATGGTGCGCGTACGGTTATTGAAATCCAGCATCATCAAAACCAATAACGCAATTACCATAACGAGCAGTAAGCGCTTAGTGTTAATTTTTATGGATTTAACCCAATCCAGGAATTTTCCCATATCCACAAACCAATGCAGGTATTATACCAAGTGGATGCATCAGCAAAAACACGCTCTTTAATAATAAAAAGCAACCGTACGGGGTTGCTTTTAGTGCCGAAGGAGAGATTTGAACTCTCACGAGCGCATTGCTCACTACGCCCTGAACGTAGCGCGTCTGCCAATTCCGCCACTCCGGCTTGGAGAATTTATTTTACACGGTAAGCCCGAAATGTCAATGAAAAGGGGTCTTTGGCGAGGATTCAAAATTCGCGGATTGATTACGGGTCTTTTATCATGGCACTCAAAGTTGGTCGATAAATACTCCAATCTATTGAATTTATGGCATGAATTTTGCTACTAAAACCATAGCCGTAAAGGACGGTTTATAGATGCGACGAACACGTATGCCAATTATCGTGCTTGTTGGCTTGATTAGCTGCCTCTTGTTGGAGGCCTGCTATCGGACAGTGCCTGACTACGAGGTTTGGCGCGTCGATCAATCCACAGGTTCACAAAGTGAATTATTGATCCCTGAAACTTCAGCTACCGCTGGGGTTGAAACTATAATCGCAGTGGCTGAAACCCAAGGCTGGAGCAGCGAGCCTGCATTCCTGGGAGGCGAAACGGCAACCGTTACGCCAACACGATTTGCTACACCGGCACCGGCAACACCAATCCCACCGGTTACGATTACGCTTCCACCTCCTGGGCCCACCGCAACTCCAAATCCACCTATGGCGATGCAGCCTTTGCGTTCGGAGTACTACACATATACCTGGCAAGAAGGTGATGAGATTGCCAAAGTTGCTTTTGCCAATCAGGTGTCAATCCTCCAGATTCAACAAGCAAATTCTTATCACAACGTATATGCACTAGTCCCGGGTTTGGAAATCATCATTCCTCCTTCTTCCGAGAGCGAGGAAGGGCCTTCTTTTAAGATCATTCCGGATTCAGAAGTGTTTTATGGACCAATTGTCAAAGATTTCAACCCCGCGGGTATGATGAAACACTTTAACGGTTTTGTGAACCAATATATTGAACAAGTACCTGATACCGGTAACATGAACGCTTATGATATTGTACAGCGTGTGGCAGATGAAAACTCTGTTAACCCCCGTTTGCTTTTGGCCCTCCTTGAATACCGAAGTGGCTGGTTAACGAAAGGTTACAACGAAGTTACACCGACTGATTACCCGATTGGTTATCGACAGCCCAAAAAAACCGGTTTATATAACCAGCTTTCCTGGGCTGCAGCAACCCTCATGGCTGGCTCGACAGCGATGAGAAGCGAGGTGCTTTCGGTGGTAACCTTGCCAGACACTACCGTCTTTCGAATCAATCCAACCATTAACTCTGGTACCGCGGCAATCCAATACCTTTTCAGCCTGATGATGAACAGGGATGAGTGGCTGCAAGCCGTCTCTGAGGAAGGTTTTTACCAAACCTACCTCAGGTTATTTGGTTACCCCTTTGCTTTTGATACCGGCCCGGTCATCCCGGATGGATTGACCCAACCTGAGTTGACCCTGCCATTCCCGAAAAATACCTACTGGCACCTTACCAGCGGCCCGCATTACGGTTGGGGAGTAGGTTCCCCGTGGGCAGCGCTGGATTTTGGCCCTTCAGACGCGGATTACTGCTATGTTGGACTAACACCAGTTGTGGCAGTTGCCGAAGGCGACATCGTGCGTTCAGCTTATTCACAAGTAGTCCTGGATTTGGACGGAGACAAAAATGAACGCACCGGCTGGACAATTCTCTACATGCATATTGCCGCCGATAAGAAAATTCCGAATGGCTTGCATGTGAAACCCGGGGATACCATTGGCTATGCTTCTTGTGAGGGTGGATACTCCTCGGGTACACACGTGCATATCGCCAGAAAGTACAACGGGGTCTGGATCAATGCCGGAGGTGACATCCCGTTCGTTATGAGCGGATGGACGCCCTACACTACAGGCGTTGTTTACAACGGCGGTATGACTTATGGAGAGTACACCGCGGAAGCCTTTGGAGGAAAGTCTCCCTACAATATTGTCTGGCGTGACTATTAGGAGAAAAAGAAATCATGACTGACTTAGCGAAAGGCAAAATTAGCGCAGTTTTGGCTATTTGCCTTGGCTTTGTGCAATTAGCCTCGGGATGTGCTTTTGCCAGGCCAATTACGTCAGTTTCACTGCCAACAATCACCCCTGAAATAAATTTCCCTTTACCAACGGCAAATCACCGTCCTGTTTACGTCCCAGGAGAGCTTGTGAGTTACACAGCTCAAAGTGGAGACAACCTACCCATGTTGGCCGCAAGATTTAATACAAGCGAGCCGGCCATACGCGAAGCTAATCCGATTATTCCACCGATTGTGTCCACTCTGCCACAAGGTTTTCCGATGCAGATCCCAATTTATTACACACCTTTTTGGGGTTCTACATTCAAGTTAATTCCCAATTCAGCTTTTGTGTTTTCAAGCGAAGCGCAAAGTTTCGGACAGAAAGTCCAAAATATTAGTTTGAAGGATAAACCAGAATTAAATGAATTATTAAACGTGGTTGAAAATAAGGCGGAAGCTTTTGTGCAAGCCTGCCTGCAGGCAAGTATAGACCCACACCTGATGCTTAGCCTGATAGTTTATGGTTTGGAACCCGACGGCGAACTTCAACTTGCCAGCAACCAAATGATCGATAAGATCAAGCAGGCGGATTTTGGCCTCCTTCAGCACTGGATGGGGGTGCTTAACCATGGATACTATTCGTACGAAACAGGCCGATTGGTGGAACTGGAACTGCCTGATGGCAGTATAGAGAGACTTGACCCCTGGCAAAACGCAGGTTCGGCTGCCATGCGCTATTTTTTTAGTAAGTTGCTCAGGACGTCTGAAGGATACCAAGCTGCAGTTAAGCCTAATGGTTTTGTTGGTGTTTACTTTGAGTTATTTGGAAACCCCTGGGTTAATGAGAGGGAAATACTCCCGGGTAGTTTGGAGTGGATCTCTGCCGGTTTGCCTATTAACCCGCAAGGTGGCTGGCAGGCAGCTGTGATGCCAGAACTTATGCAAAAAATGATGCCCTGGCCCGGGGCAAGCGCTGGATTTCATGCCAGTATTCAAGATGCCAGCGACAAAAACGCCTATGGAAAGGTTTATTCAATTATGAATGGCACAATTACGCGCCTGGATAATTTACAACTTGTTGTCAGTCAATTCGGTATGCCCGAAACCCAGGGCTGGTCCATCGTGTACTTAGGTGTAGCGGTCAAACCCGGCCTAAAAGTTGGGGATGAGTTGCAAATCGGGCAAAGTATCGGACAGGTGGATGCGGGCGATTGGAATGCCAGTTTTTGGCTGGCAAGGAAGTACAACGGCGAATGGGTGCCGGCAGGGGGCGCGATTCCTTTCAACTTAGGGGATTGGAAGCTGGCTTTGGATGTTGACGGTCAGAGCCTGGTCATGCACAAACCAGAATTGACTGTTTATAGCCAACCCTATCAAGGTCAGACAAATCTCATCCCTGCCAATTAAAAAAAAGCTGGCCAATTTTGGCCAGCTCAGTTTCAACTCTTGTTTTTCTAGAATCCCAAATCATGTGGGTTGATGGGGCTGCCATCAAATCGCACCTCAAAATGCAGGTGAGCACCGGTTGAATTGCCTGTGGAGCCCATCAAACCGATTTGGGTACCGCTGTCTACAACGGTTCCACACGGGACCATGCCTTCGGCTAACAAGTGAGCATAAAGTGTCAGGAAACCATTGCCATGATCCAAAACAATTACGTTGCCATAACCGCGGTCTGACCAACCCGAATAGATGATGACGCCAGCATCTGCAGCACCAAGTGGCAAGCCTGAAGGGCCTTTGAAGTCCACACCATAATGAGTGGGTGGGTTCCAGTCATAGCCTGAGAGGGCGGTGCTGCCCGTTGGCAGAGTCCAGTTGCCACCTGCTCGAATAGCCGCGGCAGGATTACACTCATACACTCCCAGCCAGCCGACGTTGGGATGCGCACCCGGCAAACCATTGTTATCAACAGTCACACCAGACCAGGCAGGAGGCGGGTTAATACCCCCAGGAATGATGAGCATAGTCCCAGGTTTGATGTTTGGTTTTGAAAAATCACCAACCATGGCTCGATCAAGTCCATTGGCGGGGTAATCCACAATAGCATCCGGACTGACCTGGTAATACTTGGCAACCCCGTTAAGTCCATCCCCAGGCATCCACTGATAATAAACGCCATCTACAGGTAAGATCAGCAGGCGTTGGTTGACAGAGAGACCATCAGGTGTTTCACCCAGAATGTAACGGTTGCCCCATAGAATACTTTCTGGTTTTAGGCCGAACTTTACGCCAATGGCTTCAAGCGTGTCGCCCTGGACGGTCTTATAAGCCACCACATCTTCACGTGGTGCGATTGGGTCTGGTGGTTCAACCAAAGGGAATGAAAGCATCTTGGCTTTGGCGTCTGGATAAATGCCAGCATAAGCAGGAACTTTGGCCTCTTCATCGTAAGCCCCAGGAATAATTAACCAGGTGTCAGCAGGAATATTCGGGTTTGAAAAGTCGCCCAGGGTGGTCCTGTCGAGATTATTCCCGGGAAAGTCAACGATGGCATCAGGGCTTACATTGTAAGCTCTGGCAACCCCGTTCAATCCATTCCCAGTCTGCCATTGGTAGTAAGCCCCGTCAACGGGCAGAATGTTTAGCGTGACTCCGGGCATGTAATTGACCAGTTTGTAACCGAGCGTATAACGATTTCCCATCAGTAAAGTTTCAGGTGCCAGGCCGAACTTCTCCGCGACGTTGTAGATGGTGTCACCTTTTTCCATCGTGTATTGGATGACCTCAGTACGGGCTTCAACAATTGGTGGTTCTGGAATATTTGTGGCAGTTGTCTCACCACCCAGGGTAGGTTCGGGGCGGGAAGTAGCCGATAATTTTCGGGGTGTTGGCAGCTCAGCCATTGAGACAACAGGTATTGTAGGAGTGGGAATGGGTGCTGAGTTTCCTTGCGAAGACCAAACAAGAAAAATTACCAGAGCTAAAACGATCAAACCCAGAGGATAGTAGAAATTTAGCTTGAAAGGGCTCTTCCCATGATCGATTTTGTTGGCTTGCGTGTCCTGGTCATCAGAATTTTCAGGGCTGGTCAGTTCCGGACGTGGTTCAACTGCAGTGTCAGCTGGAACTTCCTCGATAGTTTTTGAAGGCTCAAGGCTATTTGCCCTGGCAGCCAGATTTTCCCAGTGGGATGGGCCGGAAACATCCATGTAAGGATGCTCAAATTCTTCATCTTGCGGTAGATTTGTATCTTCCATTTTTTCTCCGTACCGCATAATAACTGCGGCTTTTCAGACTGTCAAGTCAACGACAAGTGACTTAGTTATCAAGAAACTAAGGTAGCCGTTTGAAATATTGCCCGATTATGGGATCGAAATCCTGTTCGGAATTTTCGCGGAAAAACTCAAAGAAATTCTCAGAAGTTCCGATTTGGTTGTAGTTAGCAATAAAATAACCTTTCAAACTTTCAAAAAATACCTGGTCACCAACCGTTTGACGTAGGTCACGCAGGAATTGGGCACCCCGCAAATAGACCGCGTCGCGGTAGGTGTCGTAACCGGAGCTTTCTGAGATTGTTGCATCAACGTAGCCTGCCAGGGTGTACTTGTCTACTCGATTGGTCCACCACCAGGCTAATAGGTCCGGGTAGTAGCGCTCATAAAACAAGCTCTCACTATAAGTGGCCACAGCCTCATCCAACCAGGGTTCAGCTGCCTGATCGTTGTGCACCAGGCTATAAAACCATTGGTGTGAAATTTCGTGTGGCACCAGGTAATCCAACATGGATTGTCGCTCAATATTGGCGTTATCAATGACGCCGTAGCTGAGCATGACCATGCCATCCATTTCCATATTGTGCAGGAAGTCTGCGGCGACAATTGAAAGCATCTCGCGCGGATAAGGGGTCCAGAGTTCGCCATAAAGGTCGAGTGCCTGGGAAGCAATCTGCAGGATGCGCTGGCCTTTGTCTACTTCGTTGAAAAAGAGGTAAGCCCGCAAGATCACACCATTATGGATAATCTCCTGCTCAAAGTAGGAGTCGCAAATTGAGAAAGCAAAAGAGCGCGCTTGCTCAAGGTGGTAGGTATAATCGCCACTCTTTGGTTCTCCAGCAGCCGGCGCGGAAGCAGCTACCTCGATCAGGTTGGCACGATCAGTCAGCTTCAGGCGCACATCAAAATCGGCGGCCTCGTTGACCACATACTCACCGATTTCTTCGCCATTGATGACGACCATGGGGTGAACTATCCAACCTTTTTCGGCATCGTGAGGCGGAATGTAAGGGTACCAATTGAACAAGTTGGTTTGGCGCTGAGCGATACCATAGGTGCCTTCATTTACAGGCAGTACAAGGCGAAATTCCAAGTGGATTTCGGTTTGTGCACCGATATCCAGAGGGGCACTGAGCTCAACCCGGGTGACCTGACCTTCTTCAAAAAAGCTTTTGACCAATGGCCCGGAAAGCACTTTTTGCCGATAACTATCCGGGTAATTTTTGGGCGGGATGGCAAGAACAATTTCTGATAAGGGATTGGGGCCGCGATTGGTGTAGGTAATGGTTTCTTTGACATCCGCAACGCGAGAGTAGTAATTGAGGGTGAGATCGAGCGTGTAGTGGGTGCGATTTTGGGGTTTCGGTAATATCGTGGGAGTAGGGATTGATTTGGTTGGGGTAGGTGATAATTCAGGAGTGGCAAAGAGCTCAGCAGCTTCAAGGGTCTGTTGGACGGAAGTAGCAAGCAATTCCGACGTAGATGACTTGCTTTTTGGCGAACAAGCCGTCAAAACCAGCATCAGGGCCAGAATGACAAGTGTTTGAGAGGTGAACTGCCTTCTCTTTTGCATTTTTCTCTGCAGCAGATTCTACCAGAATGAGAAAATGTGATTTTTGAGCTTTGTAAGTTGCCTGGCGATATAACTTGCCAGGTCTGAATGGGAATAAAAAAAGCCCGGCGGTTAACCGGGCGACTGGGATTCAGCTAATGTTTAGCAAGGAACGCCGACATCCTCAATGATTTCGATAGTATGGCTGATTTTGGCAGATTTGGACATCATGGCGATGCCCTGGCAGTATTTCGTTTCGGAGAGATTGACGGCCTTTTCAACGTCTTCTCTTGGAATGTTGTGGCCGGTTACGCGATACGTAAAGTGCATATCAGTAAAAACCCGTGGAAAATCTTTGGCACTGGTGACGTCTACTTCAACCTCGTAACCGGTAAAATCCACTTTCATTTTTCTAAGAATGGATATGACGTCCATACTGGAACATCCTGCTACCCCCATAGCGACCATTTCCATGGGGCGGAAACCCAAATTTTGACCCCCACCTTGTTCTGAACTGTCCAACTGGACAATGTGACCAGAATCTGCCGTTCCTGTGAGATGCATGTTTTCTTTCCAGACAACTTTTGTTTTCATGTTCTTCCTTTCTTCCAACCCACCGGGTTGGACTTTGAGTTTTATCAGGTAAACGTGCCTGTCTGCACCTTTCCGCAGGTGGGACAGTACAAGTTCAAGTTTATGTCGTAAGAGGCAAGTCCCTCTTTACAAAACGGGCATTCCTGACCGTAAATCAACACCAAGCCGGGCCGCGTCGGTTTACAACGATTTGGGTCAACCTCCCTGGTAACGAGAACCGGTTTTGGTCTTGGCTTGTACTTCTTGCCTGGTGCCTCAACTTGTCTCATGATTTACCTTTTAGCTAATCACTCCAGCTTTTACCAGTGTGTTCAAAGGCCAATTTGGCAGCACGTCAAAATCAAGGTTACCGGGGTCACCGCTGACCATGTGTTGATAGGCTGCCGCGGCAATCATAGCCGCGTTATCAGTGCAAAGGCTGAGAGCCGGAATATGTACCCGGAATTTCGTTTGAGACCGGAAGGCTTCGCGCAGGGCTTTGTTAGCGCTTACACCGCCGGCAACAATAATTTCTTTTGCGCCAAACTCAGTTGCAGCAGTGATGGTTTTGTCGTACAGAGCGGAGACCACTGATGCCTGGAATGAGGCCGCAATATCAGCCACAGGTAGCGGACGCCCATTGGATTTGAGATCGTTGACCACTCGTAAGACTGCTGTCTTTACACCGCTAAAAGAGAAATTCCAAGGCGAGTCCAACTTGGCTTTTGGGAAATTGAAGGCCTTGGGGTTTCCTTCGACCGCCGCTTTTTGAATAGAAGGCCCACCTGGATAGGGGAGCTCGAGAAGCCTGGCAACCTTGTCAAAAGCTTCACCAGCCGCGTCATCCACGGTGGAACCGAGCAATTGGTATTGTCTGTGCCCGGTCATCAACAAGAGCTCGGTATGGCCACCAGAGACCAGCAGGGCGACCAACGGAAACTTGGGCTCAGGGCCGGGCTTGGTGTCCGCAGGGCTACACCAGGCACCATAGATGTGGCCCTCAAGGTGGCTGATTGGGTAGAGAGGCAGATTAGCGCCTACTGCCAGCCCTTTGGCAAAGTTGACACCTACTACCAGGGATCCTGCCAAACCAGGACCGCGGGTCACCGCGATGGCGTCCAAATCCCGTATTTGCATGTGTGCTTGTTGGAGGGCTTCATTGGTGACCGCGTAGATTGCTTTTACATGCTCGCGGGAGGCCAATTCAGGGTAAACACCGCCATACTGCGCGTGCAAATCCACCTGGCTGGCGATTACGGAGGAGTGGATCAAACGCCCTGATTCCACTACCGAAGCGGCAGTTTCATCACAGGAACTTTCGATACCCAAAATCCGCAAGTTTTCTTTTTTCATGGCCTCAGCCTTTCACAGGGACAACCAGCTCCATGGGATAGTCAACAAATTTATGGAAAGTCTCGTTGGAATCGCAATACCATGTATCTTCCAAACGGATGCCGTATCCCTTTTCTGGATAGTATAACCCGGGTTCAATGGTAAATACAGAACCTACCTGCAAGTTGTTGCTGGGGTCATCCGCAAAACCGAATCGCGGTTTTTCATGCACATCCAAGCCGACGCCATGCCCGATCCCGTGAACGTATCCAGACTCTATACGTGGGTTTTGCCGGATGGTGGCATGACCCATAGCCTCAAACAGATCACAAGTGCGCTGTTGCAGGTAATTGGGGTTGCGGCCAAACTCAAGTTCTCCAGTGAGTGTGTCGTAAACCTGTTTTACCTGGTTGTAAGCTGCCTGTGTTTCATCGCTTGCGTAACCGAGTGACCAGGTGCGGGTAAAGTCGTAAAAGTAGCCGCCTCCTTTTTGGCAAGGGAAGATGTCAAAGACAATAGTTTTCCCCAGGCACATCAGGTCTTCAGGATTGCCAATGCTATGCGGCAGGGCGGCATCGCGTCCGAGGGCAAAAATCGTGTCTTCAGGGTTCTCGGCGCCATATTCCGCCAACCAAAGGTTTATTTGGGCTTTGACTTCACCCAGTTTTAGCGGAGTTCCATCTGGTTTGACGAGGATTTCGCCATCCAATTTTGAGGAAGCCAGAAAATCCTGGGTATTGCCCACCACACGGGTGGTTATTTCGCCCATGCGGCGGATGTGTTCGATCTCGGCTGGAGTTTTGAGGGAACGGGCTTCGAGGATTACAGCATCCTGGGCATCTCCCGCAAATTCAAGCGAAGGATTGAGCGCGTGCAAACCCTGGACAAGACTGACCATGGACCCCACTTCTTTTTTGCCGTAGACAAGCACTTTACCCGCTTCGAGCCCAATATCCTTGAATATTTGTAGGTACCTGAGAGCATCAGCCTTGGCTCTGTCTCCACCGGTTTCCTGTAGAAGGGGTCGCATGTCGTAATTACTATAAGAAAGCGTCTTAAACCCGGATTTTGCGGCTTCTTCACGTTCCATGGAAGCGCATAGAATGACTGGTTCTTTGCCTTTGACCAGGAAAAAATCGGCAACGCTCAGGTGGCATATGCCTGTGAAGTAAACCATTGAGGGATTGTGTTGAGCGGGGCCAGTGACCCATAAGGCGTCCGCGTTAGCGGATTCCATCAGGATTTGCAGTCTTTCAAGCATTGATTACCTCTTTAATTGGGTTAATACCTTTTGAAGCGCGAGCAGTAAAGCTTCTTCTTCATCCGGTTGGATTGTACGTGGGTCAATCAGCAGGCGATCGTTTTCTATCCGGCCAATAACCGCTGGATTTGCCTGCCTAAGCAGTTTAAGCATTCTTTGTGGCATTGAAGAGAAACTAAGCAAAGTTGTAGGCAGAGTTTCACCTGGCAAGCTACCACCGCCGACGGTGGAAAATCCGGGTATTAGTTCGCCTACGCCAAGTTGTGATTGCAGGTATTTGGCTTGCTTACATATGGAAAGTTCTGAGCGGCTGAGCATCTGCCAGACTGGTATTTCAGTAGGCGCGCGTCCGTAAAGATACTGCCTGAGCGTGGCTTCAAGGGCAACAAGGCAGAGCTTATCAGCCCGCAATGGGCGCATCAGCTGGTGTTTCTTAAGCTTTGTAACCAGGTCTGCCCGGCCAAGGACAATTCCAGATTGGGGACCGCCGAGTAGCTTATCCCCAGAGAAGCAAACCAGGTCAAAACCTGCTGCCAGAGCTTCTTGTACAGTTGGTTCGTGGGCCAGACCAAATTGACTGGTATCCAGAAGCGCACCGGAACCCAAATCATAAATGGAGAAAATGCCCGCGGATTTCGCAAGGGCGGTGATTTCGTCAAGAGCTGGAGATTCTGTGAAACCTGTAATTTTGTAATTTGAAGGATGGACTGCTAATAAGGCCTTGGCTCCTTCGTTGATGGCTTCCTGGTAATCTGACAACCTGACACGATTGGTTGTGCCGACTTCCATGAGTTTGGCACCGGATTGGCGGAATACCTCCGGCATACGAAAGCCACCGCCAATTTCTACCATTTCACTGCGAGAAATGGCGACGGGCTTGTTTTTAAGCAGAGCGGTGAGGGTGAGCAGCATGGCAGAAGCATTATTGTTAACAACCAAGGCTGCCTGAGCAGAACTTAGATGCGTGAGCAAGGTTTCGGCAGCTTCGCCGCGATGACCACGTTTACCGCTTTCAAGGTCGAATTCGAGCGTCTGGTAAGAGGAAACTTGAGTTGTGATGGCTTCCAAGGCTGCTCTACAGAGCGGGGCTCTGCCGAGATTGGTGTGTAATATCACCCCGGTTGCGTTGATTAGTTTTTGCGTACGAATGGTGTCGAATTGGCCAAGAAGGTTTTCAAGTTCATCCAGTATGAATGGAAGATCAGGCGTAAGCTTGGCTTGAGATTGGCGAATGGATTCTTGCAGTTTACGGATTTGGTCCGTCACCAGGTCTCTGCCGTAATGACCGATGAGAGCTTGGACCTGGGGCTGCTCGAGTACTTTATTGACAGAGGGCAAAGCGCGTAAATCAGACATTTGTTGCTCAGTTGGGCTTCCAGGTGCTTTGTTCCCAAAGACGGATTACAAACTCAGCCAGAATGAGGGCGATAGCCAAGATCAGGCCAAGACTGGGCGAGAGCATCCGACCAATCTGCAACCAGACCAAACCGGCCACATAAATGCCAACAAAAACTGCTTCGCGCAGAATTGGGAGCGCGTCCACTTCAGGTTTGGAGGGGAAGCGTCTGTGGAGGAAGAAGATGGGCATCGTCATCAGGCCAGCAACAGCGATGACCAGGCAGAAGAAAAAGAGCCAGCGCGGGCCAATTTGCGGTACTGTTTCAGTGATTGTGTAAAAGAGACCTGCCCCTCCAGCAAGAAAAAACAAGAGACTGGCAGGTAAAAATTGCCAGAATTTGAGCTGGTTTTCACGCGTTTGCATGACAAAATTATACTTGAAAAGGTTACTGGGGGCCGTAAAGACCCCCTTAGCTGATAAAAGGTAAGAAAGATGTTTTTTTTTATTCAGTAATAGATGAAATTAGCGGCATAATACAGAATTGTTATAGAATTAAAAACTATGTTTGAATGGAAAGCAGAAGCTAATCGAGGTAAAGCCAGGGCTGGTATGTTTACCACACCGCATGGCACGCTTGAAACCCCAGTATTTGCCCCAGTGGGCACTCAGGCAACGGTAAAATCTATCACCCCCGCGCAGCTTGAAGAAATGGGCGCCAGCCTGGTCCTTTCAAACACATACCACCTCTTCCTCAGGCCGGGGGATGCTTTGGTGGCCAAAATGGGCGGATTACATGAGTTCATGCAATGGCCAGGGCCTATGCTTACTGATTCTGGAGGTTTCCAGGTATTTTCTTTGGCTCAAATTCGAAAGATTGACGAAGACGGTGTGACATTTAAATCACACATCGATGGGTCTATGAAGCGTCTGAGCCCCGAAATTTCAATGTCCATCCAAGAGAATCTGGGCGCTGACATAATAATGGCATTTGATGAATGTTCCGACCCAACTACACCTGAAGTGAGCCGGGCTGCAATGGACCGTACCCATGCCTGGCTATTACGTTGCATTGAAGCCAAAAAACGACCCGATCAGGCGTTGTTTGGGATTGTACAAGGTGGCGTAGACCCCCTGTTGCGCGAGATATCCGCAAAATTCGTTGGTGCTCTGGGCTTGCCCGGTATCGCTATTGGTGGTCTTTCAGTGGGGGAAAACAAACGCGACATGTACCGGACCCTTGACATCGTCAGTGATATCTTGCCTGAGGACAAACCGCGTTATTTGATGGGAGTGGGCACAACCCAAGACTTGATTGAGGGTGTTAAGAGGGGAGTGGATATATTTGACTGCGTGTTGCCAACAAGGCTGGCACGGCACAATACTGCCATGACCCGCTACAGCCGCTTAAACCTGCAGAATGCGCTCTACACCCAAGACCCAAACCCAATTGACCCCCAGTGCTCTTGCTATACCTGCCAGAATTTTACCCGGGCTTATCTGCGCCATCTTATCAATGCCAAAGAGATGCTGGCAGCAACGCTACTTTCCATCCATAATTTGCACACGCTCATCAATCTTGCCAGGGAGATGCGTTTAGCCATCATTGATGGAACCTTCGAGGAATACGCTGAAAATGCGTTGAGAAAAATCCATCAAAATCTGAAACCTGAGGTCTAAAAAAATGACAATTATCCAAGCCATCATTCTGGGGATCGTGCAGGGATTAACCGAGTTTCTGCCAGTTTCTTCTTCTGCCCATTTGGTACTCTTGCCTTACTTAGCCTCATGGAATCTTGATCAGAATTTTGCCTTTGTTTTTGATGTTCTGGTGCAGTTGGGTACCTTGGCGGCCGTAATCTTCTATTTTCGAAAAGACCTGATAGAAATCATCAAGGCCTGGTTTCAGGGGATTAAGCAAGGTCAACCCTTTGCGGACGAGAACAGCCGTTTGGGTTGGTATCTGATTCTGGCTACCATACCGGCAGGTTTGGCTGGATTGCTGCTGAAAGACAAGGTGGAGACTGCTTTTTCCAGCCCTGTTCTAACTGCAGTATTCCTGTTTGGAACGGCAGCTTTGCTCGTTGCGGCTGAGATGTTTCATCGGCAGGTTGTACGAACTGGTAAGGGAAAAACACTTGGCAGTATGACAAGAGTTGACGCAATCGTTGTGGGCTTATTCCAGGCGCTTTCCATCTTCCCTGGTATTTCAAGATCAGGCGCGACAATTTCCGGGGGCATTTTTCGCAAAATTGATCGTCAGGGAGCAGCCCGTTTCGCTTTCCTTATGTCCATACCGATCATGTTGGCAGCTGGAATTCTAGGGGTTAAAGACCTGCTGGAAGTGCCTAATCTTGGTCAAATGGTGGAAATGGTTGTAGTTGGATTTATTCTGGCGGGAGTGGTAGGTTACGTTGTGATACGATGGTTCATCGGTTACCTCCGAGGCAAGTCATTGCTGCCTTTCGCGGCCTACTGCGCAGTTTTGGCCCTGATTGTAGTCGCTGTAACTTACTTCCGTGGCTAAGGGTTGAGAGGTATTTACTTCACAGCCACCAGTAATCCGCTTGATTTGCGGATTCTGATACCACCTTCTGCATCGATTAATTTCTGAAAGTAGGATGTCAATTCCCGCGCGTTACTAAGGATTGTGTTGGTTTCGATCCCCTCCAGTGATAAAACGTAATCCGTTAGTGGCTGTGCTTGAGTAACCCAAAGGTCAGAAGTATAAGCCTGCAGACTGCAGTTGCCAAAAATTTCCTTTACCAAATCCGGGCCGCCTTCCAACGTGAAACGGGAATGGAAAGTGTGCAGCCGGCGACTGCTAGGCGCGAAAGTTTCTAGAAGCTCATCGAGATCCTGCATGTGGCCTTGGCCGTTGGTGGCGGCCAATAAACGGCCGCCTGGCTTGAGTAGACGGTGAATTTCACGCAGGGCCAGCCCAATATCGGGGACGTGGTAGAGCATATGATTGGCAGTAATTAGATCAAAGCTGTTGGGTGGAAATGCAAGGGCTTGGGCATCTTGAACCGTGAAGAAGAGCCGGGCATCTCCGTGCATTTCTGAGAATGCCTCTTGTAGCATACCCAAGGAAAAATCCACAAGGTAATACTGGAGGGATTCAGGATATGCCCAGCGGTTGTGCCGGGTTTGGCTGGCGTTTCCACACCCTAACTCAAGGACTGTCTGCCCTGTGGAAAGTTGCAGGTTGCGGAGAATAAAGTCATCCCAGGATTCCGCGGCTCTGGAAAAGTGCTGGTGAATGAGGATGCGGGCGTTAAGGTTTGTAGCATCCTTATATTGGCCTTGACGCAAAGCAGCATCGCTTGCGGGGGACGGTTTCATGTCGCCTTTTAGCGTTCTTTTAAAGCCCTTTCAATCGCACTGACCGCGGTCTCGAGATTGGCACGCGGGGTGCCAAAGTTCAGACGGGTGAACTGCTTGTATGGCTGGCCAAAAGCCAGGCCGTCATTGAGACCTACTTTTGCCTTTTCCAAAAAGAACTTGTATGGGCTTTCGAGGCCAGTTTCGCGGCAATCGAGCCACATCAGGAAAGTGCCCTCTGGCCGGGTGGCTTTGACGCCTGGCAAGCGCGCATGGATGTTCTCTACCAACCAATCGCGATTAGCTTGCATGTAGACCAGGCATTCGTTCAGCCAGTCCTCGCCGCCTTCGTAAGCGGCCTTTGCCGCGGTCAGGGCAAGCGAGCTTGGATAACCAACCAATCCGCCCTTGGCTTCATTGAAGCGCTGCGCCAAGGCTTCATTTTGGATGATGCCTACAGAAGCGTAAAGGCCGGCAATGTTGTAGGTTTTGCTTGGCGCCAAGAAGGAAAGGGTAGTGTCAGATATTTCCTTGGAAAGTGTTGCAAAAGGAATGTGTTTGTGGCCGTCATAGAGGAGGTCACAATGAATTTCATCAGAACAAGTGTAGACCTGGTGCCGAAGCAGGATCTCGGCCAGTTTCTCAAGCTCTTCACGAGTGAGTACCCGTCCAGTTGGGTTTTGAGGGTTGCAATGAACGTAGGCTTTGACATTGTTTTCAACGATTTGACGCTCAAAGAGATCAAAATCAATGCTGTAATAGCCCTGCGGGCCTTCCAGCATGGGACATTCGACCACTTTAAAACCGGATGATTTAGGTCCAGAGAAAAACGGAGGATAGGCGGGGGTAAAGAAGATGACGGCGTCGCCTGGTTGACAAATCGTACGCAAGGCCAGATTGAAACCAGTGACCACTCCCGGAACGAAGTGAATTTGAGGATCAGTGATATTCCAGTTGTATAAATCCTGCATGCGTTTGGCAAAGACTTCCTTGAGCCCAAAGGTTGCCAGGTCGTAACCAAAAATGCCGTGATCGATGCGTTGATGCAGCGCTTGCATAACACAGGCAGGGCTTTCAAAATCCATATCTGCCACCCAAAGCGGCAAAACATCCTGCGGGTAAACGTGCCAGCGTAAGCTTTCAGTACAGCGTCGGTCGATAATTTTGTCAAAGTCCATGGTAGCCTCCTGTAATTTGCTTTTGAGATTCTAATCGTCTTCTGCTTCAATGCGCATTTTTTGGTCAAAATCATCCCATGCGCTTGGTATACTTTCTAAAAGTATGAAAAAATTGTTTACAGAACGGGTGCAGCTAACCCAGGTTGAGACATTCCTTTGGCCTTTTACCTCAAGCCTTTTTTTGGGTTGGTTGATCTCATCCGAACAAAATAACTATGTGCGAATCGGCAACAGTTTCAGCCTGTTGATTGCTCTGATGGCAGTCTTTGCTTACGGAAGCATCGAAGACGCACCACTGGACGCGTTATCGGAAGGAAGAAACCCCGACAACCCAATATCAAAAGGCAGCATAGATATTTTGTCTGCCTGGAAGACATGCTTCAGCCTGGCAGGAATTGCTCTGGCTCTTAGCATTTTCACTTCCGGCAGCACTGTAATGGCAAATTTTGGTATTCTGGTCGTGGGTGGGTTGTACTTTTATCATTCTTTAAGGCTGCGCCAAAGCATGGTTTTGGATGCTCTGGGTTTTTCGATTTTAACTAGTCTTTTACCGTTTCTCAGCGCGACCAACCTGAGCACAGTTCAATTTGGGAATAACAGTTGGGTTAGCGGTAGTCTGGCCTTTGTGTTGGCATATGCCTCTTACTTCAGCCTGGTTGAAACCCGGGCAAAAAACATCACAGGAGCAAACCTCAGATACAAACTTTCTGGGATATTGATTGTCGCTAGTTTTCTAATCCTGTTTACGAGCCTCTATGTGTTTACATTCTCGGGCATGGTGCCAGCCTGGGTAACGATTCTCATTGTTGTCCTTTATGTGATCATGCTTTATCCTCAGTTCTCAAGACGTAAGACAGGTCTTAAAGGTCCTCTTGTACACATGATATTTATCAACTTCCAACGCGCATTGGCAATTGGGCTGGTAACATTCTTCCTGGCAACGCAAATATTCAGAATCATAAGGTAAAACCATGACAAAACATGATTTCTTAGCTACCACCATTCACCTCTCCGCACCTCAAAACTGGGAGGATTACGAACTTCTTGATAGCGGCAAGGGCAAAGCATTGGAACGCTTTGGAAAGCATATCCTCATCCGGCCTGAACCACAGGCGGTATGGGAAAAAACACTGAAAGCGGAGGCCTGGGAAAAAGCAGATGCCGTTATGGTGGAAGAAAAGGCAGAATATGGTGCCTCCTGGCGTTTCTTGAAACCAATCGAGAAATCATGGGAGATGAGCTACAAGAACCTGCGCTTTCAAGCACAATTGGCCAATTCTCGCCATATCGGTGTGTTCCCCGAAATGGCCAGCAACTGGGATTGGATGGAAAAACGTATTCGCAAAGCCACAAAGCCATTTAAGGTATTGAATTTGTTCGGTTATTCTGGGCTGGCAACCTTAGCTTGCGCCGAAGCTGGCGCAGAGGTGACGCATGTAGACGCCTCCAAACATGCCATTACATGGGCTAATTACAATTACAAATTATCGGGCTTGGAGAAACAGCCTGTGCGTTGGATCGCGGAGGACGCATTAAAATTTGCAGAGCGGGAAGTACGGCGCGGAAGCCAATATCATGGAATCGTTTTGGACCCTCCCAAATTTGGTAGAGGAGCATCCGGAGAAGTGTGGGACTTTTTCAAAAAAATTCCGGAACTAATGCGAGCTTGCCGCGGACTGTTGGGCAATAGCGCAGATTTCATGGTTATTACAGCATATGCCATCCGGGCTTCAGCCCTATTGACTGAGCAGGCTGTGGTTGAGGTTATGGGTGAGAAGGGCAAAACCGAGACTGGAGAATTGGTGACCGTGGACAAATCAGCTGGTCATGTGATCTCACATGCCATGTACACGCGCTGGTCGAAGGATTAATTAGGCAATTGCTGGTTTTCTGCTTGCGTGTTGCTGACCAACACCCTGTCAACGCGTCGGCCATCCATGTCAACCACTTCAAAACGCAGCTTGTCCCAGGTGAAAGATTGGCCAACCCGCGGGATGGCACCCAACTGGTTCATGACAAAACCGCTCAGGGTTTGGTAGCCGGCTTTGGATTCTTCAGGTAATTCATCCAAATCCAGAATATCTTTGAGTTCATCGATTGGCAGCATACCATCAAAAAGCCAGGAACCATCTGCACGCTTGATAGCTTCCTGGTCAGTGTCTTGTTCATCCTGGGGAATATCGCCCATGATTGACTCGAGCACATCGTAAAGCGTGACAATGCCCTGAACACCACCATATTCATCGATTACCAATGCCTGATGTTTGCCAGTCTGACGGAATTGATCAAAGACATCCAATGCTTTAGTGCTTTCTGGCACATATAACGGTTCCTGCGCGTAGCTTAGGAGGTTAAAATCAGGCGAACGCATGTCCACACCGATGAGATCTTTCAGATAAACCATGCCGACCACCTGGTCAAGGCTGCCATGCGCGACGGGTACGCGAGAAAACGCAGAAGATTTTAAGTCGTCTATGATCACACCTCTGGGGTCATCCAAATCGATCCAGACCATATCCAAACGGGGTGTCATGATGGCATCAACACGTCGCTCCGTGAATCGGAAAACAGCTGAAACCATGTCTTGTTCTTTAGTTTCGAAGATACCCTGTTGGGCACCTTGTTCAATTAATAACTTGATTTCCTCTTCGGTAACAACTGGTTGGGGTTTGGGTTTTATCCCAAGTATCTTGAGGGAAAAATTTGTCGAGGTGCTAAGAAACCAGACAACCGGCCTGGCGATCTGAGCAAACACGTTCATAACACCGGAAAAACGGGCTGAGATACGCTCAGGGTTGGCAAGAGCGATACGTTTGGGAACCAACTCACCGAGGACAAGCGAAAAGAATGTGACCAGGACAACAATAATAGTCAATGCCCAGCCTTCTGCGCTGTCTCCAAACCAGCCTTCACGCTCAAAGAAAAGGGTCAAAGGTTTGGCGAGGCGAGCACCGCCAAAAGCGCCGGAAAGGATGCTGATGAGCGTGATGACAAACTGGACAGTGGAGAGGTAGCGATTGGGGGTTGCAAGTAGTTTTAGCGCGCTGCTCGCGCTCTCATCACCGTCTTCCTCCATTTGCTCAAGCCGAACTTTACGAGAAGAAACCATGGCCATTTCGTACATGGAAAAGAGTCCGTTAATGAGGATAAAGATAAAAATCAGGAAAATTTCAAGACTGACAAACATTTTATTCTCAGGTGATAAGGTCGTTTGGTAAGTGGCAGGTTCGATTCAGATATACCAAATCAAAAAAACGTGAATTTAAAATGTCAATACGAGTAATCCCACAATTATTGTAAATCAAACGGTAAGGTTGGTCGGCCGACCGTAAAATATGCAGATCCAGTTTAAACATCGCACGGAAAAGTATAGCAAAAAAGCTGCCATGGGTGATGATTCCAACACGATCATCAGTACCGGCATGGCGATCCTTTAAGAATTCAAGCACACGAAAAGCTCGTTCCAGACGGGGAGGGTAATCCTCTTTTCCTCCAGGCCACCAACCATCTTCAGTGACGGGAGAGGTAAATTGCAGGTTCGGATAATGCCTGGAAAACCAGGATCGACCTTTTCCATGCAAAATCTCAATTACCTTGTGATTTTCAACCTCTTTCTGGAGGTAGATCCCACCACACTCATGCATGTCGATATTCGCGGTGAGCGGCAAACCAAGACGCTCGCTAATGATGGTACCGGTATGCACAGCCCTAACCATGAGGCTACTGTAGAGGTGTGTAAGCCCAAAACCGAGTCGGTTTTGAAAATCCTTATTACCGTATGGCGTGTGGGGAATGGGTTGGGATGTATCTTGATGGGCCAATGCTTCCCCAGTAATTTGCGCCTGGAGGATACCTCTTGGTGTTAGATCTGGATCTTCAGAACGGTTATGTGAGCCGTTATCCTCAAAGTCATCTGGGAGTGCATTGTTGGTTGATTGGCCATGGCGGATAAAATAGAGTTGCATTCCAACCATTATAACGGGAATTTCGTACAAAAATTCTCTGCGCAGCGGTGATGCCGGGCATGGTATAATCGCCGCCTATCAGGCAGGTAAAAATATGATTGAAAAATTGCAGGCGATCCTTTCGCGTTATCAGGATATTGAAGAACTATTAGCCCAATCGGCAGACGACTATCAAACTGTGGTTGACCTTTCCAAAGAAAAGTCCGATCTGGAACCAGTTGTTGAATTAGCCAATGAGTATAAAAATTTATTAAGTAATTTGGATGAAACCAAATTACTGGCCGAATCGTCTGATCTGGACTTACGTGAGATGGCAAGGGCAGAACTGCCCGATATGGAAGCCCAAAAAGATGCGCTTGAGACGCGGATCAAAACCCTGTTGGTACCCAAGGATCCGCGTGATGACCGCAATGTAATCATCGAAATCCGGGCTGGTACCGGTGGTGACGAAGCTTCGTTATTCGTTTCTGATCTATTGCGGATGTACCTGCATTATGCTGACCAGCACAACTACAAAACGGAAATTGTGGCCGGTAGTGAGACAGGACTGGGAGGTTACAAAGAAGTAACTTTCTCGATCAAAGGAAAAGGGGCTTACTCGCGCTTCAAATTTGAATCCGGAGTGCATCGCGTACAGCGCGTGCCAGAAACTGAGGCTCAAGGCCGCATCCACACCTCTACAGTGACCGTAGCCGTGCTTGCTGAAGTAGAGGATGTTGAAATCAAGATACCTGAGTCGGATTTAAATATTGATGTTTACCGTTCAGCTGGCGCTGGCGGTCAGAATGTACAGAAAAATCAAACAGCTGTACGCATAACCCACCTTCCAACCGGCATTGTGGTTGCTTGTCAGGATGAACGCTCGCAGCTTCAAAATAAAATGCGAGCCATGGGGGTGCTGAGAGCCCGGCTTTATGAACTCGAACTTCAAAAACGACAAGATGCCCAAGCCGCAACTCGCAAATCACAGATTGGTACCGGTGAACGGTCGGAAAAGATCCGGACCTACAATTACCCGCAATCGAGAGTCACTGACCATCGCATCAACGTCTCTTCCTACAATCTGAGTGGGGTTATGGCCGGCTACGAACTGGACACCTTTATCACCGAACTGCAATTAGCGGATGAAGCAGAACGGCTGGCCAATTTCGAAGCTAATGGATAGCTGTAGCGCAGGGGTCTTACTTAAACAACAGACCCTTAAGCTTTCCCAGCACGTTGAACAGCCGCATGACCATGCCCTGGTCCTTCTTGCGCACGTGCTGGGAGAATCAAAAGCCTGGGTGCTGGCACATCCAGACTTTTACCTTCCACAACAGAAAGTCATCCAGTTTACCGATCTGAGTGAAAGGTTGGCAAAGGGGGAACCCTTGGCGTATTTAACCGGCAAGCAGGAATTCTTTGGCCTGGATTTTAAGGTCACCCCTGATGTGCTCATCCCACGGCCAGAAACTGAGATAATGGTTGAAGAAGCACTTGCCTGGCTCAAAGTGCATCCTAACGCCCGACAAGGGATAGACCTTGGGACGGGTAGCGGTTGTGTGGCCGTGAGCCTGGTACTGAATTGTCAGGACCTGCACGTGTGCGCGGTGGATATTGATGCCAGAAGTCTGAAGGTGGCGATGGAAAATGCGTTGGCAAATCAATGCGGCGACCGCATTCGGTTTAAACAATCAGACTTGTTTAGAAACCTTACCCGAAGTTATAATGTGTTCTGCGCCAATTTACCCTATATACCTTCTGATGAGGTTTCAGCAGTCAACAGCCTGCCTTACGAACCCAGGTTGGCCTTGGATGGTGGTCAGAATGGTTTGGAAATTATCAAACGTTGCCTGGCTGAGAGCCGAACACATTTGCTGAAACCAGCGCTTTTACTTTTAGAATTTCAAACCGACAAGGCTTTGGAGGTTGAGAAATTGGCCAAGATATATTATCCTCAGGCCGACACAAGGATACTCCAAGACATGGCAGGCCTGGATAGACTTTTGCGCATTGAAGAGGTTTGTTGAAATGCCCGTAACCACAGTAATCTCAATTGAGGAAAAAAATGCCATTCGAATGGCCAAAAAGGTGATTCAAAACGGTGGCAGCATTGTAATCCCTACCGATACCCTGTATGGGATTGCTTGCGATCCCAGAAATGCGAATGCTCTCAATAACGTGTACATCGCAAAGGATAGACCTACCTCAAAAGCCATACCACTACTTGTGGGTGGCATGGAGCAACTTCGTAAGGTTGTACGCGTAATCGACCCTCGCGTTCTAAGAATTGCGCACGCTTTTTGGCCTGGTGCTCTAACTTTAGTGCTTGAAAAACAACTTGACCTGCCCAAGGAATTGACGCCTTATTCAGGCGTTGCTGTACGGATGCCCGACCATCCATTTACAATCTCATTGCTTCAGAAAACTGGCCCTTTGGCTGTGAGCAGCGCCAACATCTCAGGGAAGGCAAACCCAAGAAATTTGGAAGGCGTACTGGAACAGCTCAATGGAAGAGTGGATCTTGTGTTGGATGGTGGGGTCATCCAGGGAGGCAATGCCTCTACGATCGTACAATGTTTGGAAGGTGATATTCGCCTATTGAGAGGCGGGCCTATACCATTTGATCAAGTGCTCAGCGTCTGGGAGAGCTGATGCTTAGCCTGGAACATAAAGGTCTCAAGTTAGATCTTGTTCCTGAACGAGGTACTTTTGCACTCGGGTTACTGGATAAGCCCAATATCCTGATTGAAGAAGCTTGGCTGGCTTATCAACTTGAACGAGGAATGCCCATTTTTGCGGAATTCCTGGAGCTAAAAGATCTAAGTGCTGCCAAGAAGACTGGACCTGCCAAAACCCAATTTGATGGGTTTGAATTGTGTTATTACGACAAGGTTCACCAATTAGAATTCGTGGTTGAGATAGGGTTGATGATCGACCAACCCATGCTGCTGGTTAGGCAGCATCTTCGCAATTTGGGGGTAAAAGACATTTGGCCATTGCGAATTTTTGCTGGCATCATCCAAAATGGAAAAGTTAAACTTGGCTCAGACGAAATGGAACCTGTTTTTTTCTCTAATGGTTGGCAATCCTGGTCGCCAACGGGCAGCTTCCGTCTAGGAGACCAGCAAGAACGATCTTGGATGGGGCCGATTGCCAACCCAATGATCATCAACCCAGGAACGCCAATCACACGCGCGACCAATCATTTTTCTGCTGATATGTTTGCCTGCCTGGGAGATATGAACACTCAAAACGGCCTGGTAGCTGGCTATCTGTCACAAAAAGAGAGTTTTGGGTCAATTGAAACCCATATCAGCAGGCAATCTGAACTGGCTATCTGGGCTAACTGCGACGGATTGCGCCTCGACCATGGCAGTCAATTTCAAACAGATTGGGCCAGTTTTAGTTTTAACAATTTACGATCCAAACTACCCTTCAAACTCTACTTGCAGAGTGTTTCGCGCGAGAATCATGTGCAATCGCGAGTGGCAGCACCAGTGGGCTGGTGTTCCTGGTATTACTATTTCCAGAATGTGACAGATTCTGACATTCTCGAGAACCTTCATGAGATCGAGATAACCCGGGAATCTGTCCCTCTTAACCTGGTGCAAATTGACGATGGCTTTGAAAAAAGTGTAGGAGAATGGCTGTCTTTTTCAAAACGCTTCCCACAGGGCGTTAAACACCTGGCAAAGAAAATTGAAGGTAGAGGTTTTATCCCCGGACTTTGGTTAGCACCGTACATCGTTGAATCTCGTTCAGATTTAGTAAAGGAGCACCCTAATTGGTTATTGCGCGATAAATGGGGCCGGCCCGCGAATTCCGGTTTTGTCTGGAACCGATTGGGAAAGGCTTTGGACCTTACAAACCCTGAAGCCATGGCTTACACAGAAGAAGTCATCCGCACCTCGGTTCAAGATTGGGGTTTTAAGTACCTGAAGTTGGACTTTTTATATGCCGCGGCCTTGGCTGGACGCTACCAAAACCCAAGATTTACCCGAGCCCAGGTGCTAAGACAAGGATTGGAACGGATTCGGGCTGCTGCTGGAAGTGAAACCATACTTTTAGGGTGTGGCTGCCCCTTAGGCCCTGCCATAGGTTTGGTGGATTACATGCGAATAAGCGCAGATGTGAGCCCGGATTGGGAACCTGCCTACTTTGGCCACAGACACTTCTTTAAGAATGAAATGAACATGCCCAGCGCTCGCAACGCGATTCGAAATATCGTCTCGAGGTCAGACTTGGATGGTGTCTGGTGGGGGAACGACCCGGATTGCATATTAGTGCGCGAAGATTCCAATCTTGATTTGGATGAAGTTCACAGTTTGGCGACCAGCATTGGTATGACAGGTGGGGCAGTTTTAGTCTCAGATCGCATGTCCACACTAAGCGAGGAGCGAAAGAAGATAATCCAGGCACTCCTACCTGTAATTCCCAGCCAACCCCAGGTACTGGACCGCTTTGAGCATAGAGAGCCATTCATGCTGAAGCAGGAATTGCACACCGCGGCAGGGACCTGGCCAGTTGTGGCATTCTTCAATTGGGAGTCAGATGCAAAAGATTTGGTTTTCCGACCAACCGACTGGGGTTTTCCCAGAGGGAAAAAATGGATTGCCCGAGAATTCTGGAACGGGGAAATCCATGCCTGGCATGGGGATCTAATATTTCGGCAAGTGCCCAAACATTCTGTGAGATTATTTACTTTGCACGAGCAAACTGGAGGTTGCCTATATCTGGGAAGTGAGTTCCACTTCAGCCAGGGTTATGAAGTTAAGCATTGGCTGGAAAAGGGTAATTCATTGTCATTTGCCATTAAGCTTGGCAGACTGGCAAGCGGGAATATCTTTGTTTGGTTGCCTCAGGCTCTCAAGACAGTATTCCAGGATGGCTTAGAAATCCCCTGGGAAAGGACTGAAATGGATGATGTTTATCGCTTCAAGGCAAGCATTGACGACGAAGCTAATTTCAGCCTGGATTTACAAGTTTAAATACAAACGACCACCAAAAGGTGATCGTTTGCAGAAACTAAGTCAATCTTACTTTTGTTCCGGTTCTTCTGGCGTAACGGGCTCGTTGGCAGTAAAAGTTTGGGTGGGCTGCGCGTAGTAATACGCTTTTAGTTTCTCGGCTTGACGTTTGGCTCTGGCTTTGCGGACAGCTTTGATGACAAAATAGGCAATTAACCCGAGCGGGATTAAGAAGGGCAGCCAGGCGATGGCAAACCAGATTAGGAATGTTCCCAGACCCTGAGCCGCGTTAATTAGCGCCTGTACTGCTTCGCGAGCAGCTCCGGCCGGCTTCCATCCGCCAATTTCAATCGGCTTTAAGGAGGCTTCAGCAACAAACCAGACTGAAATCGAGGAGAGTTGCGAGGATTCTTTCAAGTACTTCATCTGTCCTTGCAGAACTTCAATCTGACCACGAATATTGGTAAGTTCTCTGAAAATCTCGACCGTATATTCCAGGTCGGTTGCTTTTTCAAGTAATTCCTGTAATTGTTTTTCAGCAGCTTTCAAGTTGTTCAAGCGTGATTCTGAATCGACGTATTCAGAAGTAACATCCTGGCCTGATACACTTTCGGAGATGACGCCGTTTTTTGGATCGGCTGCCAAGGCTCTAATTTGTGCCATGGCTTCATCTAACTTTTCAGCAGGTACCCGGATGGTGATGGAGCTGGTGGTATAGACGACACCGGCGCTGTCGCTAGCATTACCAACTTCAGAATTGACCACATAACCTCCCAAACTGTTAGCAAGGCCTTGCACGGTTTGCATGGATTGGGCGGGATCTGCCACAGAAACCTTCATTGAAGCCGAACGAATGACCATTCGTTCGGTAGTGGGAGGTTGGCCTGGAACTGGGGCTTGCGGCGCGAAAGATTCAGCCGCGGGGGCTTCAATTGCCTTGCCATAATTCATACTTGTTTCACGGTCCGCGAGCATCGGTTCAGCTTGGGAAGAGGATTGGGATTTTGCGCACGCGGTGAGGGTGAGCATCAACACTATAATTACTATTAGCAATTTCTTCTTCATATTTCTCCTGTCCTGTTTGTTAACTTCTTACAGATTATTAACGCCAGAGTCCAGCAATTAGTTCCTTTGGTTTTTAAACACCTCGTTCAAGGCGTTCAATATGTTTGGAAGGCAAGTGAAGGGTACGCATGCGCTCTTGAACAGCAGATATGTCGTAGGTTACGCGTCGAAACTGCCAGGTTTTTTCAATATCGTCATAAATAACATAAGAAGCTTTGGGGTTTCCGTCTCGCGGTTGGCCAACAGAACCGGGGTTGAGAATAAAGCGTTTTTCGGACCGCCAAAGATCACCTTGTTCAGGGAGCAAGAGACGCACTCTGTGCCCATCGATTAGCTCAAAAATGCTTGGGACATGCGTGTGACCGATCAGGCAGACCTGCGTTTCAAAAGCGGAAAAATTATCAAGGGCTATCAGGTTGTTGAGTAGGTATTCCCAGATAGGGTTGCGTGGGCTACCATGTGCCATGTGGATTTCCGCGGTGTTTTTTTTAAGATCGAGCAGTTCCAACCAGTCCCGATTGGTGGCAGAGATTTGAGAAGCTTGCACTATTAAGGCTTTCCGGGCGTCGTAATTAAAATTATCTACTTCAATGAGGCCGCTGAGGGCAGCATCGTGATTGCCCATAATTACGTTTAGTTGAGGTAGTGCTTGTAATAGGCTGATACATTCGTTTGGGTCCGGTCCATAACCTACCACATCTCCAAGGCAAAAGACGCGGTCAAAAATGGCCGCGTCTTTGATGACCGCTTCAAGCGCGGTCAGATTTGCATGAATGTCAGAAAGGACCAGGGTCCGCATAAGGAAGCTTACAAACCTGGCTCTCTGAAATTTATAACTGGAACCTCATTGAGGGTTGTGTACTCGGTATTGGTGCCTGTGATGTTGATCCAGGTGTTTCCAGGTTTGAGCGGGAAGAGATTACCCTGACTGTCAAAGAATTGGATGGGCTTGTTTGGATCTGTGACCCTCCAACTGCCTTCATAAAGCTTACCGTCGCGCAAGAATTTGGCCTTTTGCCCAGCCAGGTTGCCGAGAATATCAGTAGTGAAGAGATTAATGTCATACCAGCCGTAATTTGCTTCAATAATGATGACATTGGAGAACGCTAACTGCTTTTCAGTGAGACGATCGACAAGCGGGATCATTTCATCGTAATTGGGGGCATTGTCAATCCACCGCTGATATTTGCCTGTGGCGGAGTCGTAGGTCCAATCGCTTTTATCGGACGTACTGAAATTAAAGCTTATCTTAGGTGTGTGTGCCCCTCCGGTCGGAGCCTCGTCGTTGAAAAGCATACCTGTGAGGTCATACTTTTGAGGGACTTCACCGTTGGCCACTCTAAATTGGGTAATAGCGGCTGAGTCGCCAAAAACGGTGGTGACCCAACCATGTCCATCATCACAGATGCCAGGGCAGAGCCCCTGAAAAACGTAACGGTTGCCAAGCAGGTTGTAAACCTTGGGGAGCACATTGATGTAGTCGCCACCGCTGGTTCCAAGGATCCCCTGGTAGAGTTGGACAATTTCAGGGTCGATGAGGCGAGTGGAACGCACTGGCCCGATTTGGTTTGAATCCTTGCCATAATAGAGACCAATGTAGCGACTCATCATCCCGGGCATGGCATATGCAAAAACAATATCTGCGTAAGAAAGCCCGGCGTGCGGCCGGCCGGAAGCAGGGAAGTTGGAGACTTTTATCAAAACCGGACGTCGGTTAAGCAGAGCAGGGTCATCAACTTTTTCGCCTGTCAGGGGGTTGACATCCTCAGGGAAGTTGTCCGGCCCAAAAATTATTACTTCCTTAGTTGGTTCGGGGGTTGGAGGTAATTGGGTTTCGGTGGGTTGCGGGGTGGCCGTTTCAGTAGGTTCAAGGGCGGCTGCTGCCGTCAGGGTTGCGACAACCATGGTCTGGATGCTGTCTGCGGAGGGCGTTGCCACAGGCACACAGGCAGAAATCAGGATCGACGTAATCAAAATAATCAGGAACAGCGGAGAGATCTTTTTCATTATGCACCTCTAAGTTAATTCTACACGTTTAACAGACCTGGTTTTGCAGGCTCTATAGAGAGACGTCCAAGCGCAGTGAATGGTTCCGTCAGCTCAAAAGTTGATCCACCCGGCTGATGCCAACGTTAAAATAACGGGCTTCGGGATGGTGGAGAATCATGGCCGCTGTCGACTGCTCGGGCACCAATTGAAAGGCGCTGGTCAGGCTCATGCCCAGGGCTTCTGAAGCTGGTAAAAGTTGGAAGACCTTGGCATGATCCGGCAGATCAGGAATGGATGGATAACCCCAGGAGTAGCGCAAGCCCTGGTTGGGCTGCAGGCCAAGCTCCCGGCGGATGTGGTTATGCAGATAATCAGCTGTGGCTTCGGCCATTTGAACAGCCAGCCCATGGGTGAAGTATGACTCTGAATAATCGTGTTTAGCTTCCAATTCTGCGACCTGCCTGGCGGCCACATCAGAAACGGTAACCACCTGCAAAGGCAATATGTCAAAGCGATCTGAACCAAGCTCAAGGAAGTAATCTGCAAGGGAAAGGCCTTCTCCACTGGCTTGACGCGGTAACAAAAGGCGGGTCAATTCCTGCGGGTTTGGGCTGGAAATTGTTTCGGGGTCATAAACAACCAACTCTTCCCTATCGGCAAGGACTGGCCAGTAACCATAAACAGCCTGAGGTTTCAGCCAGCCCTCTTTTTTAGCCTGGGCAAGCATGCGGTCACGCCGGGCGTCGAATTCTTTCTGAAGGTCCAGCCAGGCTTGGCCGTGTGTGTTTTTTGCCCCCCAGGAGAGGCGATAGAGCTCATTGAGGTTCAAATGCGGTGAGATTGCCTGCAGAGGAATATCCTTGACAACGCGGGCACCCCAGGTTTTTACTTCAGGAATGAAGGTAGCAGGTTTGACGCTGCTCTTTCTGCTTGTACTTGGGCGAGCAGTTGCTTTTGCAGCCACACCAAGCTCATGCTCAGCTTTTCTACGGGTGTCTGCGATCAAGGTAGCTTGTGATTCCGGGCGACTAAGCTGATCCATGACAGAAAGACCTTCAAAGGCATCCTTGCAGTAGAAAACACCTGGTGCATAAAACTCACCATCATCAGTTTGCAGGATGCGCCATCCGAAGCGCGGATTGATGGCAGCCCCACCAATTAGGACGGGAATATTTAGCTTTCGGCGTTGCAGTTCGTTGACAATGAATGGCATCTGTTTGCTGGTGGAGACCAGCAAGGCAGATAGGCCAATAGCATCCGCGTTTTGCTCAACAGCGGATTTGATGATTTCTTCAGCGGGTACTTGTTTGCCCAGGTCAACCACTTCATAACCATTATTGCTGAGAATAGTTTTGACAAGATTCTTACCGATGTCATGAACATCGCCATATACAGTGGCTAGCACCAATTTTCCTTTGGATGTGCCACTGGCTTTATCCAGGAAGTTTTCGAGATAACCGACTGACTTTTTCATGACTTCAGCGCTTTGCAGGACGAAAGGCAAAATCAATTCTCCTGCGCCAAAGCGGTCACCGACTTCTTTCATGGCGGGCAGTAAAACATTATTGAGAATCCCAACTGCTTTCTCACCTGTTGGCTTTAGTGGGTCACGCGCCAGCATTTCGTCAATATCAGCTTCAACACCCTGTTTGTGACGGGTGAGAACACGTTTCTTCAAGCGTTCGTCGGGTCCCAAGCCTTCGAATGGATCAGCTTTGGAGTCTGAAGCATCGTCCTGGCTTGAGTGAGCGTCAAAATATGCAATCAGATCTGCCAGGGCTTGCTCATGTTTGTTGAAGATTAGAGCTTCAACCAAATCCCTCTGTTCCTGGGGAATCTCTGCGTAAGGTTTGATTTGGGCGGCATTTACGATGGCCATGTCCAAACCTGCCTGTGTACAATGGTAGAGGAAAATGCTGTTGACGGCCTTGCGAGCAGCTGGCGAAAGTCCAAATGAAACATTACTGACCCCCAGTGAGGTATGCACACCGGGCAAGCTTTCTTTGATAAGGGTGAGACCTTTTAGAGTTTCAATAGCTGAATCAGCATATTCGGCTTCGCCAGTGGCAAGCGTGAAAGTGAGGTCGTCAAAAACCAGGTCTTCGGGCCGCAGGTTGAATTCCGTTATCGCCATTTCGTAGAGCCGTCTGGCAATTTCAAGTTTACGCTCAGCAGTCTTGGCCATGCCTTTTTCGTCGATGGTCAGGCACAAAACCGCGGCTGAGTAGTCCTTGGCCATTCTGAAGATGCGGCGGCTTTTGGCTTCGCCGGATTCAAAATGGGTGGAATTAATCAATGAGCGGCCAGGGATGATTTGCAAGGCAGCTTCGATAACATCCGGTTCGGTGGAGTCGATGATAAGTGGAACGGGAACTTCCAAAGTAAGGCGCTTAACCAGGCGCGTCATCATCTCTTTTTCGTCAGAACGTTCGGTCACGGCTACGCTAATATCCAGCCCATGTGCACCGTTATCAACCTGGTCTCTTGCCAATTGCACCATGGCCTCGTAGTCCTCAGCCATGAGCATCTTTTTGAAATTGCGTGAACCTTGAGCATTCAGGCGCTCACCAATGATGAAGGGAACGGGTATTTGCTCAAGAGCAACGGCCTGCGTGGAGGAAGCCAGCGATGGGATCGGTTCCACCGGGCGTTGGGTGGGCTGCAGCCCGTGGATTTTGGAGGCCAAAGCCTGGATGTGTTCTGGTTTGGTACCGCAGCAACCGCCTACCACGCGAACGCCGTAGGTTTTGACGTAATCTGCCAAAACATCTGAGAATGGTTCGGCTTCCATCGGGTAGACTGCTTCACCGTTGACATTCATCGGTAAGCCGGCATTAGGGATGCATGAGATGGGTAGATTTGTGTGTTCTGCGAGGTATTCAACCGATGGACGCATCTGGTCAGGACCAGTGGAACAGTTCATGCCAATGACATTAATGCCAATGCCTTCAAGTATTGAAAGCGCTGCAGTGATGTCGGTACCAAGTAGCATCTTGCCGGTGAGGTCAAGGGTTACCTGTGCCTGGATGGGCAGGATGGTGTCTTCATCCTTGAAGGCGCGGTGAATACCTTCAATAGCTGCTTTCACCTCAAGTATGTCCTGAGATGTTTCGACGAGAAGGAGATCAACACCGCCCTGGACAAGACCGCGAGCTTGCTCGCGGAAAATTTCTGCCAATTCATCAAAGCTTACGTTGGACATTTGTGGATCATCGGTAGAAATTAATTTTCCAGATGGCCCAATCGAGCCAGCCACAAAGCGAGGATGTGTAGAGCTGGAAAACTGGTCGGCAACACGGCGTGCAAGGCTGGCTGCGGTGCGATTTAGCTCCATCGTGCGGTCTTCAAGGTGATAATCTGCCAGTGTGAGGCGATTGGCACGGAAAGTATCAGTTTCAAGGACGTCTGCTCCAGCTTCAAGGAAAGCGCGATGTACTTGTTCAACAGCGCTGGGATAATTGAGAACAAGAACATCATTACAGCCAACCAAGTCAGGGCTGCCGAACTCTTTTGGTCCGAGCTTCATTAGTTGTAGTGAGGTACCCATTGCGCCGTCAAAGACAAGAACTCTGTCCTTTAGCGCGTCCAAGTATGAAGTTTTGACAGTTGTCATTAATCACCTCAAAAAAGGCAATTTTGCCTTATTTTTCTATTCTAGTCTTCGAGTTTATCACAAGCCCATAGAGCGCGGCAAACGTTAGGCCTGCCAGTAAGGCAAAATTATGCGATAGAATTGCCGATGGGAAATTCCAATAGAAATATGAGCGACGCTAACATGGGGATTGAATGCTAAGTAAATCAGCACGCAAGAAAGAAGGTAAAGGAGAATCAACAAAAACCCAGATTCTACGAGGCTTTAGCTTTTTCTTTCTAATAATCGCAATTGTTAGCGGTTTTTTATTTGTGAGAGAATACCAGGCTTATCGTACTGGTGTAAATGCCTACGATACTATAGCTGAGGCTGTGATTGTGCAAGGTGAGAGTTTGGCAACTACTGGTCAAGAGGCACAAAATGGTGACCAAAACCAGATAATTGCTAAATCAGGCGACCAAAAGGGTGAGATTAGTGGAACAAGCACGAGCAAACTTTCTACTTTACCATCAGAAGACCAATTGGATTACAAACGCATACGCAAGCTACTTAGCATTAACTTTGACCGCCTGACAGGCATAAATCCGGATGCTGTGGGTTGGATTTTGAGTGAGAATACCAGAATTAACTATCCCCTCGTGCAGGGCAGGGATAATTATTATTACTTAAACCGCCTTGTTAATAATGAAGTAAATAAGCTGGGCTCTATTTTCATGGATTACCATAACAAACGCGATTTCAGTGATGCGCATACGCTTATCTACGGTCATAACATGAAAGACGGTTCGATGTTCAATGATCTCGAGCTTTATAAGGATCCCAGTTACTACGACGACCACAGGTCCATATATATACTGACCAAGGATCAAGTGTTCAGGGTTGAAGTGATAGCCGGGTATTTGACGACGCCCCAGAAAATTGGTCAGATTTACTTCAATTTTGATACCCCAGAGATCAGGGATAACTACATCAGTGAGGCCAGACGATTAAGTAATTTTAAGAGCGAAGTTGTTATCTCTGGTGAGGATAGGATTGTTTCTTTTTTTACTTGTGATTACGCGACTGAGGACTCGCGATATGTAGTGATTGGTAAACTTGTGCCGTTAAACCCTTGAAAATAATTGATTATCCGCAAGGTATAATTCTTGCAGGTTTTTACATTTATGGAAATAAACAGCTACTCCACCTGGTTAGAAATTGACTTAAACGCCATACACGACAATACTACCCTGATCAAACAAATGACAGGGAAGGAAGTGATGGCGGTCATCAAGGCCAATGCCTACGGTCATGGGGCCAGGCCTTGCGCGCAAGCAGCCATAGCAGGCGGGGCTACCTGGCTGGGTGTTGCCCGAACAGAGGAAGCCCTGGCGCTTAGGCGGGCAGGGATTTCAGCAAAAATCCTTGTATTGGGATACACACCTCCGGCTAAAATTCCAGAAGCGATTGAACAAAATATAACGGTCTCTCTGATTGATGCAGGTCTAACCAAGCAATACATCGAATATGCGAAAATGTTGGGTGGTAATCTGCATGCCCATGTGAAGGTTGAAACCGGCATGGGCCGTTTGGGCATGGAACCGCAGGATGTTAAACCATTCATCAAGGAATTAAGGGGTAGCCCGGTTACCGTTGACGGAATTTTTACACACTTTGCACGAGCAGATGAGCCTGAAAATCCAAGCACGCCCATGCAAATAGCGCGTTTTGAAGAAGTACTGTGCGACCTGGAGGCTGAAGGTCTCAAACCCTCTCTTGTGCATGCGGCTAACTCCGCGGCCATCTTTAACTTCCCCCAATCCTGGTACAACCTGGTACGGCCTGGTGATATTCTCTACGGCATGGCACCAGCACCAGGCATGGAGCTTGATAAAGCCTTTAGGCAAGCGCTCTCCTGGAAGGCAAGGATAATTCAGATTCACAAGTATCCGCCAGGTCAAGGCATAAGTTATGGCTCGATTTACACTACCAATCGCAATGAGACCATTGGAGTCATTCCGATTGGCTATGGGGATGGCTTCCGGCGAGTAAATCACCAGCAGGTCCTGGTGGGGGGAAAACGAGTTAATGTGGTGGGGAGGGTGTGCATGGACCAATGCATGTTGCAACTCGACCGCGTCAAGGGTGCTAAAGTGGGTGATGAGGTTGTGCTCATTGGCAGCCAGGGCAAGCAATCCATCACAGTGGACGAAGTGGCCAGGCGGTGGAAAACAATCAACTACGAGGTTACTTCTGGATTGGCAGAACGTCTACCGCGAATATACATTCAGTAGGTATTTAATTAATCCAGCACTTGGGATTATACAATTTCCACTTTGATGAGTGGGAAGCGGCTCTTCTCAAACAAGTCGCAAAGTTTTAATTTTTGTTCCGCGTTCAATCCATTCAGGACCATACGTAATGAAAAATGCCCGTTGGCAGAGGTTGTATTAACGGTACGGATGATGTTAGCACCGGCATCTCCAACCAGGCTGGCAAAATAGGCCAGGGCACCCGGGCGGTTTGAGTCTACCGAACCTTCAACTTCGACGGTAGTCCATCCCAAAGAAGTTTGTGAGATACCAACCAGGTCCAACGCGTTTTCCAATTCGTTGATGTAGATTGAATCGTCTCCAACGGCGGCATAAAGGTCATCCAAATTGGCACAAGCCAGCAAGCCGAGCAATGATTCAATGCGGCTGGGTTCGAGGGATTGAACGTCCTCAAGGTCCAACAAGCCACGTTTGGCAAGGATGGGATGAATGATTGTGCGCCCTGCCCGACTGGCCTTTTTGAGGCCAACCATGGCTAAGACCGAACGTAGACGCCGGGCGGTATAGCTGTTGCTGTGGTTCAGCCAATCTGGTATCGGCGTGATGTGAGTGCCAGTGGTGATGACTTCGATCACATCCCCAGGGTCCAGCGGGTCGTAGAGGTTGCGTTCAACGCCGTTAACGAGTACAGAGTGAATCTTATCAAGATAAAATTCTTGCACGGCGGCAACACCATCAAGAACCGTACTTCCCTCAGGTAGGAAGCGTGTGCCTCCGTAGGGAGTAAGAACCTGGATAGGCCGATACTGAGTGATCGGTTTCTGATTTTTAATGCAGTAAATGACACCCCAGGTGTTTTCACCTTCAAATTCTTCAGTTGTGATGGCAACTTCAATCGCGCCGGCTCCGGGGATCCAACTGGTCACCTGAAGTGCACGATAACCGTTCTGTGGGTCCGCCAGGTAGTCATCAAAACGGTCCTGATCGATGTTTTTGCCAAAATACTGGTTAACGCGGGAGAGCAACTGATAGCATTTTGCCAGATCTTGTGTGCGCACGAGCATACGGAAACTTACAAGGTCGTTGAGAGCAGAAAAGTTTTCAAGAGAAGTGCGGCGCGCTCGGGCCATGCGCTGCAGCTTATCCCAGGATTGCCAATAGCCGTTTACTACTACACGTACCTGGCCATCAATGTCTTCTTTTTGCATCAGTTTGCCAAGTTCGCCAAGGTAGTAACGAATGAAATCAACGTTTAGACGCGGGTCACTATCAATTTGAGAGCGCACACGGGAGTAAGCCTGAGGTTCGGCGTAAGGGAAGGCCATATCCTCAATCCAACGGCGCCAGCGGTAGCAATTTAGAATACCCGCCAGTTTTCCATATGCCCGGATGGCCTCAGTGGCTTTTTGCCACTGCTTGCCAACTGACATGTGGTGTAAGGTCATCAGATTGTGGGATTTGTCTGCTAATTTGACAACAAAGACTGCTGGGTCGCGGAACATGGCAATTTTCCGCAGAGTCTCGATTTCGCGATTGCTACCATCACGCGGATTTGACATTTTAGTCACACCGTCAATGATATGGGAGACTTCAAGCCCCAACTGACCGGGGAAAAGATTGCGGATTTCTTCCAGGGAGCCGCCCTGGTCTTCAATGGCATCATGCAGCAATGCTGCTATTGTCCAGGATTCTATGTTGACCAATTTATCAACGAAGGCTGCCACCCAACCGCAGTGAGTCTCGAAATAGGGTTCTCCGGAAAGGCGTAATTGACCTCCGTGAACACTTTTGCCCCATTCCCAGGCGCGCTGCATAGCCTCAGTGCGGGGTTCAAAGGACCCAACCTGAAACTCGTCGGCGATACGCGGCCTTATCTCATAAATTTGTTCTACTTCAACCATAGTCTCATCCAAGATGATTCTCTGTTAATTTAAACAATTATATACGATTGGATGGTGATTTGCGGTTGTTAAGATATATTTCTACCAGGGAAGGCGTGGAACAAGCTCATTTTGTGTGAGAAAGAAAAGAATCACCAAGTGAAGAGCCGCGAAAATTCCATTAATTGCCCAAAACCTGGAATTACGGGTTTTGTGTCTGAAGATTAGCATTCCCACCAAACCGCCAAAAGCACCCCCAATCACCGCAGGCAGTAATAGGTTTTTCTCAGAGATTCGCCAGCGGCGACCAATTGCCTTGAGTTTGTCAATTAAATAGAGAACCGCCACGACAAGGTTAATAACTGCATAGTAAATAAGGATCGGGGATTGAAGAATGAGATCCAGGAAAGGCTGCATAAAGATAATTATAGTTTATGATTGCCGCATGGCTAAGCACGTGGTCTCACAGACAGTTGAGGATAGATTAGTTCCGGCGGCAAAAGCCCAGTCTGAAATTGAAATTGAAAATTCGCGCTTTATTGCCAGTTTGGCACCTGCAAATAGTGTAGAAGAAGCTCGGGAGTTCATCAAACAGACTGGTCAGGTGTTTGCCGATGCCAGCCATCATGTGCCAGCTTTTATCATTGGACACGGCCATTCGGTGATCACTCATGCCAGCGATGCCGGCGAACCTTTTGGAACCGCTGGGCAACCTGCCCTGCGCGTGTTACAGGGCAGTGGGCTTGGAAACGTAGTTGTAGTAGTGACACGCTATTTTGGCGGGATCAAACTGGGAACTGGCGGCTTGGTGAGAGCTTACACCGAAGCAGTTAAAGCTGTTCTGAAAGAGACAAAAAGAGCCAGATTGGTACACACCGTGGACTTGCGTTTGAGTTTTGCGTACAGTTTTTTTGATCAAATACAAAAAGTTGCAGGCAAATTTGAAGCGATTGAATTGGAAAAGAACTTTACTGAGACAGTAAGGTTGAGTGTCAGATTGGAAAAAGCGAATTTGGAAGCGTTCGAGCGTGAAGTTCAGGAGCTTAGCAGGGGTCAATTTAATCTTGAAGTTTTAAGTGAAAACCCCGCAACAAGCTTTCCAATTGGATAGCTTGTAACCTGATTTAATCGTTGTAGGAAATGATTGTTGCAGCATGGTTGCCGACAATAGGCAACGGAAACCCCCACGATTTCTCAAAGGCTTCGTTTTCCATCCAGAACAAACCAGAACTTCTGTCGACCCATGAGTTGATGAACCCCCAGGGTGTTTGGATATCACCATTGTAGTGTGAGGGGTCATAGGCAGCCAGGAGCATCGTATGGCCTTCCAAACCGTGATGTTCATTGGTGTTTTGAGGCTTATTCCAATGGTAGATGGCAGGGGCTTTACCAGGCAGCCAATAAATTGTGACCACGCAAGCCAGGCTGGAATCGGGAATGAGGTTCTGAAGTATCTGTGTTGAAAGGTGCATTACCTCGGCGCTGATAGATAGATTCTCACGCTTAGCCAGGTAATTTGCCAAGTTGGCGAGCTGTTGTGGGGTAATCGCCCATGAGGGAAATACACGGAAGAACCTCCCACGCCACCAAAGACGATTCGTCTCATTAATAAGGTATTGGGGAGAAATCTCAACATTGGTTAGCAGACGGACTGCCGCGCTGAGGGCGTGCAATCCACAATCATTACCAGTTTGTAGTGATTGGTAAGCGGCAAGATCAGTTTCTGGAAGTGATTTCAAACTTGCTTTTGACATATCACAAGTTTACGCTTAATTCAGCAAGGTAGACACAATTACTGAGCAGCTGTCCAAGCTGAATTGACGGAGCATATAGATAATGGTATCTTTAAATAGTACATTTACAACCAAACCTGAGGTAACCCGATGCCCGGATGCCAGGGAGTAAAGACGGAAGTTGGTGAAAGTCCAACACTGTACCGCAACTGTAATTTGAGCCTTTTCACAAACGTTCAATAGTCAGGAAGTCTGCCTCAGGAACAAACCATAACCTTCTCGGATAAGGAGGCGGCCAAAGCGTGGCTTTTCACCTTAAACCCAATCTGAGACAGGTTGGGTTTGATTTTTAATGGCGAGGAGACCATGAAAAAATCCATTTCCGTAATACTTTTCTTTTTAGCTCTTGTTCTTGGTGCGTGCCAGGCTCTACCTCCTGCGGTATCCCAAACAGAGGTAGAAGTTGCGCCTGCCTTAGTGGAAACCGTGGCACCAATTCCAGAGGCAAACGTTGAATCCACTGAGGAACCAGATGTTGCCCCAATTATTGCACCTGTCACAATCAGGTACGCAAAGAATTTCACCCTTGAATACAGGGAAGGTTATAAACTGCTCAGTGTGAAGACCCCCGACAGCACAATGCCCGTGCGTTACGTTTTAGTGCCTAAGGGAACATCTCCTGAAGTGGCAGAGCAGGATGCTGTCATCGTCCAAACACCTATTGAAAAAATCATCACCCTCTCTTCCACCTACTACCCCATGCTCGATCAAATTGATAAGCTGGACAATGTAGTTGGAATTGACGACGGCACGTACACCTTCAATGAAACTATCCGGAGCAAAGTTGAGAAAGGTGTAATCGCGGTTGTTGGTGGGGATGGTTTTAGCGCAAAGCTAAACCTTGAGAAAGTGATTGAAATCTCGCCGGATATTTTGATGGCGCCTTACCTGAATGCGCAGGTACTTGAGGAAGCCAAGCTCAATGAAGCCAGACAAACCCTGGTTCTGAATGCTGACTACCTGGAAAACTCACCGCTTGGAAGAGCAGAATGGGGCAAGTTCATCGCTGCATTCTTTGAGATGGAAGAAGAGGCGAGCCAAGTATTTGATCAGATGGTTGCCCGCTATGAGGAAGTTAAATCCTTGGTCGAAGAAGTGGAGCAAAAACCCAGCGTGTTTGTCAATACCGCTTATCAGGGTAGTTGGTACATGCCTGGCAAAGAAAGCTATGTAGCCGAGTTGTTAAGAGACGCCGGCGCAAATTACCTTTTTGCTGAGAATGTTGAAGGCACAGGGGCTTCACCATTAGCATTCGAAATTGTCTATGAGAAAGCCAAAGAGGCTGATTATTGGTTGAATATTGGGTTTGCTTCCGATCTTGCTAGCCTGGTTTCAGAAGATGCCAGGTACAGTGAGTTCATGGCAGTAAAGGAAGGGAAAGTTTACAACAATAATGCCCGTGTGAACCCAAATGGCGGCACAGATTTTTATGAAGGGGGGGTCGCCAACCCCGATCTTGTTCTCAGGGACCTGGTAAAGATCTTTTATCCCGAGCTGTTGCCAGATCACCAGCTTTTCTACTACACAAGAGTAAATTGAGGCAAATGAACTCGCCATCCACTCAAAACACAATTGATTTGCCTTCGCATGAAGGCAAATACGGGTATTTCCTGGGATGGATGGCGTTTTTTACCCTGGTGTTTGTTCTGGTATTGATCCTGGATCTGAGCTATGGCAGCCTGAAGATTCCAGCCAGTTATATTGTTCGCATCTTAAGTGGAAGCCAAACAGATATGCCAATCTGGCATGATATTGTGCTCAATATTCGCTTGACCAAGGCAATTACAGCTGTTCTGGTTGGTTCCGGATTGGCAGTTTCAGGTTTATTGATGCAGACATTTTTCAGGAATCCCCTTGCTGATCCGTTTATTCTGGGCATAAACTCCGGAGCGTCGCTGGGTGTTGCGCTTGCCATACTTAGTGTTGGCACGGTAGGTTCGCTCTTCATGACCCAACTAACCACGATGGGTGATCTGGGGGTAGCAGCAGCTGCAATTCTTGGGGCAGCGTTGGTCTTTGGCTTGGTGATGCTGGTTTCCAGAACTGTGAAATCATCAAACACGTTGCTAATTTTGGGTCTGATGTTTGGCTATGCCACTTCTGCCTTGGTGAGTTTAATGATTTACTTCAGCCTACCAGAGCGTATCCAGGCTTATATGATCTGGACTTATGGTTCTTTTGGAGGCGTTACCTGGAGCCAACTAAGAGTTATGGCACCTGTGATGATTGTCGGCATCTTAATTAGCACCTTGCTTGGAAAAAGTTTAAATGCATTATTGCTTGGGGAGGATTACGCCAGATCTCTGGGGTTGAATCTACCTCGCACACGTTTTTTTATTCTTTTAGGGGCTTCTATTCTGGCAGGTACGGCTACTGCATTTTGTGGTCCGATTGGCTTCTTAGGGGTGGCCATCCCTCACATCGCCAGAAATCTGATGCGGACATCAAACCACAAACTTTTATTACCGGCCGTTCTGGTTTTAGGCGCGAGCGCAGCGCTTTTGGCAGATGTGCTTACACAGTTACCAGGGACTGCCTTCATACTGCCGATCAATGTCATTACATCGCTCTTCGGTGCACCATTTGTCCTCTGGATCATCCTCAGGCGCAAAGCTGGTTCCGGGGTGAGCATATGAACACTAAAGTGCTCCAAACTGAGAATTTGAGTATCGGGTATCGCCTGGGCGGTAAACTAAGCCGGCTTGTTGCCAGCAATCTGAACCTCGTTCTGAAAGCTGGAGAGTTAGTCTGCCTAATCGGCCCGAATGGCGCCGGCAAGACAACCCTTCTTCGCACCTTAGCTAGCTTGCAAAGCGCATTGGCGGGCACGGTTGTTTTAGGTGGCAAAGATATTACCAGAGTGGCCGAAAATGAAGTTGCTAAAACGATCAGCCTGGTACTGACCGATCCAGTAGAAGTGGGGCAAATGCGCGTTGAGGAACTGGTTGGCTTGGGTCGCTTCCCTTATACGAATTTTTTTGACAGACGTGATAAATCTGATGAAAAAGTTGTGCAAAAAGCTATGGAGGCTGCCGAAGCTGATGGCCTGACAGGGAGATTTGTCTCCGAATTAAGTGATGGCGAACGGCAGCATGTAATGGTAGCCAGGGCTCTGGCTCAGGAACCCAGGCTGATGATCCTTGATGAACCTACCGCATATTTGGACCTTCCCGGCAGGGTGAAAATGATGCTGATGCTCAAGAAACTTGCTCATCAGGAAGAAAAAGCAGTATTGTGTTCCACGCACGACCTTGATCTGGCACTTCAGGTGGCGGACAGGTTATGGCTGATGGATCGTGATGGAAGCATTTCGCAAGGTTCACCAGAGGATTTGGTGTTGAAAGGTGAATTTGGAAAAACCTTCAATCGGCCTGGTGTAGAGTTTGACCCCATTTCCGGTAAGTTCAAGACTGAAAATGAAAAACATCAAAAAGTAATTCTACGCGGAAGCGGGATTGAAAAATTCTGGACGATGCGAGCCCTCATCCGCGTTGGACTTGATGTTCTGGAGGAGGGGGAAAGCGATTTGCCAGTGGTTGAAACGCTTATGACGGATGGAAGACCATCGTGGCGATTAAGGCAAAACGGGGGGGTTATTTCCCACGCCTCAATTTATTCTCTAGTCTGCGCCTTGAGCGAAGAAAGAGCAGAAATTACCTCAGAAAAGGCTCCACAAAAAGCACGATTGTAATCCCGAAGATCATCACCGTCATAGCAATTGCCAAAACATTCTGAAATGTTCGATTCTTCCATTTGCCCATAATGCTTTTGTTATTAGCAAGAATGAGCACTAAAACCAGGAGGATTGGCAACAAAATACCGTTCAAGCTTTGAGAATAAAGCATGAATTGGAAAAGCGATCGGCTGGGAACAAAGAGAATGGAAAATATGCTGAGTATTGTGATTATGCTAAAGGTGGAATAGAAAGCGGGTGCTTCCTTCATTGGGCGGTTTAAACCCCTCTCAAAACCGAAAGCTTCGCACATCGCATAAGTTGTAGCCAAAGGCAAAACTGAGATCGAAAGAAGTGAAGCCCCAAGCAGACCGATAGCAAAAAGAATTCTGGAAGCGCTGCCTGCCAGCGGTTCAAGCGCTAATGCAGCCTCTGTGGCATTGGTGACAATAATCCCACTGGTGAATAATGTTGCTGCAGTAGTGATGATGATGAAAGCAGAAATGATATTACCCCAACCAGCACCAAAGGCAACATCGAGCTTGGTATGGCCATACTGATCCATATCCACCCCCTTATCAGCAACTGAGGCTTGCAGATAGAAAATACCCCAGGGGGTGATGGTTGTACCAATTACAGCAAGGATGGCGAGAATGTAATCGTTATTGAATTCAATCTTTGGAGCAAACGCTGCCTGGGCGATCTCACCCCAATCTGGTTTGATGATGAAGACTGTAGCCACGTAAGCCAAAGCTGAAAGGCAGAGGAAGAGCATAACTTTTTCAACTTTGTCATAACCACCTTTAAGGAC